>NZ_CP096200.1:600000-900000 GCF_023195835.1 Vibrio sinaloensis | reverse complement strand
ACAAGAATATCTGAGCCTAAGCCGCCATAGAGGATATCGTCTCCGTCACCGCCTTGTAGATGGTCATCACCCGCGCCACCGATAAGGGTGTCATTGCCGTCACCGCCGACTAACAGATCGTCACCACTTCCACCAGTTAGCGTGCTATTCGCGCCACTGCCCTCCAGTCGCACTGCATGAGTCGCGGTGCTTTGATCAATGTTCAAATCAGCCAAACTATCAACCACGGTTAAGTTAAGATCGATATGCTGAGCAGATTCGGCCCGATCAACCACACTGCCTGAGGAAGATGCCTCCGAAACCGCCGTGAGCTGCAAGGTGTGGTCGCCCTCTGGCGCACCTTTGATCGTCAGGCCTTGAATAGCATCTGATGACACGTGCCATACATCACCATCCGGTCTGACCCAACCAGTGCTGCTCTCAATCGTTGCTCCCGCCGGTACGCCTTTCACTTCCAGGGTAAGCGCTTCGCTGCTATCGGTTAGAGCGGCCATGATGCCCACCACCGCAATGCCATTGAGGCTGGCATTGTGACTGACGGTCATGTGCCGGTTGTAATCATATTGAGGCTTCATCGACAGCGTCGGCGCGTCGGCTACCGGATTGACGGCAATGGTGTAACTCTTTGGATCCGCTTCAAGCGCCAGGCCAGAAGAGTTCCAGCTGTCTTTTGCCGTCACCTCGAGTTCGATGCTATTGGCCGACACTGAGCTCGCATCGACAAAGACGCCAACACTAGCGCTACTTGGTTTATCCAGCAGTGCGTTTAAGTCAGTCAGTGTGCCCGACAAAGTGAGTGTGTCAGTGCCTTCGCCAGTCGCAGTCACGCTCGAGCCTACTGGCTTAACCAAAGAGAGCGTGCCGTCACTAATACTCAGCGTCACTGTCATTAAGTCATTACTGGACGCGCCGACATAGTCCACGTCACTGACTGAAATGCCGCTGATCTGCTGGTTAACATCTTCATTAATGTGTGAGGTAATATCGTCAATATCGAGCACCGGCTTATCATTGACTGGCGTTACATTGATAACAAAATCGGCCTGATTGGTGGACGAGGTTGAGCTATCACCGGGGATGTGGGTACCGTTGTTACCGCCATCATTGATGGCCGCTTTCACAGAGACTTGGCCATTAAAATCAGGTTCAGGCACAAAGATAACCTTGCCCGTCGCCAGAGCTGCATTGATATCCGCCAGTTTACCCGTAGCGATCAAGCTGCCATCAGCGGCGACGCTGAACTGAACGTTCGCATCGCTGAGGAAAGTAAATGCACCTGAACTTGCGCTCAGCGTGAGCTGATAGCTGGCATCTGGGTCGTCATAGGTGGCGTCGATATCCGCAATCGAAAATTGATTGATTGCGAGGCCGCCTAGAACATCTTCCGATGTTGCTAAGTCAATCACGTTGGCAAAGGTTGGCTGGTCATTGACGGGATCAATCACCAAATCGACATCAAATTCAGACTTAGGACCAAGTGCCCCATTGTCCACCGACTGAATGGCAATATGAATCGGGCCATCAATCCCCAACGCATTGCCTTGATCACTGTTATGGTCACCAGAGTTAAAGATGATCTTATCCAGTTGCTGGGCATCTATTTCCAGAGTCCAAACCCCAGTGCTTGCGTTATAGTCTGCAAGTTTGCCATCGGGATAATAGATGGAAGCACCATCGGGCACTTGCGTCACTTCCACGCGCAGCGTTTCGGCACCGTTTTCTAAGTAAGTCCCACTGCCAGAAGCAGACATAGCGCGATCAATCACTGCTGCGTTAAGGGCAATATCGACATTTTGCCCTTCCATCCCAGATGCGCTGGTGGTGACATCGCTATCAATCGTGTCACCAATCGGATTGACGGTTAACTTAAAGCTCGGAAGATTGGCCGCTGCCGTGGGTACGCCCAGTAGTGACTCTTGAGTAAATACCGTGACACCAAACTCCGCAGTACCACTGAAATGCTTAGGCGGCTGAACGCTAATCTTGCTCAGATCAATCTCGTCTTTGACGCCACTTGGCAGTTTTACGCTCCACTCGCCGCCACCGTTGTTTTTCACCGTATAACCATCGGTTGCGTTAAGTAAGAAGCCATCCGGTACCCCGGTAAACTTAATCGAAATAAAGCTTTCTGAGCCATCGGTATCAGTGAGCTGGATTGCGACAGAACCAGAAGTGCTCCCTAACGAAATCGCCTGGTCTTCATCCCCGACAATCTCAATCACCTGACTCGGATCGCTTCCAGGTCCGGTGACAACCACTGGGTCGAGTACCGGAGTCACTTCAAAGCTCACTTGTGAGGTAAAGGTATCTTTGTGTTCGGCTGAGCCTTGATGCCCTGGGACGTTAAACTGTGCACTATCGGTGACTTGAGCGCTAACATCGACCAATACCTTGTTTTGGTTGTTGGCCGTTGGGGTGTTGTGGTTTGCTCTAAACAACACCTCATCGAGCGCGCCTGCTGCAATCTGTTGCTGACTAAAGGTCACTGTGGTTCCAAGCGCATGCCCACTGCGATCGTAGAATTGTCCAAGCGTTGGATCTGCGAGTGACAAGGTCATCGCTGTCAGCGCTTCCACGCCTCCCTCAACGCCCGTGACTTGGTCGGCAAACACCGAGCCAAAGGCAAGCTGAATGTAGCTGTCTTCATAACCCAGTTTATCGGCGCCCGCTTGCCCATCTTGGTCGATAGGATTGAAGCTGTCGTCGAGTGAGCCTGTCACCTCAACCTTGATTGTGGGCGCGTGGTCCGTCTGCACATCAGCGATTGGCTTAACTTGAACCACCACCGACTCAGCGCGAGTGAGTTCGTCGCCCGACACTCTGTCGGTCGTGATCACGGTAATCGGCAACTCAAAATCACCCGAGTAGTCTTTCGGCGGAGTAATGGTTAGCCCATCCAAACCGGCGATCTTGCCGTCTGCGGTGAGTGTCGCTTTGAACACATACCGACCATCGGTAAAGTCTTCACTGGCGCCTTCGATACCAATCTTACCCACCGAGGTATTGCTATCGATAACCAGTGTAATAACATCTTCGTGACCATCATGAGATAGCACTTTCAATAGAGGCTCAAGCTGCGTGCCAAGGTCTATTTGCGTATCCTCGGTGCCTGTCACGATTTGATTGTCGGTCAAATCAAGTTCACCGGCTTTGTAATCACCGTCATCAAGATGCGCAGGAAACGACAAAGTGACGCTGGTAGAGCGTTGCTCGACATCACTGCGCTTACTGCCGTCATCCCCTTTATCTACCACTTCGGCGAAGATCGTCAGTCCGATATCACTGTGTTGCTTGCCGTTGAGCGAATAAGACAAACCATTGGGCGCTTTAATGCTAAATGCTTGTTCATTAGTGATAACCCAGCGCCCAGCGCCTTCGTAAACGGCGCCATCAATAAACAACTGGTCCATCACCTGCTCACCAGTCACGCTAAACTGCACCACTAGCTGAGTCACCACTTCATTCGGCTCACCCGCTGATCCAGAGTCATCCGTCTCTTGATAACGAATCACAAATTCTCCGCTTTGATTCGCTTTAGCGCTGTTGGTGGTGAAGTGAATACTGCCGTCCGGATTGGCGGCAACACTGCTGCCTGCAACGCCCGCTTCGCTCTCAACCACCAGTCGATTATTGGCATCTCGTGGCTCGACAACCGGATTCACTTTGACAGTTATCGTTCCGTGCAAGGTCGCTTGCGCGCGCTCTATCTCATTCGTGGGCTGGCCAATCGCATGCTCATGGTTAACCTCTTCAATCTTGACTTCGGTTTGCAACACAAAGTCAGTACTCGAGTCTTTGGCCGGTACAATCTGCACAAAACCAGGCTTGAGCGCATCCTGAGTAAAGTCTTGCACCGACTGACCGCTGGCTGATGTGATGTTGATGCTGCCATTGATGACATTAACTAGCGTTCCTGCCACATAGACGGTCGCTCCGTCAGGGATACCACTAATGGTAATCGATGTGACATGTTCATCACTGTCTGGGTAATCGACCCCTTCCGGATACCAGCGAATATTGATTGGGCTATCTTCATCACCTTGTGAGCTGTTTAGATAGTCTTGGGTGGTATTAATCGCAGGCTCAACTTTGACCCGTACTAACTGCTCAAACGTTCGGCTGTGGCCGTCATTTTCCGTGACAATAATGGTGGCGGTTAAATCGATATTCTCAGTCGACGAGTGCACCGGTTTGATAATAATACCGGTCTGGTTTTGTTCTTGAGTGATGTTGGCCTCGTAAACGGGCTGGCCATTGGCATCGTAACCGGTAAAGTTGAGATCGATAACCTTGCCATCAGCGTCTTCGATAACCACACCCGGTGGAATGTTTGACAGCAACACAGTCACAGACTCGGAGTGATCATTGCTGTTATCCGCATGCTCGCCAGAGTGAATAGTGAAGTTCAACTTCGCGTCGTTGTTTTCCTTGACGGTAATTTCCAGACCCTGCTGGCCGTTTTCTTCGAAGCTGGTCCATCCCGAGCCGGAAGCATCCCCTTTGGGAATATCCACCACCCCTTTGACCTCAACGTTAACCGTTTTGGTCTCAAGAACTTGCTCATTTACCGCCACACCACTAGTCAGAGTGGCGCTATCTTTGACCACACCCGTCACCTTAAAGGTAAAATCCTCGTTACTATGTAACTTCGGGATCACTTCGACGTTGTGCAACTGGTCGTAGGCAATTTCTTGGTAAGTGTGGCCATTCTCTGTCACCTCAGTGATAAGACTGCTGCCCGCTCCCGCCCACTTTAATTGAGCGCCTTGGGTGAGATCCGAAATACGCACATACAGGGTTTCCGAGCCGTCACCGTCTAACGAAGGCGACATGGAAATCACTTCATCAAGCGTCAGTGGATTGCGATCGCTAGTCGGGTCTAGCGTATCTTGCGAGGCGGCGTTATCTTCAAAAATATGGATGCGACTAACGCTAAAGCTGGCTTTATCCGCCTGCGGCGTGACATCAAAGACCAACTCTTTTGGCTCTGAATGTGCCTCGCGCTTACCCGCCAATGGATTGTTGCGCTCCCGGGTGACAGCAACCGCTTCAAGCTTAATGGTGCCGGCGAAATGGTCATCTGGATTGACCTGAATGGCATTTATGTCTTTTGACGAGACATGATAAACGCCGTTTTTATCTGCACTCAGCGGATTGCCATCTTTACCAATCAGCTCAAAATGCCCTGCTCCGTCAGTCACTCGCAGCTCATAACGAATGGTTTCTGGTCTGGTGCTATCTTGGGTTACCGCTTGAAGATCTAACTTGGCGCTATCGCCATCTTCGGTTAACACGTAATGATATTGGCTGTTGCCATCATCCCAGGTTGCGATATCTGCAACGCTCTCCACCTCAATATTGAAGCTCGAGTCCAAGGTATGATCTAGCGTTCCATGGTTATCGATTTGCAGCTGATAGTTGATGTCTACCCCTCGGCCATTGGTCGAAAGATTTCGATCCGGCACAAAATAGAGGTTTTCAATCGTGGCGGTGGTATGGCCGTCCGTTGTGCTAAAGCTCTGCACAATCTGATCTTTTGCCAACACTAAGTCGCCATCTGCATTGGTCTCTAACTGATGGTACACACCGTCTTTTAGATAGAAAAAGCTACCGCGATGCTGGCCATGTTGAATCACTAGCTGGCCAATTTTTTCTGCGTTATCTTGGTCAAACAAGTTCACCGCTAACGCCACTTTGGCCGGCGAGTCGGCCAAGCCTTGTTGATTGTCTTGCGCGTTTTCTCGCTCTGGCTCATCGCCTGTCGCGTATTTAATTTGGCTATCGCGACCAGCATCTTCAAAGGTTTTGACTGCCAAAGCAATCGGCTGCGCTTTATGGTCGGTAATGGTGATGTCTAATGGCACGACAGAAGTATCTTTGTCGCCGTCGGTCGCGGTTAGATTGACGGTAAACTTAATCTCGTCGCCGCTGTGCTTAAGGTTTGGAGCAGCAGCGAATGTCACTGAGCCATCGGTATCCACTTTTAGCCAGCCTATATGACGCTGAGTAACCTGACCATCTGAACCTGTGGTCTGTTCATACACAAACAGATCGTGAGAACCTGACGCCAAATCAACGCTGGATGCAAGGTCACCATTGCCTTCCCTAAAGACAATTTGTACGCCATGACTATCTTGGGTACCCTCAATCGAGGTCAAAGCAGCATTGTCGGCGCCCTTATCTGTTTGGGCGGCAAACAGTTGGACGGTATTGCTCCAGTGCTCTCCCTCTTCAACGGTTAGCGACTGCTGCGTTAAGGTCGGAATATCATCAACCACGCGAATCGGCAGAGTGATCACATTACTCTCATCGCCATCAAAGTCAGTGGCCTTGATAGTAAAATTGAGCTGAACACTGTTTTCTCCACCACCAGCAAGGTGATCGAGGGATTTAACCAGTTCAAAACGGTAACTATTGTCAGCCGTGTCGAAAACGATGCTAAACACCGCCTCTCCGCTTGCGGTTTCCGCGGTGTAACTAAACTCGGTCCCACTTTGGGTCACAGCGCGCCATGAGAGCGCTTCACCGCCACTGGTCAAATCTTCAAGAATTTTATCCGCATCAGCGAGTTGATATTTAACGACACTGTCTGCGCCTTCACTCACATCGAATGTGCCGCTAACTTGTGGTCGCTGACTCTGATCAGAGCCGACAGTGGCAAGGTCATCCTCATCGACAACATGAGTCTGGCTAATATTGGCTAAGGTAGGTGTATCGTCGACCAACTTAATCGGTAAGTTGACCGCTAAAGAATGATCCCCATCGCTGTCGACCGCGATTACCGGAAGGTTAACGACTAGGTTATCTTGCCCTTGGGTCGGATGGTCAACTTGATCAAGCAATGTCACCTGGTATTTATCAAAGTGAGTTTGATCGAGCTGAATCGAAAGTATGTCGATCTCTTTACCCGTATCGGTGGTGATATAGCCGCGATACACGCCGGATGACAACGCCTCAAACACCACTGGCTTCCCAGCAGAGGTGAGCGTCGAACTGCTATTGAGCGTATTGAGATCTATGTGCAGTGCGACCACTTTGTCACTGCCCGTCGCCACATCAATCGAACCGCTGGCTGTCGTCACGATTCCACCAAGCGTTGAGCCATCACTGAGGCCGCCCTCAAACAGCTCAGTTGCGCTGATGCTATTGATGACGGGGTTGCTGCCATCTTTAATGGCAAGCTCTACCGTGCTGGTGAGCGTATCACCATCTTGGTCGGTGACCGTGACAACAATGGTATGTTGGATGGTTTCACTGCTAGAGTGGTCCCGATTACTGTTGGCAACAAAGGATAATCGTCCATCTGTGGTGATCACCACGGTACCATCGGTAACCGAGTAGTGGGTTTGGCCCGAACTCACTGTGTACGGAGTGCCATCAAATGTGAACGCGCTAACCTTACCTTGGTCGGCACCAGCATGAGTGATCACGTCAACTTGGTTGCTGGTTGCTGTACTCTCATGGTTTGGCTCGGTCACACTTAAGCTGCCATTGGCAACGACTTGCAGATCATCGCCAATACGCACCATCAACTGACTCGGCGCTGAGTGGTCATTGTCGCTGTCCACCACATAAACAGGAATGGCGATATCAAGGCTATCTTGACCTTGAGCAGGGTGGTCGACCTCTTTGTGTAGTGTCACCCGATACTCACCCAGCTTTTCTAAGTTGATGGTCAACACCTCGATCTGTTTATCCCCGAGCTTGATATAACCCTTATAGACTCCTGCCGAGTCCTGTTCGAGTAACACTTTCTGACCTGCGGATGTCAGTGTTGATGAACGATTGAAAGCATCGACATCAATACCCATCGAGACCACTTGATCGCTACCCGTGAGGAAATCAATCTTGCCCGTCGCGGTTATGTCCGTGTCACCCACTTTCGAACCATGGTCTAGCCCAGCTTCGAACAATTCTGCGCCGCTAATGCCACTGATCACTGGGTCTTGCCCATCGGCGATGGTGATATCAACCTTACTGGTCAATTGGTCACCGTCTTGGTCGGTCACAGTGACCACCATGGTGTGCTGGATGGTGTCGCCCGCCGAGTGGTCAAGATCGCTATTGGCAACAAATGACAGCTTGCCATCGGCACTCAATTTAACTGTGCCATCGGCGACGGAATACTCGGTTCTTCCCTCTTCAAGCAGGTACACCTTGTCATCAAAGGTGAACGAGGTCACTTGACCATGATCGGCACCCGCTTGGCTAATCACATCGATTTCGCTGCTCGCCTGCGTCGACCCATATTCTGGCTCTGTAAGGCTTAAACTGCTGTCAACCACCACCTGCTGGTCATCGCCGACATTAATCACTAACTGCGAGCGTTGTGACTGGTCATTATCCGCATCGGTCACGTAAACCGGTAGTGAAATCGTTAGCGTGTCCATTCCCTGCTGACGCTGGTCAAGCTCATCCAGAAGCTCGACTTTGTACTCTGCGCTAAAGGCGGTATCGCTGTTAGTTACCGGACCAATCGTGACTTTGATGACATCGACTCGCTTATCGCCAAGCAGGATGTAACCCAAATATACGCCCGACTGGCCGTCAACGGCTTCGAGAGTCATCACTTGACCTTGGGCAGTAATTGCTGACTGCTGCTGCGCGGCATTAAACGCATCGACATCAATCTGCATCTGCGTAATCTGATCACTGCCCAACGCACCATTCAAGCTACCAGTAAATTCAGTGTTAGTTGGGCCGACAACAGAGCCATCCACCAGCCCCGCTTCATAGACCGCAGCATTGTCAATGGAGGTAAACTCAGCATTAGCGCCATCCGCTATCGTGATTTGAGCATCAATCGGGGTTCGAATCGCATTGCCGCCGCTGTCTTTGCCCTCAAGCTCAAACGAGATAACAATTTGATCATTGCTAAACGCAACCTGACCGCCACCGACAGAAGGAATATGATCTATGGGCTGGTAGACGGTTGTGACCAGATCTAGGGAAACATCATCTCCGAGATTATTGGCTTCAATTGCAATAGTGAGTACTTGCTCTCCATTGAGAACACCGACAATGGCATTTTGCGTAGAGTCATAGCTAAAGCTCACCGCTTGGCCGTTAGATGTGATGTCTGAATTGAGCTCGCTCAACAGTGACGCCAGAGAAACAGATTTCGGCACAAACGAACCTGCATCAAGGGCCAAATCGCCTGCGGTAATCGTCACCGAATTGGTCGTCGATTGAGGATAGGTACCGAGCGAGAAAGCGCCTTCGGTTAAAGTGCTACTTATGGATTCACCACCATTGGCAAACACAAACGGACGTTGCGAATCGTCATTGTCATCGACGGCTTGGGTTGAAAAACCTGAGGTTTCAAAGAAGGTGCTCGCCAACACTTCTGCACCATTGTAGTCGATGGTGACAAAACCTGCGTTGGCAGAGCCCGCTGAGCCACCTGCGGCGGTTGCTTCGAGGATCTCTGTCGGGTCGGCGCCCGCCAAAATTGCATCTTGAATGGCCGCTAGCTCTTCTGGCGTAAATGCCGCGTTATTGAGCTGCGATGGGTCAAAGCTGACTTCGCCGGCAATAGGTGCTGTGCCCCAGCCGTTTAGGCCATCTTCAACGGCGATGCTATTCGCATCAACACTAAACTCTGCTCTGGCGTTTTCTAGCAGTAGGTTCGACTGATTGGATGTGAGGATGATTTCACCCGAGTTCACTGCATCACCGACTGACACTTTTCTTGCAACACCTTGAGGGTTTACAACGACTACATCACCACTCACCTGTTTTACAACAGCAGGCTGGCGTACAACATCTACATCCATAAAGGTCCCCGATAAATCACCCCAAAACAGCATTAGGGCATAGTAATATTTTGTTTCATTTTTAAAGTTATGCGCTAAAAGTAACAAACTTTGCTCACAAAACCACTCTTAAATATCAACCTATAAGTTAATAAGACTTAACTAATATGAGTGAATCCAAGTAAAGCTGGGGTACACAAAAGATCCAACACGACAAATGTGGAAAATAAATGACCAAAAATCTCAACTTTGAAACATCTTTAGCCTCAATTCACATCGAGCCATAAGGGTGATTCGCTACATTTCATCAGCTACTCATCCTTTCCTCGGTGAACTGTGAAATAGCTCTGTTTTTAGGGCGTAGAAAGGAGGAATGATGTCGAGTGATAAACAGGCAGATAAGGTAAATGAGTATAAAAGCAACAACATCAAGGATGTAACGTGAACAACTCTGTAACTTATCCCATCACTATGCTGGCGTGCGCCATAAGCACGGCTGTGATGGCCAGCCCAAGCCTAACGCTGTCGACCACCACTACCAGCCGAGATTTTCCCTTGCATAGCGGAGAGCCAATCGTACTGCCACTCACTAAAGACACCTACCAAATCACTATTACAGGTATCGATGGTCAGTGTGCTGAGGTAGCTGAGCAGAAAGTAAAATTTCGCCGTCCACTAAACTTAAACTGTGGCAAAGAGACCCAATTGCCGCTGAAGATACGCTTTAACGGCGACTACTCTTTTGCGTATGATGCGCAGAACCACACCTTAACAGTCGCCCGTGAGGCCAAAAAGAGCAGCAAAACCTTTGTCCGCCCAATCCCGAATGTTCAATGCGAAGTCTATAGCGGTGATGAAGTGACTATCGCCTTAGACGCCACATTTGCGGAGGGAACGCGACTTAGGGATGCATTGAGCGGCCAAGAGGTGGTCGTCAAAAATGGCCAAGTCACACTGACGCCTTCTGCAACTAGCGGCGGCTTAGTGTTACTTGAAGCCGTTGATACCCCGGCGACTGCTCCCGAGTTTAGCTATCACAACGCCAATATTTACTTTGTTATGGTGGACCGCTTCCATAACGGCGATAGCAGTAACGATCAAAGTTACGGACGGCAAAAAGATAACCAACAAGAAGTGGGCACCTTTCACGGTGGCGATCTTAAAGGGGTGATTGAGAAGCTAGATTACATTCAGAGTTTAGGTACCGATGCGATTTGGCTGTCGCCCATCGTTGAGCAGGTACACGGCTTTGTTGGCGGCGGCGAGAGTGGCAGTTTTCCTTTCTACTCCTACCATGGCTATTGGACGCGAGATTTCACCAAGATCGATCAAAACTTTGGCAGCGAAGACGATCTTCGTCAGCTAGTCACAGAGGCACATAAACGAGGGATCAAAATATTGCTCGACGCTGTCCTCAACCATGCTGGCTATGCGACATTGGCCGACCTTCAGCTTGATAATATTCAAGTGGTCAACCGTGACAAAATGCCAAACCAATGGGCCCAATGGGCGCCAAAGGCTGGAGAGAACTGGCACAGTTTTAACAACGCGATTGACTATCAAAGCGAGCAGTGGGCAACTTGGTGGGGACCAGAATGGGTGCGTGCGGGTCTACCAGGCTACCCACAGCCAGGCAGCAGCGATACCACGATGAACTTAGCTGGGTTGCCTGACTTTCAAACCGAGTCAGAGCAAACCGTGACACCGCCACAGTGGTTATTGAATAACCCTGGCACACGCGTACAGGCGCGAGAGAATTATACAGTCGCCGATTATTTGGTGGAATGGCAATCCGACTGGGTGAAACGTTTCGGCATTGATGGGTTTCGAGTTGATACCGTGAAACACGTCGAAGGGGATGTGTGGCTCCAACTGAAACAGACCGCCAGCGAAAGCCTCGAACAGTGGCGCGCACAGAACGGCCAACAAGGCGAACCATTTTGGATGATGGGTGAAGTATGGGGACACTCGGCCTACCGTTCGCCCTATGCCGATCAAGGCTTTGATGCGTTGATCAACTTCGATATGCAGAAAAAGCTCGACAAAGGCGCGGCCTGTTTCAGCCAGATGCAGGATGTCTATCAGAACTACGCGGATTCCATTCAATCGACGCCAGACTTCACGCCTGTTAGCTATATGTCATCACACGACACTGAGCTATTCTTCAACCGCTTTAAATCCTTTGACATGCAACGTAATGCAGCCAATGCGCTGCTGCTGAGCCCTGGCGCGATTCAGATTTACTACGGTGATGAAGTGGGTCGAGAGCTAGGTCCATACGCAGATGATTTCCATCAAGGCACGCGCTCGGATATGGTGTGGAAACTGGATGAGCAGCGCCAGCAGTTGTTATCACACTGGCAAATCTTAGGCAAGTTCCGCCAGAGTCACCCTGCGATTGGCGCTGGGGTGCACAAACAGATTGCTAACCAGAATGCCTATGTGTTCTCAAGAACGTTAGGGGAAGACAAGGTGGTGGTGGCCTATGTGGGGCGCTAATATCAAATAGCCATCAATTTAGTGGCATAAAAACCAAAAAAGCTCCCGAGGGAGCTTTTTTACATAATATGGTTACTTGTTGTTGCGACGCGCTGCCACAGCGTCAGCCAGTTGGCGAAGTACTTTTTCGGTGTCATCCCAACCGATACACGCATCGGTAATAGATTGGCCGTAGGTTAAGGTTTCACCTTGAACCAGATCCTGACGACCTTCAACCAAATGCGATTCAATCATCACACCGAAGATTGCCTCTTCACCCCCAGAGATTTGGCTGGCGACATCGTCAGCCACCACCATTTGACGTTGATACTGCTTCGAGCTGTTGGCATGGCTAAAGTCAATCATCACTTTCTGAGGTAGGCCAGAGGCTTCCAGCTCTTGCTTGATCGCGCCAACATGGTCGGCACTGTAGTTTGGCTCTTTACCACCACGTAAAATGATATGACAATCTGGGTTACCCGCCGTTTCAATGATCGCAGAGTGGCCATATTTAGTCACTGACAGGAAGTGGTGCGAGGCACTGGCTGAACGAATCGCATCTGAAGCAATTTTGATGTTGCCGTCGGTGCCGTTTTTAAAGCCCACTGGACATGAGATACCCGACGCCAGTTCACGGTGCACCTGAGACTCAGTGGTGCGCGCGCCAATGGCACCCCAGCTGATAAGGTCAGCAACGTATTGCGGTGAAATCATATCGAGGAACTCACTCGCCGTTGGCATGCCCATGTCGGTCAGGTCGAGCAGCAGTTTGCGGCCCATACGCAGTCCATCATTGATTTTAAACGTATCGTTCAGATAAGGGTCATTGATCAGACCTTTCCAACCCACCGTGGTACGTGGTTTCTCAAAGTAGACGCGCATCACGACTTCTAGGCGATCACCGAGTTCATCACGCAGTACTTTTAGTCGCTTACCGTATTCAATCGCCGCTTCTGGGTCATGAATTGAACATGGGCCGATGATCACCAACAGGCGATCATCTTTGCCCTTTAGAATATTAGAAATGGCTTCACGTGAACGAAACGTAGTCGAAGCAGCAGATTCTGTCGCAGGAAACTTCTCTAAAACGGCAACTGGTGGTAATAATTCTTTGACTTTATTAATTCGTACATCATCGGTTTGAAACATTGCTTACTTCTTCCTATTTCTCTTTAATGGAGCGCGACACTCAAAAAAGGTGGTGAAAAAACGCTCACGCTATCTTGGTCCTGTCTCTGTAACTTATCTATCAAAAACCAAGCTTGCAACCACTATTTTCAATAAAAGGCAATATTTCTGCTGTTTTTACATTTTACATAGACTGTAAATTAATAATTACACCCACACTGAGATGCCTCTTGCTGCTCAAAACCATTAAAATCCTGCCCAATAATGGTCAAGCAGCAACAACATAAACAGCAGCATCAACTGATAGATAGAGAACTTAAAGGTTTCAATTGCCGAGTTTGCTTGTGGGCGAAACTTCAGCTTCCAAGCGTGATAAATAAAGCCAGCGCTAAGTAACATGGCGCCGACCCAGTAAACAAGGCCAGCCATGCCGACCAAGGCGGGTAGAGTGCAGACAATCGCCAATAGCACGGTATAGAGTAAAATCGAGGTTTTGGTGTATTCCACCCCATGGGTGACTGGCAACATTGGAATGTCAGCTTTGGCGTAATCCTCTTTGCGATGAATGGCGAGTGCCCAAAAATGAGGCGGCGTCCAGATGAAGATAATCATCACCAATAGCCACGCATTGGCATGCATCTCTCCAGTCACGGCAGTCCAGCCCAATAATGGAGGCATCGCCCCAGCAATGCCTGCAATCACAATATTTTGCGGTGTGGCTCGTTTTAAATAGAGCGTGTAAACCGCGGCATAACCCAGCAGGCTGGCGAAAGTTAGCCAAGCGGTCAGCGCATTCACGCCTACGTATAAGATGAAAAATCCAACCAAGCCCAGTGACGCCGCAAAAGAGAACACATGAACGGAGCGCAGCTTACCCTGAGGTAGAGGGCGTTGATAAGTCCGCGCCATAATGGCATCGATTTTTTGATCAATAAGATGATTGAAAGCCGCTGCCGAGCCGGCCATCAAGCCGATTCCTATCAGGCCAAGCACAGAAGCTTGAACCGGCAACGCCCCCGGCACCGCTAAGCACATTCCCACCAGCGCCGTTAGCAGCATCAGCGCCACCACTTTAGGCTTGGTCAAGGTAAGGTAGCTCTTCCAAATCCCTTTTTCACTGGTCGTGTTTAATGAAATAGTCTTACTCATGGACGCTCTCCTTAGACAACGAATTTGACCTAACCAGACGCGGTTCGCGCGCAGCCCAAAGCAGATAGTTAATGCGAAGTACCGTTAGCAGCAGTAATGCCGCCCCCAAGTTATGCGCCACCGCAATAACCAATGGCAGACTTAGCAGGACATTACCTACCCCTAAACCAATTTGCACCGCTAGCATGACGAGTAAGCCAAGCGTCAGTTTACGCAGCTCAGGCTGGCCGGTGCTATACAGCCGATATGCCAGCATCAGCACCAGCACACTGACCACCATGGCTCCGAACCTGTGGATGACATGAATCGTCATTCGAGCGGCATAATCTAGCGTGCCAAACTCATAGCTCTCTTGTGGCGGTTGTATCAAATCAAACGCGGTGGCAAAGTCGAGATAAGCTGTCCAGTTGCCCTCACAGATCGGTAAACTGGTACACATCAGCGCCGCATAGTTTGACGATGTCCACCCGCCCAGCGCGATCTGAGCCACCACCGCCAATAGGGTGACGACAGCCAATGGACGTAAACGTTGCGGAACTGAAGGACTGGGTTCGATGGAGCTTTGCCGCTGCAAATGCCAATGGCAGAGAGCCAGCAAGCTAAACAAGGTAAAGCCTCCCAACAAGTGCCCCATTACGACAATGGGCATCAGCTTCATAGTAACCGTCCACATCCCTAGCAAGGCTTGAAACACCACTACAGTGGTTACCGCGACCGATAGAAACAGGGGCAGTTGGCGCGTTTTCAAGCCGACAAAAGTAATCGCAAAGACGATCAAACCTAAAGCACCGGCGACGTAACGGTGGATCATCTCCAGCCAAGCTTTATCTTCTTCAATAACTAAGCTGGGAAATAAAGACTGCGCCAAAGCGATTTCATGGGTTTCATTCGGCACAGTTAAGTGACCATAACATCCGGGCCAATCGGGGCAGCCCAATCCTGCATCCGCCAACCGAGTGTAGGCACCCAACATCACCACAATAAAAGTCACCATTAGGCTCAATCTAACTAGATGTATCAACTTCATCTCGGCACTCCTTGCCATTAACCAACACGAGACAACTTAAGCAGTTTGCGTAGGTCTGCCAGTAGCCCTTTGCTTTGGGCGGTAAGCTGTTCCTCAGACTCAGCTTTGGGGTAGCGCATCACCAACTGGCCTAATGGATCGACGATCACGAACTCAAACTGACCCACATGCTCAGTAAAACTGGGTGCGACTTGAAGCTTGGAAAACGCATCCCAGCTAGGTGAAGACTTAGCGCTGCTCGGGGTAGTGATTAACACCGGCTGCACACGCTGTTGATACTTGCCAAGCGCAATATGACTTTGCCCCAGCAGATAAATTTGCTGCTGGCAAAAGGCATCGCACTGCTCAGGCACCACGTAAGCCAACTGCCACTGTTTGTGCAGCAACGGACTGTCGATATCGAGCGCAGAAAGGGTCAAGGTAGGTTCAATCAGCACCCCTTTGTTGGTCACCCCTGACTGATACCAATGCTGACTGAGCACAGTTTTGGCGATCACCGCGGGCAGAGCGAACAGCAGCACTAATGCGATAAAAATCAATCGACCTCGATACACTGGGTTAATCATAGCGAGCTCCTTGCTTGAGTGTCCTAACCAGTAAAAAAAGTGACAACAGCGCCAATACAAACGCCATCGCAAACCACTGCACGGCGTAACCTTGGTGCTTCTCAGCATTCATCGAGATGGGTTGCCATGGCTGAGGATAGGGCCAATTGGGTTCAATGGGCTGCACCACATAAGGTTCTAACGTCATTTGCCACTCACTCTCTAGTTGGGCGAAATTTAGATTTTGAATCCGACTTGTTTCCCCACGCTCCATAAACAGATCTTGACTGAGCGGGTTGAAAGACTTGCGGTAGATTCGGCCAACCACCTGTCTTGGTTCTGTCAGCCATTTTACGGCAGGAAGCTGCTCGCGAGTCGAAGGGGCACCAACAAACCCGCGCTCTAACAATACCCACTGATTGTCTTCTGTGCGCATCAGTTGCAGCGCCAAATAGCCAACCTCACCTGAAAAATGTTGGTTATCGAGCAGCAGATACTTGCCGGCCACCGGTGTTGCCAAAAACGTCACTTTGAGGCCTGTCGGCTGGATGAGTTGTTGGGGGCTGAGTGCCGATAGCGCAATCGGAGCCAAATTTTCTCGCTCACTAACTCTTTGCTGTATCGCACTTTTTTCATCCGCTCTTGAGAGCTGCCACAAACCCAAGTTGATCAATAGCCAAAACGCAACCACAGTTAACAGACAAGCCCCGACAAAACGTAATGTTATAAACCGAGCCGCAAAGGAACTCGTTATGGTGTTTATCTTTAAGCTATTACTGCTTCTGCTACTGCTTTTCATCTTAATAAACCTTGGTCGAGCCATGTTCGAGATGGTCAAGGGCGAGCAGGAAGAACAACAAGACTCCAGTCCTGATGATAAACCGATGAGTTTCTACCTCGGCCGCCGTGTTTTTCTCTCTGCCCTCGCGATCATTTTGTTGGTCGCCGCCCTGCTCAGTGGGCTAATTGAGCCCAACAGTCGCCCTTTCTAGTCTCTCTACCCGAGTTAAATAACGTAGACAAAGATGAATAGGCACAACCAGACCACATCGACAAAATGCCAATACCAACTGCCTGCCTGAAACGCGAAATGATTGCTCGGCGTAAAGTGATCTTTCGCCACTCTTGCCAGCAGCACAATTAAGAAAATCGTCCCTAATAGCACGTGCATACCGTGGAAACCGGTCAACAAGAAAAAGGTATTACCATAAATACCAGATTGCAGCGTTAAGCCGAGATCTTGATAGGCGTGAACGTACTCCACACCTTGGTAGTACAAGAAGAAGCAGGCTAAGACGATGGTAATTTCTAACCAAACAATCAGTGCCATGCGTTTGTTTTGCTCCAAACTGACGTGGGCAAAATGCAGCGTAATCGAGGACGTAAGTAAGATGATGGTATTGACTAAGGGTAACCCCTGCCAAGGCATCGCAGTGGTAGTTTCGCCACCTGGGGTCAGAGTCAGTGGCCATATCGCTTCAAAGGTGGGCCATAACACTTCGGCTGTCATAGCATTATTACCCGCGCCACCCAGCCAAGGGACCGAAATCATGCGTGCATAAAACAGCGCACCAAAGAAGGCGCCAAAAAACATGATTTCAGAGAAGATAAACCAGCTCATCCCTTGACGAAAAGACCGTGAAAGCTGCGCGGAATACTTACCACTCATTGATTCAGCAATGACATGGCTAAACCACCCGGCAAACATATAGAGCAGGAATAGAAACCCCGACAGCAGAATGAGCTTGCCAAACACACTGCCATCCCCACCCTCATCCATATTTTGCACTGTCAGCCCTGCGCCAACGGCAATCAAAAACAGGGCGATGGCTCCGACTATCGGCCAGCTGCTTTGGGCTGGAACATAATAGGGTTGATGTTTTGAACTCATGGCGTTGCTCCTTGCACGGCGTCAGGGCTTTGTGAAGTTGACGCCTTGGCGAATTCGGTCACCGTCGCTTGCTCACTGATATCGTACAAGGTATAGGACAACGTCAGTGTGTGAATCGACTCGGGAATATCAGGTTCAATATAAAAGATCAGCGGCATCTCAGCGCTCGCCGAAGCCTTTAGTGGTTGCTGGTTGAAACAGAAACACTCGATTTTGTTAAAATAACTGGCGCCCATTCCGGGAGAGACGGAAGGCACGGCTTGCCCAACAATGTCGCGTGCAGAGATATTTTCAGCTCGATAGGCGGTTTGAATCACTTCGCCCGGATGAACATCCATCGACATTCTCTCCGGCTCAAACCGCCAGGGGACGTTATGGTGGTTGTGGGCCATAAACTCGACGCGCACCACCCTTGAGGTATCAGGCACCATCCCTTGCGGCTGCAAAACCGACTCACTGTTGGTTTTGCCATTGATTCCTAGCGCTTCGCACATCACGTCATACAAAGGCACCAGCGCAAAACCAAAGCCGAACATCGCCACCACCGCAGCCACCAGCTTTAAGGTTAATCTTTGATTGGCGTGATTGGCGAGACTCATAGCGCCCCCTAGTCAATTTTCGGCGGAGTATCAAAGGTATGATGTGGCGCCGGGCTTGGAACCGTCCACTCTAAGCCTTCGGCTCGCTCCCAAGGCTTCGCCGCCGCTTGTTCACCCCCGCGAATACATTTGATCACCAGCCACAAGAAAATCAGTTGCGACAGGCCAAACGCAAAGCCACCAATCGAGACGATTTGGTTCACATCGGCAAATTGAATCGCGTAATCGGGAATTCGGCGTGGCATCCCCGCAAGCCCGAGGAAATGCATCGGGAAAAACAGCACATTGACCGAGATAACCGAACACCAGAAATGCCACAAACTCAGCCGCTGGTCATACATATGTCCGGTCCATTTCGGTAGCCAGTAATAGGCAGCGGCCATAATCGAGAACACCGCGCCAGACACCAGCACATAATGAAAGTGCGCGACCACAAAGTAGGTATCATGGTATTGGAAGTCGGCGGGGACAATCGCCAGCATCAAGCCGGAAAACCCACCTATGGTAAAGAGGATAATGAAGGCAATCGCAAACAACATCGGCGTTTCAAAGGTCATGGCACCTCGCCACATGGTCGCGACCCAGTTAAACACTTTCACCCCAGTGGGCACCGCGATGAGCATGGTGCAGTACATGAAAAATAGCTCGGCGAACACCGGCATACCAGTGGTAAACATATGGTGCGCCCAGACTAAGAAAGAGAGCAGAGCGATACTGCACGTGGCGTATACCATCGAGTGGTAACCAAACAGCTTTTTACCGCTGAATGCGGGCACAATCGCGGAGATAATGCCAAACGAAGGCAAGATCATGATGTAGACTTCGGGGTGGCCAAAGAACCAGAAGATATGCTGGAACAACACCGGATCGCCGCCCCCAGCGGCATCAAAGAAAGAGGTCCCAAAATACTTGTCGGTCAAGACCATAGTCACCGCCCCAGCCAGCACTGGCATCACCGCAATCAACAAAAAGGCGGTGATCAACCATGTCCAAACAAACATCGGCATCTTGAACCAGGTCATGCCCGGTGCGCGCATATTGACGATAGTGACAATGACGTTAATCGCGCCCATGATGGAGCTAATCCCCATAATATGGACCGAAAAGACGAACAGTGCGGTGCTATCAGGGCCATAAGTGGTGGATAGCGGAGCGTAAAATGTCCAGCCAAAATCGGGACCACCCCCTTCGGTAAACAGCGATGCAAGTAGGATGGCGAACGCGAACGGAAGAATCCAGAAGCTGAGGTTGTTCATGCGTGGCAGCGCCATATCTGGCGCACCAATCATCATTGGGATCATCCAGTTAGCCAGTCCAGTAAAGGCAGGCATGACGGCACCAAACACCATAACTAAACCATGCACCGTGGTCATTTGATTAAAGAATTGCGGTTCAACCAACTGCAAACCCGGTTGGAAAAGCTCGGCGCGGATGATCATCGCCATCGCTCCGCCAGTGAGGAACATAATAAAACTGAACCAAAGATAGAGGGTGCCTATATCTTTATGGTTGGTCGAATAGAGCCAGCGCGTGATCCCCTTTGGCGCGTGATGATGGTCGTCTTCCTCAATCGCAATGGTGCTATTTGCACGTGAGATGTCGCCGTCAGCAGCAGGAGCAAACTTGGTTTTGTCTTCGATTACACTATCAGGTTTGGACGTTTTCATTGTCCCTCCTTAGACGCCTTAAACTGGTTTACATCTGAGGCTTGAACCACATCACCGACACTGTTACCTAGTCCGTTGCGTTGATAGGTGACAACGGCGGCAATTTCTTTATCGGTTAGCTGATTGGCAAATGCTTGCATCGCGGTGCCTGCGCGCCCGTTGACCACAACATCGATGTGCGGCTCAACCGCTCCGGTCGCCACTTTGCTGGCGGTAATCGCCGGAAACGCCCCCGCAATCCCCGCCCCGTTGGCTTGGTGACACACAGCGCAACGGTCGAGATAAACCTTTTCGCCAATCGCCATCAGTTCGTCCAAGGAGAGTGACGCGGTCAAAGAGGCTGCTGCCTCTTGCTGCGCTTTAGCAATTTCCGCTTTCTTGGCTAACAGCCACTCATCGTATTGTTGCTCTTCCATGGCATGAACCACCACTGGCATAAAGCCATGAGCACGACCACACAACTCAGCACATTGACCACGATAGATTCCGGGCTTATCAATACGTGTCCATGCTTCGTTGATAAAACCGGGAATGGTGTCTTTTTTGACCGCAAAATCAGGCACCCACCAAGAGTGAATAACGTCGTCTGAGGTGAGTAAAAAGCGCACTTTACGGTTGATGGGTAAAACAAGGGGATTATCGACTTCCAATAGGTAGTGGGCACCTTTTTCTTCAATACCCTCAATCGATTTTTGACTGGTCGCTAACAAGCTAAAAAACTCTACATCCTCGCCAAAATAGCTGTAGTGCCACTTCCATTGCGAGCCGGTGATCTTGACCGTGAGATCCGAGCGGGAGGTGTCTTCCATCGCAACCAAGGTCTTGGTAGCAGGAATCGCCATAAGCACCAGAATCACAATCGGAATGACCGTCCAAATCACTTCCACTTTGGTACTTTCGTGAAAATTAGCGGCCACCGCACCTTTCGATTTGCGATGGTGATACATGGAGTAAAACATCACTCCAAACACCACCAACGCGATGGCACAGCAAATGTAGAAGATCAGCATATGCAGGTCATACACCTGACCGCTAATCTCCGTCACCCCTTGCGTCATGTTGTAACTGTTGCTTTCAGCACGTGCAGTACCGGCTGCGAATATCGCAGACATAACAAGCACTAGAACTGAACTGTGTGATGGTTTCAAAAGATCTCTCCTCTGCCGCAGCATCATGCGTGGTGGGTACTCGAGCCATTCACCGTGCTCATTAGGCAAGAAAGTACCAAGCTACTTTTGGACCTTAGAAAATGCAGTTAAAACGCAAATAATGTGTAAATTGTTATATTTATGTTAATAAACGTTAGTTGGCGTTTCCAGATTGTGCAAGAAAGTGCTAATGAAATCGCTAGGCCCACTTCCATCGGCAGTTTTAGCGATTGCGCTCTATGTAATGAGAATCAATATCAACTAAATTGATGCGAATGGTGTGAAATCACATAGACTTAGTGAGTAACCTCAAATAAATAGATAGGTAGATAAGATGATGGATAACGTGACCCACTGGTTGGAAAAAGATCCCGATCCGCACACAAGAGAAGAGCTTCAACACCTTATTGATCAACAAGCATTGACCGAATTAGAAGACCGATTCAGACAGCGACTCGAATTTGGTACCGCGGGGTTACGCGGTGAAGTGGGTTGTGGTCCCAATAGAATGAACCGTCTAGTGATCCAAGAAACCGCTGCTGGGCTGGGGCATTATTTAGTGCAGCAAGTCGCCGATGCCAAAAATCGTGGCGTTGTGATTGGCTATGATGGGCGTATCGATTCGAAGCAATTTGCCCACGATACCGCGTGTGTGCTGACCGCGTTGGGGATCAAAGTGTTCCTTACCCACACCGTCGCCGCGACGCCAATCGTCGCCTTTGGGGTCAAACACTTTAATGCAGCCGCCGCGGTTGTTGTCACGGCCAGCCACAATCCACCGCAATACAATGGCTTTAAAGTTTACTGGGACAACGGCGCACAGATAATTCCGCCGCACGATTCCGGTATCGCCGCCGAAATAGACATCGCTGCCACCAAACCGATTCCTTTGATGTCATTGGCTGATGCCGAAAAACAAGGCTTGCTCACTTGGTTACAAGAGGATTACTACCAAACCTATCGCCAAGCGATGAACCACAACCCTTTGCTGCAAAAACGCCATCAACCAGAGCAGGTGGCTATCGCCTATACCGCCATGCATGGTGTCGGTGCCGTTATGGCAGAAACCTTGCTCAATGATGCAGGCTTCACTCAGGTTTACAGTGTAAAAGAGCAGCGCGAGCCGGACGGCACCTTCCCGACTGTCAACTTCCCCAACCCTGAAGAAGCTGGGGCGATGGATAAAGTAATGGCGCTTGCCAAACAGCACAACGCCGATCTCGCTTGCGCGAATGACCCAGACGCAGACCGCTTCGCTGTCGCTGTGCGCAAACCCGATGGTGATTATCAGATGTTAACCGGCGACCAAGTCGGCGCTCTGTTTGGTCATTATCTACTATCGCAAACCGAGGCGAATAAACAATTAGTCGGCAATACCATTGTCTCCTCGACCTTGCTCAACAAAATAGCCTCTGCCCACGGCGCACACTACTATCAAACTCTGACGGGGTTTAAGTGGCTGACCAATGTCGCGATGCAAAAACAAAGCGATGAGCGGCAGTTCTTATTCGCTTACGAAGAAGCGCTTGGCTATACCATTGGTAAACAGGTATGGGATAAAGATGGGCTCTCGGCGTTGGTCGCTTTTGCTCAGCTCACAGCCGAGCTAAAGAGCCAAGGAAAGAGCATTTGGGATCAATTGGAACAGCTCTATCGCCAACATGGGATGTATCTCAATGCGCAGCGTAGTATCGCACTAGATCCGACATCGCCCCCAATCGGCGACAAACTCCGCGCTCAACCACCGACGATGATTGCTGGAAGAGCAGTTGAAATCAGCGAAGATCTCAAGTCATTAACCAAAACCTTTGCCGATGGCACCACAGAGGTCATCAACCTGCCAGCAAGTGATGTGCTCATTTATCACTTGTCAGGAGGAGCGCGGGTGATCGTGCGTCCGTCAGGTACGGAGCCGAAACTCAAATGCTATTACGAGGTGATTGAACCTTTCTCTGATAGTGATTCGCTTGAACAAGTATTTGAAAAGGCGTCAGAATCGATGAGTATGTTGATTTCAGAGCATCAGCACAGCTTGTTGTGACCTAATTTGAGCTTGTTATAACCGACAAAATGGGGAGCCAAGTGTGCTCCCCAGTTCAATAAGATGATGTCGCTTCTGATGACTTAGAGCTCAAACAAGCGTTCGATAGCGATCGCTTTCTCACAGTCGAAAGCACCAAGGCTGAGACCAAACTCCCAGTCGACGCTTTTATTGAACATCGCCATCATCAGTGCAATGCTTCGCTTATTCGCATCCTGCCAACAGTCTGTTTTACTGTACTCACCTGAGTCAATCGCTATGCCGTCCACTAAAGTGGGCTCGAATCGCCATTTTTCACCTACTCGGTAGTATCCTTTACTCTGTAAACGTTGATCACTATGTATTTCTAAATCGTGCTCAATTCCCGCAGGACCGCCGATGCAAAAATTAACGGTCAGTGAATGTTCACCAATATTCAAACTTATAACTAGCTGTTCGACGGTTTCTTCTACTTGACACTGACTCACCGCTCCGAAGCAATGTAGCAACCAAGAAACCGGATGACTCACCGTTTCAACAAACCATTGCTTAAGTGAATAGTCACCAGACAAATTCACTCTCGAGTTCAAATTGACTCGACAGGGTTTACGCTGGGTCTTTAACCACTGCTCGATCCGTTTTGCCGTGTGCAGTTGGCTAAACGCATAGTTGACCAAAATCCGTTTGTCTGGAATTTGCCAAGACTGTGTTGCGCCTTCTAAGCCGACCAAGGGCTTTTCGCACACGATAAAGGGCTTAGAAATGATATCAATCGCAGTAGCATGCAAAGCCGCCGGCGTTGCGACCGTCACCACATCCATCGAATTGAGGTCAACCATTTCGGTTGTCGCATTGCTAACGCCTTCTTGTTCGCATACTTGCTCCAACTCAGTTTGCGTTCTTGCACAGAGCGTTGTGACTTCTACTCCAGAAGCACGATAGTGTGGAATGTGCGTCCGCCCCCAATGTAACCCGACTATACCAGCGGTCTTGATCAACCTTGGTTCATCAAACCGCTCACTCAGAGGTGGTAAGGCGATTCTGTCATCATGCAAACGCTGATCATGTTGATAGTCATTACTCGGAATAACCTGCCACGGTTTCGCGTACTTTTGTTTTAGCGCGCAAACCAACTGATAAAAGCTCCAACCCTGCTTGGCATTACTATCAAGATGATATAAACCCGCTTCGTTTCTTTCGATCAATTGTAGAAAGCCGATTGCCGTGTCTTCCATGTGTGATGTAGCAGGGAGCCAGGCGGTACTTGCCGTGATGAAACCTTTTTCATTCTGCTGTTGGTCAAGGTGAGCTAGCATGTTATTGCCAACAGCGACATCATGAATCTGCCAGCCTATACGCGCGATCATAGCACTTGGGTTCACCGCCCAAATCGCATCTTCGCTGCGCATTTTGTACAAACCATACTCTTCTTTGGTGTTGCGTTCGCTAAAAATGCTATAAGGACCATTTTGCTCAGCATCAAAGACCATTGCCGTACTGACAAACAAATAAGGGATACTTTTCCAAGCGCTGCGTTGCGCGAGCCATTGGGCCCATTGCTCACTGCCCATCGCCATGTGACAAACCGCATCTACATCCACTTCTTGCCAAAACGTTTCACTTTGCTCTTGATTGTCTGGGGAGATTTGATGGTGATTCCATTCAACGACGGTCCATCCTCGACGGGTAAACTGCTCAGCAACTTTTGGGCCTAGGCTTCCGCTGAGCCCGGTCATCAATACTTTTTTCATATTCTCTAGCTAGGGTGTAAATGCTCATGGCAATAGAGTTAAGCACAATCATCCACTCAAAAAACCGAAGTGATCTAAAATCTTTGTCGAATAACACGTTTTGTAGGGGGAAAAGCTGACAGACATTAAATCGAATCGGGTACGAGACGGCCATCAGACTGGAACTCGATCCACTGCCACTTCTAAGCTGAAGGAATTTTCTTTTGCAAAAAGATTTTATCGATTCCTTGAGTGGGAAAGCCGGTGTAACGGCCAACTTCAGTAAAACCAAGTTTGGCGTAAAAGCCAGGCGCTTGAAAAGTATAGGTGTCGAGGTACAAGTCAGTGACGCCGAGTTTTTTGGCCTCTTGCTCGACCTTTGCCATCAGTAGCGATCCCGTGCCTGATTGACGTTTAGACTCATCAATCCACAGAAACTCAACGAACAAGGTATTGGTAAAGATCTCCCCTGTGAGCCCACCAACAAAGTCGCCATTTTCATCTTCAGCGTAACAGGCAAGGCTATGAATATCTTCGCTAGGGAAATGCTGCATATTGAATGCTTTAAGGCCAGAGTAAATCACATCTTTGATATTTTTGGGCGGATTGAGAACGAACTGAACATTCATAACGGCTTCCTTGTCCTTGAATAACATCGATACAAAAAAGGCCAGCTCGCGCTGACCTTGATTGCTTAGCTCGCAAATGAGCTTAACATCCAAATCGCCAAAACAACAAATATCAGCCCCATGAACTTATGTTGGTAGGCGCGAAACTGTGCATTTTCCAGCAAAGGCTTACCTAAGGTCCCGACCAGCGCCACCAATACCAGATTAAACGCCAAGCCCAATACATTAAGCAGCAAGCCAAGGGCCAACATCTGCTCTCCGGAGCTCGCATTGATATTGCTGGAGACAAACTGAGGTAAGAACATCACAAAGAACACCAACGCTTTAGGATTGAGCAGATTACTCACCAGTGCTCGCTGGTAAAACGCCGTCGCCACTTTTCTCTGTTCACCAAGCTCTGGGGCCTCTGCCCCGCTCGCTCGTAGGCAATCCCAACCCATCTTTAGTAGATAGGCACCACCGAGAAGGTGAAGTGCTTTAAGCGCTATCGGGCTCATCGCGATCAGCGCCGATACCCCTAGCGCGGCTAACAAAGTGAGGATGATGCCAGACGTGGCATTGCCCAAACTGGCAAAAAGCCCCACTTTGCGCCCATAACTCATACTTGAGCTAGCAATCAACAACATATCAGGACCAGGCAGGAGCAAGAGTGCAACCACTGCGGTCAAATAAACCGGAAGCACGGAAATATCTATCATTTTAATTATTTTATACAGAACAGAAAGCGCGAGATTTTATACTAGTATATCGGCAGTTTCCATCAATATAATATAACAACAAGCACAAAAACCGGTTCAATTATCCATATTAAATCAATTGATAAAAAAGGCAATTTTGTACAAAAACTTGGCTTAGCAGTAAGCTAGACTGAGGAATTAATTTGCAGCCATAGCAACCCAAGGAAGGCATGTGACGACAAACAGTAAAGAGTCAGCGAGTTTTCGCCTGGCCGATGAACTCGGAGGGCTTGAGCTACTGGAGGCAAAATACACCCATCAGAATTTTTCGCGTCACAGTCACGAAGGCTACACCATTGGCGTCATCGAGAAAGGCGCACAACGCTTTTATCGCACAGGTGGTAACCATATAGCACCGCAAGATAGCATTATTTTGGTTAACGCTGATGAAGTACATAACGGTCAAACGGCCACCGAGGGCGGCTGGGAATACAAGGCCATGTACCCATTGCCAGAGCAATTCGCCAAGCTTAGTGAAGGGCTCAGTTCTCACGCTTCTATCCCCTATTTTCCTGAGCCTGTGGTTTACGATCCTGAGCTAGCTCAGCAGCTTAGGTTAGTGTTCGACACCCTCGCGCAATCCGACAATCCCTTACTGCGTGAAACCTTGGTGTACGGCACCTTAGTCAAACTGGTCGCAAGACATAGCAAAACCAAGCTTGATTGGGAGCCCAAAACGCGCAGTCAACGTCAGTTGCTCTTGGCCAAGGAGTTTCTTGATGATTTTCCACAAGCCAACGTCAGCCTAGAGGACCTCTCCAAGTTGGCAGGCCTTAGCCCCTATTACTTGACTCGCTGCTTCCAAAAAGAGTTTGGCTTGCCGCCACATGCCTATCAAATTCAGGCAAGATTGCGTGTTGCGAAACAACTACTTCGCCAAGGGATGACGATTTCAGACGTCGCGCAAGAGTGTGGTTTTCATGATCAAAGCCATTTTCATCGCCATTTCAAAAAGGCATTGGGGTTCACGCCTAAGCAATTTGCGGGCAACGGCTAACTGAGCAAAAATGTACAATCGCAGCCGATTATTTCGTGGCTAGATGAAAGCACCTAGCACAACTCACCTTGTTAACTTATGGATATAATGACAATCGATACCGAAACCCCATCAAGTCACAGTCAACTGTTCTGGCAAGGCGCACTTGCGATGGTGCCGCTAAGTATTGCAGTGATCCCCTGGGGCTTACTTGCAGGCTCTTTTGCGGTTGAATCGGGCTTAACCCTGATGGAGAGCCAAGCGCTATCGGCTATTTTGTTCGCCGGCTCCGCTCAGTTAGTGGCAACTGGCATGTTTAAAGCCGGGGCCTCACTGGCCACCATGTTACTGGCGATATTTTTTATCACCTCTCGTCATCTGCTCTACAGCGTGTCGATGCGCGAGAAAATCAAGCCTTTGCCGCTTAAATGGCGTTTAGGGCTGGGCTTTCTTCTTACCGATGAGCTGTTTGCTATATGTGGTCAACAGTCGGAAAAACAGTTTAATCGCTGGTATGCGCTTGGAGCGGGGTTAAGTTTTTATCTATGTTGGAACTTAGCCACTTTGGCGGGCATCATTGCTGGCAGCTATATCCCGGCCATGAATGAACTGGGCTTAGAGTTTGCTGTCGCCGCGACCTTTATCGCTATTGTCGTGCCCAACATTAAAACCTCCCCCGTGCTCATGGCAGTGCTGGTAGCGCTGGTGATCTCGGTGTGGTGTGCGAGTCAGCAAATAGAGTCTGGACTGATGATCGCCAGCGTCGGTGGCATGTTAGCCGGTTACCTCACAGAGACAATGCGCGGAGGTAAGCAATGATCATGTTATCGATACTCGCGATGACGGCCTTGGTGTTTTTAAGCCGTTATCTGTTCTTAGAGCCTCGCCTGCCTCTAAGATTAAACCCTCAAGCGCAGCGGCTGTTGACCTACTCTAGCCCTGCAGTCTTAACCGCCATTTGGGCACCGATCGTGTTTATGCCTGAGCAGCAGCTGTGGTTATCGACAAACAACCCTTACCTGATTGCTGCCGTGGTCGCTGCGGTACTGGCCTGGAAAAGCAAGAATGTGTTGCTGACGACTATCATAAGTATGCTGGTCTTTCTCGCGCTAAAACTGCTTTAACCGAGTGTTACAACATGCCATAAAAAACCTCCAATTGATCACTCAATTGGAGGTTAATCCTTATCCCAAGGGCAAAGTAAAGCGCTTTATTGCGCTACCCACTCTATTTCTATCAATGTTTTGTCATCGGATTTGAGGCGCGCGAGAAACACATCGCCTTGATGCACTTCACCCACACCTTGCGGTGTGCCTGTCATAATGATGTCACCATCGCATAGGGTGGTAAAACTAGAGAGTTCATCGACGATAGTTTGTGGCGGATACATCATCTGCGTCACAGCGCCTTTTTGCACTCGGACACAGTTGATAAACAGCTCGACTTCTAACGACTCAATCGCAATACCTTGCAGCGAAATAAATCGGCTAAACAGTGCCGAGCCGTCAAACGCTTTGGCCCGCTCCCATGGCAGTCCTTTCTCTTTTAGTTGCGATTGCAACGCGCGCTTGGTGAGATCTAACCCAACGCCAACCGCACTCAATCGACCACCCTCAACCACGAAGCAAATCTCAGCCTCATAATGCAGTCGCTGTTGGTGAAACGCGTGCAATTTGCTGCCAATCGACGTGGCAGGCTTGTTGAACACCACCATCTGGTCAGGCACGGCATTATTGAGTTCGTGGATATGCTCCAGATAGTTGCGCCCAACACATAAAATCTTACTCGGTTGATGCGACTGTTCACCAACCTTAACACTGTACATTTTCATCATCCCTGACTGTTGCTTATTCGCTGCCTATTGTAATCAAATGCTCTATGAAATGAATCAGTTAACCGTTTTTTTGGAGAGTAGCTCTCGTCATCAAACGGCTCAATAGAATTAATAAAAACGCCCACTGATGCTCAGTGGGCGTTGAGATCGATTACTCACTGTTTTAGCCTAGAAGAAGTAACGCGCTCCGAATGTCCATTGGTCGTGATCTTTGGTCGATGGGTCATCATCACCGAGATCAAACTGGTAACCGGCAAAGCCCACTAGTTTTGGCGTAAAGTTGTACTCCGCTTGCAAGGCGCTCTCGCTGAACACGGTCTTTTTGCTCGACGTCGACATCTTTTTACCTTCAACTGCTTCATAGTTGACGATTAAGTTGAGACCATTGCCTAACCCGTATGCGAGTACCGCTTCATACTGATTGGATTCATAGTAACTATCATAAAAATTCTTATTGTCTGCGTAGACCAGTGCGCCATACACACCGTCGCCATAGTTACCGTACTTGAGTGACAACAGATGGGATCTCGCTTCTACGTTATCGATATCACCACTGTTGTACGCATAACCTAGCATCATGCCCATCATTGAGAGTGACACCGCAACCTGACCACGCGCATCGTAGAGTTTACTGTCTTTTGCTCCAGTGTGTTTGCCCTGCCAACCTAAACCGAAACCAAGCATCACATCGTCGTTGATATCAATCATGTTGCGATAGGTCACCATTTTATCACCCCGACCAGTGGCGAGATTGCCATGATTCTCGTAGACAAAGTTATTGGCAAAGGCGATCGGTTTATCAGCCACTCCGGCAACATCGTAATAGGGGGCCCATTGTGTACCTAAAGCCAATCGGCCAGCTTGTTCGTGTGTCGCGCCGATGTACCCTAAACGCGTGGTGAAAGAGGTATCGCCACCGCCAAGGTAGTTCAACGCCCACTCACCTTTGGCATCGACGGTCACGCCGTTTCCGAGCTCTTGTGTGCCTTCGACATTCAGTCGAGGAGACACTTGATGTACTTCGACCTCTTTGCTACTGCCGTATTCACCTAAACCGACGTCGACATAACCGCCAATGGAGAGGGTTGAGCCGTCACTGCTGTAAATCTGTGCCGCGTAGGCTTGAGTACCACATGCTAGTGCCGCGATTGATACGGCTAATAATTTAATCTTCATATTTTCATGTCCGTATTGGGTTGAACTTTAGTTCGATTTAGCATCCTTGACGCTAAATACAGCACGAACATCTAAACCCTAGTACGAAACAGAAAAAAAACGAGCAGGTATAGTGACTTAACCATGAGACAGCCGATGCGTTTGCTGGGCACTTCCGGACAATAACCATCTAAGCAATTGATTTTATATAGGTTACCAGGAGGGAATGAGCTGCAAAATAATATTGTGACTTGTGGCACATTTTTATCAACTCAAAGGAACTTTGCACAAAAAATAAAACCCCTCGCTTAAGCGAAGGGTTCTAGTTGAGGTTGTCGAACAGGGCTATTTTGCGTTGACAGCCTTGATAAACACTTGCTGCGCGCCTTCAACATTGAGCGCTTTGGCTTCTTCGAGCAAGCTAAGTGCTTTGTCGAGATTGTTGGCTTTTACCGCCGATTCGATCGCGTTGTGGTAGTAGGTTTGGGTTTCTGGTTGCACAACCTCGACGATGGGAGCCTGCGCAATATTAGCAGAGGATACGCTTGGCTCAGCTTGTTGAGTGTTTGAGGGCGCAGTACCAATCGAGAAGAAACCGATACTGTCAATCGATACTTCTATCTTACCAGTAAGCGCATTAGGCACTGGAATGTCTTTCGCTTCCGGTAAGTAATTCCCACGGCCTTCTGCATCCAAACGAGCAGGGTGAATCACATCTGTAAATCCACCTAGATCGGATTTGTCGCCATAAACGATCAAATAAACTGACTTCTCACCTACTGGCGGGAAGAAATCTTTGTCAGCGACAAGGCGATTGCCTTTGTTCAAACGTGGTTTGGTGTAAACAAATTCGTCTCTACCATACTGCTCAATCACGTTGCCCGCTTTATCGACTATGACTGCTCGGGGAACAAACGCAGTATCTTCAATAATACTGGTAATTTCCAAAGCATATTCACCTCGATTGGCTGGCAGTTCAAAGACCGCAACAGGCCCATCGATATTTTGATAGCTCAAATATTGCGATTGGTTGGTAATCTCGATGATAGCAGTGCTTGGTAATTTTACTTTCGCACTCTGAAGTTCAGCAAGCGACGTTATTTGCTCGACTTGAGACTCCTGTACATATTCGGGGGTAGGTGCGCTTTGGCAGCCAACTAAGGCAACACAACCGCTTAAAAGGAGGGAGCGAAAATACATATATTGTCCTTATTTTATTTTTCTAAAGGCTTCTGATTTAGCAATATTAGACGGTGTTTATGGTGTTCAAAAGCGCTTAGGAAAATAGCCGGCTGAAGCCGGCTACCAATTATAGGACTAAATAACTTGGACAGTTAGTTATCTATTACCACCAAGCTTCTACTTGGATACCTGCAACGAACTCGTTATCTTTGCCTGTACCGAACGCATCTTTGTTCTCTAGGTCAGAGATATAAGAACCGTATACACGGATTTCAGGACGCGCCCAGAAGCTGTCACCCATCGCCCATGCTTGAGCAACAGTAAACTTGGTGTTACCGAAGTCTTCTACAGCAGTGCCTGCTTTGTTGATTTTCTCACCAGCGTTGTAACCCGCTTCGAAGATAGTACGCATAGTGTCGTTCCACTTATACATTGGACGAGCAACTACCGAGTACTGATCGATATCTAGTTTGCTAGTGCCAATATCAGCACCTGCTAGGTAAGCCAACTGATGACCCATTTCCCAGCTTTCGCCTAGGTTCATCACACCCCAGTTGATTACACGATAACCTTTGGCACCATTTTGGTCGCCAGAGCGATCATAGTATGCGCCAGCTCCCCAGAAGTTCGCCGCTTGAACACCATAACCATTTGTACCGTATTGAAGAACTGTTTGGTTGAAACCGTTGCTCATTCCTTGGTGCAGCACAGCAGTTGCTAGAAGACCATCATCCGCTTTTGCTGTTTGACCGTTTGATTCAGCGGCAAAGTTGTAAGCCAAAGCAAGCTCTAACGACGCATCTTCCCATAGGCCGATGTTTGCCAGACGTGCGTCAAAGATAAATCCGTTAACTTCCTCGTCTTTAGTTTTGAAGCCATCCGCTACATAGCTGCCCGAAGCACCTTCGATAGCTGCAATACAACCTGGGTTGCCGTTACATGCTTTAATTGAAGCTGCCGCTGCATCAGTAAGTTTGTAGTTAACGTCAGTTGTATCTACTTTTTGAGAACCATTATCTTGTAGAAGTGCTAGAGACAGCTTTTGGTTACCAAGAGAAATATTCTCGATACCACCACCAGTACCTGACGTGTTCAAGAAGTAGAAATCGGTAATATGGATATCTTTACGTTGGTAGTACGTTTTACCCGCCCAAAGTGTTGCATCACGGTCGAATGCCAACACACCTTTTGCTTTTACAGCAAATTGTGCAATGTTTACATCACCATCTTCCCAACCCTTCTTACCATCGCGGCCTGCTGCAATCATTGATTCAAGGCGCCAGGTTTGCTCGCCGGTTTTTAGCTCTTCCGCAAAACCAAACTCAGAGTAGTTGTCGTTTTCGTTGCCTAAACGGCCAATACCGTTTTTGTTAACAGAAACATCAGAGCCGCTGTTAGCACTGATTCCAGTACCCGCACGCATATAACCGTTAAAATCTACCGCGAAAGCTGAGCCAGCAGCTAGAGTCGCAGCCACTGCAGCAGCAATTACACTTACTTTTTTCATTATTAACTCCATTTAGGGTTTATTATTCTTTCTTTGCTCTCTCGCTCTTGACTCTGTAAAGGCAGAAACAGACTCGTAATAAAAGAGAGGTAAGATGGGAGTTGAGCATTTGCCCTCGTCCCCGTTTGTTTCAACTGCGGCCAGATTAACTGGGGAGTAGAGGCTAAAAATCCTCCAGATGAGAAATATTCGGGGGGGATGAGAAAGGAGGAGAAATCATACCCTATGGTGTTTTTCTTTGCTTTGTCACAAAAGTAGGGAGGAGAAAAACCAAAGAGGAAAAAAATAGTGCTACAAAATGTCAGACTGCTCACTGTTTATCTATCAAACAGCCAAATATTGAAAGTTTATTACAAAACGTTTTTTTATCATGGAGCTTGACCTAATTCACACAACACTATTTACTAATATTTTAGTAAGAAACCATATCAATAAGTTATTAAGATGCAGTGTTCACGTCCATACCCTTTAGGGGCGACGCCAGATAGCCAAGGGTGTAACTTCTCTATCTATGCGCCTCAGGCACATGAGATAAAGCTCGCCCTGTTTGAAGCTAGCGGCGAGTTTAAAACCTACCCTCTCCAAGGCGAGTACGCTGGGATTAAACATACCTACTTAGAGAACGTTAAAGCGGGCCAACGCTACGGCTATATTGCTCAGGTCAAAGGGAAAGCGCACTTTATCTCAGACCCGTATGCCAAAGCGCTCGACAAGCCACTGCAATATGAACTCCCGTTTAGTTCTGAAAAAAGTTTCCAACTGGCAAAATGTGTAGTCGTGGATGACGCGTTTGACTGGCAAGGGGTGACTAAACCTAATCGCCCGCGCGAAGAGATGGTGGTATTCGAGACTCATGTCAAAGGGGTAACCAAGCTCAATCCCAATGTTAGCCCAAGCCACCAAGGCTGCTACTTGGGCCTTATCAGCTCAGAAATGTTGGCTTTCTACAAGCAGCAAAACATCAATACATTGCAGCTGTTGCCCATCGCCGCCTGTATGCATGAGCCACATTTACTCAAAATGAACAAGGTCAATTACTGGGGTTATAACCCTTACCTGTTTATGGTCCCTGACCCAAGATACGCAGAAAAGAGTGCGGTGAAAGAGCTCAAAACCGCGATTCGTGAACTACACCGTCATGGCATCGAAGTGATCCTCGATGTGGTCTACAACCACACCGCAGAAGGCGGCGCTGATGGCCCTGTGTTTAATTTAAAGGCGCTGGATAAGCGTTTTTACATTAAACATGGTGAGCACTACGCCAACTTCACTGGCTGCGGCAATACTGTCGATCTTGCTTATCAACCGGCGATGAATCTGGTCATGGACACACTGCGTTACTGGGCAACCGAGTATCAGATTGACGGTTTCCGCTTCGATTTGGCGGCGACCTTGGGCCGTCATGGCGAACATTTCAGCCCCGATGCAGGCTTCTTTAAGGCCGTTGCGCAAGACCCTGTCCTGCAGCAGGTCAAATTGATCGCCGAACCTTGGGACATTGGCCCCAACGGTTATCAAGTCGGCAACTTCCCGTTTGGCTGGAACGAATGTAATGACCGCTTGCGAGACATTACTCGCAGCTTCTGGCGCGGTGATCAAGGTTTCCTCAAAGAGTTCGCCACCCGATTGATGGGCTCGCGCGATCTGTATAGCGCGGCCAACTGGCCATATAAGCTGACGGTGAACTACATTACCTATCACGACGGGTTCTGTATGCAGGATCTGGTCTCCTACAAACATAAACACAATGAAGCAAACGGCGAGCAAAACCGAGATGGTCATGGTGACAACCGCTCTGACAACTATGGTGTTGAGGGCGAGACTGAAAACCCATTGATCATTGAGAAACGCGAGAAGCAAAAGCGTAATTTTATGGCTAGCCTACTGTTTGCTTTTGGTATTCCGCACATTCTCACCGCCGACGTGCTTTCTCACACTCAACAAGGCAACAACAACGCCTACTGCCAAGACAACGAAGTGAGCTGGCTTAACTGGCAAATCAGTGACAATAAGCAACGCTTTAAGACGTGGCTTGCCGATATGGTGCAAGCACGTCAGCAGTACATGCTGCCATTTATTCGCGCCTTTAGTGGCAAGAAACGCAACCACAATCGTATTTTCTGGCGTCGTATTGATGGCAGCTTTATGGAGCACGACGACTGGAATCAACTGAGTTCGGTCGCTCTGCACCTCGGTATTGGTGAAGCGGGCAATGAACTGTTTTACTGTATTAACCAAACCAATGCTCCGGCTCGCTTCACCTTACCGGAAAACAAAAACAGTTGGACCATGATCTGTAACACCGACAGTCACGATCTGCACCAAACTATAGACCACAAACAAGTTCTGGTTGCCCCCGCCTCTATGGCGATTTTCTTTGCCGAAGGTGAGTAAGCCCCCTCCCTTGCCAGTCACACTTTGGCTGGCAAGGATTTGAATCTACTTGATTTAGAGCACTGTTGGTCGAACAATAGAGCCAACGATTAAGAGGTGCTTATGTCCGACAAAATCTCGACCACTGCGTTAGCCAAACTTCGCGATATTGAACCCAAACAGCTATTTAGCGACTTAAAATCTGCAGGTTACATCAACCGTGCTGACGACAACTGGCTGCTTACAGAATTGGGACGAAAGTTTGGTGGTGAAGTGATCGAGCACCCCAAATTTGGTCCCTTTATTGTTTGGCCCAAAAACTTACTTGTCGATCTCACCGCTACCAGTGGCAAAACCTTAAGTGCGACCCAAATCGGTCAACGATTCACGCTGAGCGCCAAAAAAGTCAACCAACTGCTGCAAGAGCTTGGCTGGATCAGTAAGAAGGACGATGGTTGGCACGTCACCCTATCCGGACTCAGCGTGGGTGGATATAAGCGCGAAGACCAAGAGAGTGGTCAATTTTTTGTGGTGTGGCACGACTCTATCATTCGCAACAAACGCCTTAAACAATCGGTGATCGAGTTCTCCGGCCAAGATGCCGAGGCTCATGCCACCGATAAGTCGCTGTCGAGTTTTAGGCAAAAATTCGAGGCCAAGCACCGAACCCTTGACGGCCATTATGTACGCTCCAAGGGAGAGCTCAAGATAGATAACTGGCTGTACATGAACGGGATTGTTCATGCCTATGACCGACAATTGCCGATTGAGGATGACGTACTCAGCGACTTCTATCTGCCAAGCGGAAAAGTTTATCTACAGTACTGGGGCAGCGATCATGGCGAGGTCGACACCAAACGCCAGCAACAACTGCGCGCTATTTACTCCGAGCACCATTTTGCTCTGATCGAAGTATTCCCCAGCGAGATCGATAAGCTAGATGACCTACTGCCAGCTCGTTTGCGCGAGTTTGGCATCAAAGCGTACTAAGGCTACCCTTTTCAATCCTCGCGTGTCAGCCAGGTCACTAGTTGATTGACCATGTGGTTTTCCTCATGCTTTGGGTTGAGTAGATGATAGCTATTGCCAGAGGCCACTGTCGTTGAAAACGGCCTCACCAGACGCTTCATCTGCAAATCCTGCGCAGCCAAAGTGATATCACCAATCGCGATACCAAACCCTTGCTGCGCCGCATTCATCGCTTGATCTAAGGTGGCAAATGTCTGATTTCCTTTGCCAAAAACCTTGTTGAACCCTGATGCCGCAAGCCACATCGACCAATCCGATTGCTCCGCGTTAGCGTGTAACCAAGTCAACCCCATCAATGTTTGTATCGCGTTCGCTTGACCATCCCTGTCTTGCACCGCGAACTTATCCCAGAGCTCCGGCGCACACACAGGCGCTAAGATTTCATCAAATAGCACCACCTGTTCCACGGATTTACTGCGTATCGGCTGACCATAAGTAATGATCAGGTCAAAGTTATCAAAGTTTGGCACCACCTGATGTTTAGTGGTTGAAGTCAGCTCTACGTGAATATCGGGATGGGCTTGTTGAAAATTAGCGATGCGTCCCAGTAGCCAGGTGGTGATACAACTTGGCGCATTGAGTTTGATTCGATTGGCACCATCGACAACCTCGCGTATCGCCGACTGTAATCGTTGAATCACACTCTCAGCCAAAGGGACAAATTTCGCGCCTTCTGGGGTCAACGCGAGTCCACGCGCTTGACGATAAAACAGTGCCACGCCCATTAACGCTTCTAGCGATTGGATCTGCCGGCTAATCGCCCCTTGCGTCATATTGAGACGTTGCGCAGCGTGGGTAAAGTTGAGATGTTGAGCCGTCGCCAAAAAGGCCTGCAAGCTCTTGGTTGAAGGTAATCGGGTATTCATGGAGTAACCTATGATTTTTTTGCATGGCTAGTATGTCTTATTTTCGTTTTAACCAAAAGCCATCATTGACTAGATTGTTATTCAAACGGGAAATTTAGTTATCATAACCAATTAGGTGTGAGTAACTATGCATTAATGGATAACACTCTGAATGTCACTTGCAGAAAAACTCGCCCCAGAGAACATAAAAAAGTTAATACCATACCAATCAGCCAGACGCATTGGCGGTACTGGTAGGTTGTGGCTCAACGCCAACGAACTGGAAACTCCATTGCTGTTTCAGGACAACCAATCCGCATTGCACCGTTATCCTGATTTTTTACCGAATGACATTGCCGTCGCCTACCAAGCCTACTGCGAAACGTCACAACCCACACTCGCGGTGCGCGGTGCTGATGAGGCTATCGACTTATTGGTTCGAACATTCTGCCAGCCCGGCAAAGATAGCATCACCATTTGCAGTCCGACCTACGCGATGTATCAGTTCTGCGCTGAGTCAATGGCTATTGACGTGATTGACTGTCCATTGCAAGCGCCAGATTTTAGTCTGGATGTCGATGCCGTTGTCTGCGCCGCTAAGCGCAGCAACCTCGTTTTTCTCTGCTCACCCAACAATCCAACAGGCCAGTTGCTCGATAGAGACAGCATCATCGCCATTCTTGAGCAGACTCAACAGCACGCACTCGTCGTTGTTGACGAAGCCTATATTGAGTTTGAGCTGGGCCAAAGTGTGGTGGAGTTGATTGACCACTACCCCAACTTAGTGGTGATCCGCACTCTGTCAAAAGCCTTTGGTCTGGCGGCGGTCCGCTGCGGCTTTATCATCGCTCAGCCGTCTGTCCTCGACTTTATCGCTAAACTGATTCCACCCTATCCCATGCCCGATAGCTCAGCAGAAATCGTACTTAACGCTCTGAGCCCTAACGGTATTGCCAAGGTCCGTGAGCACACGCAAAAGCTGCTGGCGACCAAGCAAGCCTTTGTTGACCAAATTGCCCATCTTGATTGGATTGAGCGTGTTTACCCTTCAGCCACCAACTTTGTATTGGTCCGCACTGAGCCGGGTTTCCCACTGTTTGAACTGCTGCTTGAGCAAGGGGTTGTCACCCGCAACCAAGCACACGAGCCCAATCTAGCTGACTGCGTGCGCATCACTATCGGTAGCGAAGCAAGCATGAACGAAGTGGGCAAAATCATTTGCAACTTACCCAACCGACTGACAACATCAACACCACACAATAAGGATATTGACCATGAACAAACTGCTTAGCGCTTTCGCTTGCGCCGCTGCACTGATCTCTACCCCACTGCTGGCCAAAGAGGTCCGCTTGGCTTCTGACTTTACCTACCCTCCATTTAACTACATGGATGCAAAGGGAAACCCAGTTGGTTTTGATATCGAGATCGCCGATGCGCTTTGCCAGCAAGCAGAGCTGCAATGCACTTGGGTTTCCCAAGGCTGGGATGCTTTAATTCCAAGCTTGTTGGCACGTAAATCTGACGTGATCATGGCTTCGATGCGTATTACTGATGACAGAAAGAAGAAGGTGCTGTTTACCGATAAATACTACCAAACTCCAGCACGCTTTGTGGCGCAGGCTGGCCAGACACTGGATATCAGTCCTGAAGGCTTGAAAGACAAAGTCATTGGTGTCCAGAGCGGTACCATTCATGATCGTTACGTCACCGACAAATTTGGCGATGTTGCGACCATTAAACGCTATGCAGGTCAAGACGAGGTGTATATCGACATGGCCAATGGTCGTCTTGATGTAACCTTTGGCAACTCAGATCAGCTTGCGCTCGCTTTTCTCGACAAAGAGATAGGTCAAGGTTTTGAGTTTGTTGGCAAAGCGGTCACAGACAAAGCCTATATTGGCGAGGGCACAGCCTTAGCCCTGCGCCATAACGATCAAGCCTTGGCTGAGAAGTTTAACCGAGCCATTGCCGAGATTCGCGCCAACGGCACCTATGACAAAATTGCGGCTAAGTATTTCTCATTCGATATTTATGGTGAAGAGCTCTAATACCCATAAACCCATTATCTGATCGAGATAAAAAACAAGGCCGACTTCATAAGATGAAGTCGGCCTTGTTGTTCTACCAACTGAATTTACAGCTTACCGTAACGGGCGCGCGCCGCTTGCTCTTTGGGCACCACAGTTTTACCAATCGGTGCGAGCGAAATCAGAGCCAACTTGAGGTGCTGAAGCGCGAATGGAATACCGATAATGGTAATGAAGCACGCAACTGCCGACATAATATGGCCAATAGCGAGCCAAATACCCGCCAGCAAAAACCAAATCACATTCCCTATCGTACCTAGCGGGCTAGTACCGAGATCGAGCTCGTTGGTGAGCTCACTGCGACTGATGGCCTCTTGGCCAAACGGAAAGAATGAAAAATTCCCCATCACCAAGCAGGCACGCCCCCAAGGAATACCGATAATGCTAATGAACGCCAGCAGGCCAAAGAACCACCACATCAGCCCCATGATGACGCCGCCGCACAAAAACCAAATGATGTTACCTAAAACTCTTAACACGCTACTCTCTCCTGGTTAGCTTGGGTAGACATTTTGGTAATGCTCTACCGTTGGGAATGGGTCATAAAAATGGTGTAAAAGTGCTTTCCATTCCTGATACTGCGGTGATTGCCTAAAACCTTGCTGATGATCTTCAACAGTTTGCCAATTGACCAACAAAATGTAGCGATTTGGCGTTTCAATACAGCGCTGCAGCTGGTGCGAAACATAGCCCGGCATCGACGCGATGATGTTTTGCGCTTTGGCAAAATTGGCTTCAAACTGCGCTTCAAGTTGAGGTTTTACCTCTAGAATCGCGACTTCCAGTATCATGGTTTCTCCTTAACCTAGGATGAACAATCCGATTAACTCAACCCCTGCCAAACCGCCGTGGCACCACTAATGGAACACAAAATCAGCGCCCCGCGGCGAATTTTCTCTTTCGGCAAGGTTTGCGTGGTGGCTCTAGCCAGTTTATACCCGAGCCAAGCGGCGGGAATCAGCGGGATAGAAATCCACAGATGGTGCAAGGTAAAGAATCCCGCTGGAATTTGAATAATCAGAGAAATGATCGAGCTAAACACAAAGAAAGCAGACAGATTTCCGCGCAATTGATTGGCTTCTTGATGTTGCAGTAGCAGCGCCATTGGTGGTCCGCCGATAGCGGAGCTGGTGCCAAAAAAACCGGAGAAAAAGCCCGCGACACCCATTCTCATCGGGGTTGGCTCGATACGAAAAGGCAGAAGACTGACCGCAACGGCAAATAGCACCAACGCGCCAAGCCACAAAGCGAGAAGATCTGTCGACACCATAACCAACAGTACGCCGCCAGCGATGGAGCCTGGCACTCGGCCAATCAAGGCCATTTTTAGCCCGCCAATTTCGACACTCTCGCGATGTTTTAACGCATTTAATACCGAAATAAACAGCGCCACCAAACAGATGGGGGCTGGCACATAGTCGGGCGAAACTAAGAACAGCAAAGGCGCGGCTACGATCGCCAAACCAAAGCCAATGGCCGTTTGAACAAAAGAACCTACAAATATCAACAAGGCAGCGATCAGCGCTTGCGAAGTAACCCATTCGGCAAACATATAAGCAATTCAGTGCAAAAGAAAAATGAGCCTCCATCATAGTCGAATTGCATAGCCGGTGAATAGGGTTAGCTGCACCATGGCAGCTAAATTTACAACTGCTCGATGTTGTCTAGATAGTGTTCGGCGGTATCCAACACGGCTTGTTGCGCCTTACTGTCCATCTTATCCCACGAGCGATAGATCATCCCAATGCGTGGGTTGGTCCCTAGACTATCGCGATGTTTGATCATAAAGCGCCAGTATAAGCTATTGATCGGGCATGAGCCTTGGCCACTCTTGGTTTTAATTTGATAATGGCAGCTTTTGCAATAATCACTCATGCGGTTAATGTATGCACCGCTGGCCGCATAAGGTTTGGTACCAACAATTCCGCCATCGGCGAACAGTGCCATACCGCGAGTATTGGGCATTTCGACCCACTCTATCGCATCGATATAGATCCCCAAATACCAACTGTCAACCTGATCCGGTTCTATTTCGCTAATTAAACAGAAGTTCCCAGTGACCATCAAACGCTGGATATGATGGGCATAGGCGTACTCCAGTGACTGACCAATGGCCTGGCGCATACACGCCATTTTGGTTTCGCCACTCCAAAAGTACTCAGGCAGGGCTCGCTGCGCGCTCAAATGGTTCAAGCTTGCATAGTGCGGCATGTTGACCCAATACACGGCGCGAATGTACTCGCGCCAACCGATTATCTGCCTGACAAAACCTTCGACCTGAGCAATATCGACTTGAGGGTTATTCGCATAGGCAGAGAGCGCCGCCTTGACCACCTCGAGTGGATGCAACATCTTACTATTGATCGAAAATGACAGACGGCTGTGATATAGGCTCCATTTCGCATGGTGCTGACTGGTCATCGCATCTTGAAAACGGCCAAACAGAGGTAAACAAACCTGACAAAAATGCGCCAACAACGACAAGCTTTGATTGCGATTGACTGGCCATATCAAGTTGTTCTCCACGCGACCGATAGTCGCAATCCGATGTCGCGCTATCCGCTCAACAATTGCAGAGACGTCGGTGGCAAACAGCAGCGGTTCGGGTAAGTTGTCAATGTCGGCCGCTTTGAGCTTGTTGCGATTATTGGCATCGTAATTCCACTTCCCTTCTACCGGCTTGCCTTGCTCCATCAACAGATTAAAGCGCTTGCGCATTTTGCGGTAAAAGTGCTCCATCATCACGTGCTTACCCGGAGCGAAATAGTCATGCAGTTCGGCAAACGGAAGCAAAAAGTGTTCACTCTCGACTAATGCCACCTCACAGCCGGGAATGGAGAGTTGCGACAGCTGCTGACAGAGGCGATATTCATCAGGCCTTTGGTATTGCAATTGGGATGCGCCGGCTTTGGCAACATAATGCGCGAGCAGTGAGGGCAGATCATCAAAGTCACTGGTCTCATCGAGAGTCAAATGCATGACTTGGTGCCCCTGCTCACGTAACTGATGAGCGAACTGCTCCATCGCAGCAAAAAAGGCGCATACTTTCTGCACGTGATGACGGGTATAACTCGCCTCTTGGTGAAGCTCTGCTATTAGATAGAGCACAGAATCGTCCACTTGCTGAAACCAAGAGTGATTGCCATCGAGTTGGTCACCCAAGATCAAACGGATTGATTGAAACTGCATCAGTGCGACTCCTTGCCAGTAGCGGCGGATAACCATTTAGCGACGAATTCACCATTAGGGTCGTACATCTGCGTCTGTTTTTCTAGATTGAATTTTCGGCTTGGGTTTGGGTCCGCCCCTACCCCCGCCAAATATTGCCAGTTGCCCCAATTTGAGCCGACATCATAATCGATCAGTTTAGTTTCAAAATAGGCCGCACCATAACGCCAGTCTAAATCGAGTTCATGAATAAGACAGCTGGCCACCAGTTGACGCCCACGATTAGACAGGTAACCCGTCAGTTTTAGCTGACGCATGCAGGCATCAACAATCGGCAAGCCTGTTTCACCCTTAACCCACGAGTGAAAACGAGCCGAGTCAAAATGCCCGATCGGACTGTGGGCTTTGATCCCTTGATGAAGGAACAGCCGTTCGGCATGGCGCTGCGCATACCAATGAAAATACTCTCGCCACAGCAGTTCAAAATAGATCCAATAACTCGACTCATTAGCGCCATGCTTGGCTTCATAATCTCTGAGATAGGTCATCACCTCTCTAGGAGATACACAGCCTAAAGCGAGCCAGGGCGAAAACTTGGTCGAATACTCCTTACCATCCAGACCATTACGGGTAAGTTTGTACTCACTAGCTAAGTGAGTAGAGAAGTACCAAGCGCAATGTTGGTGACCCGCTGTGCTCCCCCCAACAAAAAGGGCTTCATCCTCCTCCAAACTAGTATGTTGGAAGTAATCTAAGTCACTCTCTGCCATTGGAGGAAGCGCTGTCAGATTTGCATGATGATGAATCGGCAACGCTTCCACTTGCTTGCGAAAACGGGTAAACGTGGGGGGCAAGTCGTCCAACGCGAACGGTAGTTGGGACTCACTGAACAAAGTGGAGACATTGGCTTGCACCACGCAGAGTTGGGGGAATTGCTGTTGTAGCGCCTCGACGCAGCGAGCCTCATTCGTGCCTGAAAAACGGTCACAATAGAGGTGAGTGACGTGCAGAGATTGAATTAATGATTGCAGCGCCGCAAAAGGCTCTTGATCACACAAGATTAGCTTTTGGTCGAACTTTGCAAGCTGCTTCGATAGATCGTTTATTGAGCTTTGGATGAATCTAACGCGCTGCTCACCCAAATGAGATTGTTGTGAGAAATTGGCCAAGTACGGCGTTAACTCTGGCATACAGTAGACACAGACCAAGGCGTCGACTTGCTGCGCCGCATTGGCCAGCAAATCATTGTCGTTCAATCTAAGATCGTGACTAAACCAATATAAGCCCACTTTTTTCTGCACGCGACTCTCTCCTCTCTAATAAAAACAGCGAAGTGCTTACTTCGCTGTTTATACGCAGAAAATCGATGCTTCGATTCACTTCATCCAGATTTATGCCGCTGCCACTCGCCTAACAGGTTGATCGTTAATCGGCAGATGGATTAAGGCTGCGGCCAAGGCCAACACGACCGTCGACCACCAGATCGGCTCATACGAACCATAGTAGTCATAAATTCTGCCGCCGGCCCACGCACCTAAGAAGCTGCCGACCTGGTGGGTAAAAAAGACTAGACCATACAAAGTGGATAAATACTGCGCGCCGAAAATCTGTCTCACTAAGCCAGAGGTCAAAGGCACGGTTCCTAGCCAGCAAAAACCAATCGCAGCGCCAAATATAACCGCTGTTTGCTCGGTCACCGGCAGGGTCACAAATGCGCCAATCACCACTGTGCGCATTAAATAGAGCGCCGCCATCACATGGCGTTTGCTGTATTTATCGCCCATTACCCCCCAAAAATAGGAGCCAAAGATGTTAAAGATACCGACATAGGCCAGCGCCATCGCCGCTGTTTCTGCTGGCAAGTGACGATCGGCGAGGTAACTGGGTAGATGGGTAGCGATAAACATCACATGAAAACCGCAAACGAAAAAGCCCAAATGAATCAGCCAATATCCTCGATGGGCAAATGCCTCCTTAAGGGCCTGCGACAAGCTCTGCGCCGCTGCCACGGTTTCATTCTTATAGCTGTGCGCTTTAGGCGTGCGCATAAACAGGGCAAACGCAATCATGGTGGTACACAGCACAGCAAACCACTGCATTGCCCCTTGCCAGCCAAACTCACTCAATAGAGTTTGAGCTCCCGGGATCATCGCGAACATGCCAAACGATCCCGCTGCGGTAGTCAAACCGAACGCTTTCGCCGCATGTTGAGCTGGCACCGCTTTCGCTACCGCGCCAAGTACGATCACGTAGCTGGTCGCACTTAGCCCAAGACCAACCAAAACGCCCAGCGTTAAATAAAGGGCGCTCGGGCTCACCGCTATCGAAGTCAGATATAAACCTAGTGCGTAACTGATAGCGCCAAAGACAATGATTCGCTTGGCACCAAAGCGGTCTGCCGCCATACCCACAAAGGGCTGAAACACGCCAAACAAGAGGTTTTGTAACGCAATCGCGAAGCTAAAAAACTCTCGCCCGGTTTGAAAGTAGTCAGAAATCGGCAGCATAAAGATGCCAAACGACTGCCTGATACCCAGGCATAGGATTAAGATGGCAATACCAAGCCAAACAATGGGTGGAAATCGAAAAATACTCATCGCAATACCTTAGTGATGTACGGAGTGATGGGTGTTGGGTTGAGTGCTTTGATGGCAACCCGCGTCGATAGCTTGCTGGGCCAGCAGTGCCACCAACGCTGGTGAGTGATGCAACACCACCAACGACAAACTCAACAACACCGTCATTCGTACCAGCTGAGCGAAAAGTGATTGAGAAAACATAGTGTCTCCCTCAGCATAATGAAAAAGAGCGCGCAGCATAGTGGCTCGCCTGTTATGACTCAAATGACATTTTAGCAATTCCTCTATGCACCAAGCGCATAATTAAAAGGTGAGCGCTAACTGACGAGCTCAAAGCCTTCATCTAGCCAACCGGTGACGCCACCGATCATCTTCTTGACCGCACGCCCTTGCTTTGCCAGGCGAATCGCCGCTTTCTCGGTCGCGTTGCAGTGCGGCCCGGCGCAATAAACAACAAACAGCGCGTCAGTAGGGTAGTCAGCCAAGGTGGTAGGGTTGAGCCTCGCGTGTGGAATATTGACCGCACCTTCGATATGTCCGGCAGCAAACAGCGCCTCACCTCGGACATCAAGCAACACAAAATCTTGGCGCTGGTTGGACAGCGCGTGGTGCACATCCCAACAGTCTGTCTCAAATTCTAGTAATCGTTGAAAATGCGCTAATGCTTGTTGGCTATTGGCGGCTTTTACTCGAGATACGGCACTTGTCATAGCGACTCCTTGCTTAATGAACCAATGTGTCTCCATCATGACAGCAAGGCAAAATGAGTGACATTGGCTTGATAGACAGTTATCGTTAATAATCAGCCAAAATGAACTAGGGAAGGATTATGATAAAAGTCGCGATACTTGCCCACTCTCACCTCACCTTGTTTGAGATGTCTTGCGCGGTGGAACTGTTTGCCTTGCCTAGGCCCGAGTTTGACAACTGGTATCAGGCACAAGTGATCAGCCTTGAACAGCAACAATTTCACACCACCGGTGGAGTGGGTTTGACAGTCAAGCAGATAGAGAGCCTCGACGACTATGACACCTTGATTATCCCCGGCTGGCCAACATGGGATTACCCCATTCCCGACGCCATTGAGCAGCAGGTACGTCGCTTCGTGCAGATGGGAAAGCGAGTGCTCACTTTATGTTCGGGCTCTTTTTTATTGGCTCGTTTAGGGTTATTAGATGGAAAAAAGGCGACGACACATTGGATGTATCAAGCGCAGTTTTGTCAGCAGTTTCCACAAGTCGACTATCAACCTGATGTTCTGTATGTGTTCGCTGACAATATTGGCTGCTCGGCAGGCAGTGCGGCGGCGTTGGATTTGGGGCTGGCGGTGATCCGCCACGATTTCGGCTACCAAATCGCCAACCAAGTCGCGAAACGTTTGGTCATCTCAGCTCATCGTTCAGGGGGGCAAGCGCAGTTTGTTGACACCCCGATGCTAGAGGTACCCAATCAATTTTCACAAGCCCTCGATTGGGCCAACAGCCAATTGGATAAAAGCATCACAGTGGCCGATCTCGCCGAAAGAGCCAGCATGTCGCGGCGTACTTTCGACCGAAAATTTCGCGCCAGCTTTGACCTTTCACCGAAAGAGTGGCTGATTCAGCAGAAAGTAGAACGAGCGAAAGGACTATTGGAAGAGCGTCACTACCCAATTGAGCGCCTAGCTTCCCTAGCAGGATTCGACAATGCGACCACTTTGCGTCATCACTTTCGTCGACTAATGGGAGTGTCGCCAGGGCAGTATCGCAAGCAATTTGGTGACAAACAGCCGTAGCACCGTTGTGGGCACTACTCTTTATCAAAGCTATCGACCACGATTGCGCCCATGGACGCGGGCATAGTGATGACAATGATTCGCTTTAAGGCGGTGGTCGGGTCTTCCAGCAACGGCAGTTGGTCAATACATGCCAACACCAACGCCACTACCAGTGCCGCCATCAGATATGCTGACACAATCCGCAATACAAACACGCCTTTACGCTGGCGAACATCACGTTGAAACACACTTTCATAAGTAAACAGCGTCAAAAATGTCAGCGATAAAACCATGAGCATCAGCAAATTAGCGGTGGGCAGTGTCTCGCCCAAGCGCCATGCTTCTTCAGAAAACGAGATTGGCACCGCTAATGCGAACGCGCCGACAAAAATTTGTCCGGCATCTTCAAAATTAAAGCTTAACTTCATCGACACGCTCTACTCCTTAGCGGATTCATGCCTTACTCTGCGTCAGCTTTGACCGCTTCGGCTTGGTTTTTCGCCACAATTTTGATCACGCCTTTTTGCAAGATCAAACTATTGGGGTAAGTGATGATATTGCCACTGGCATGGCGCAAAATAACATGGAACATGGTGATATCAATAATCACACCACTGATGTCTTCATCCTTTTCTGCCACTTTGACCGTGTCGCCAATTCGGTAAGGGAAAACAAAAAAGATCAATATGCTGGCGGTCAAGTTGCTCAGTATCGACCATTGAGCAAACAGTGCCACCCCCAAGACCGCGAAAATCGACGATAGGAACAGCGATATATCACCAAAACCTAAATCGAGAATAATGGTAAAAAAGGAAACAAACAGTATAAACGCCATAAAGTTAAACGCTTTCGACACAAACTTAGTGCGCTCTAGCGACACCCGTTTATTACCCGCTAAACGAGAAATCCAGCGCAGACCCAAGCGGCGTATGACCAGATAACCCACAATCAATAACGTCGCTAGTAGTGCCTGTTTGCTGACAAACGTTAACGGCCAAAGCTGCTCCAATTGTTCCACTAAATAAACCTCAATTTTCTCAAAATAATCACTTCTGCCACACTCACTATGACCAGCGCAATGCAGAACAGAGTAAAGGCGGTCGGGCTATCCACCCCGGGCATACCGCCAATATTGACCCCGAGCAGGCCGGTAAAAAAACTCGCGGGCAAGAAGATGCCAGCAATAATCGAAAAAAGATAGGTATTTCGATTCATCAACTCACTCTGTCTTTGAGCCACATTGGCCAACTGGAGATTGATTTGGTCCATGTAAAACTCAATCGATTCATTGATGCGCAAAATCAGATCTAGGCCGTTTTTCACTTGTGTCTTTTGCGCCTCTAACTGTGTGACTTCGGCACTAATCAGATCTTCAAACACATACCGTTGCGGCTTTAGATAGCGACGCAACTTCAAGAGTCGAAAATGCAGCTGATTGAGGGTATCGAGATGACTCTGCGCCTCCCCTTCCAGCTCATTAATTTTATCTTCAATCGGGGTGAGGAAATCTGCGATCAACCGGTTGATGCTGTTCATCATAGTGACTAACACAGCATCAAGGCTTTTGGGCCCTTTGCCCTGTTCCAACTGATTAATCAGTGTTGAGACTGCCCGCGACGGCACCTTGCGCGTAGAAATCAGCGTCCCTTTGTACCAAAGAATGCGCAAACTCAACATGTCATCTGGCTCAGAGCCTTGGTTAAGGTTGATTCCGCGCAAGATAATCAAAAAACTGCCATCGTCATAGCTCTCAAAGCGCGGGCGGGTGTCATCGGCGAGTAGCGAATCGATAATGCCTTCAGGAATTTGATTTTCCATTAACCAAGGACGCAACCCTGGTTGATCACGCTGACAGTGATACCAGTTGTTTGCCTCTATCGGCCCAGGCTCGTTTGCTTCAAGCTGCGCTGTTGCGGATAAAAAGCTCCAGCGAGAAATAATAAAGTCACTCATCACGCGTCCTTGATTTTGCGAATAGTCGAGTTTGTTAATATATGGATGAAAAAACCGCGTGGCGCAATTAATTTCTTTAAAAACCAACTAATTCCGCGCATTGTCGCTGAGATTTAACCTGCCGGGATAAATAGTTATACCGATAATTCCGCAGTAAAAATGATCAGATAGTTATTCTGGTTGATCTTAGTGTCCTAGCGCTTCGAGCAGAGCACAAAAAAGCGGGCGATGAGGCCCGCTTGATTACTCTATTATGGCTAAAGTGTTAGTCGTTTGCTTGGTGCTCGGTCACCATAGCTTCTGTGGTGATCATTAAACCAGCGATCGAAGCGGCAAACTGCAGCGCCGAACGAGTGACTTTGGCTGGGTCTAAGATGCCCATTTCGATCATGTTACCAAATTCGCCCGTCGCCGCGTTGTAGCCATATTCCGCATCACCCTCTTTCACCGCATTGGCGATCACTGACGCCTCATCACCGGCGTTTTCAGCAATTTGACGCAGTGGCTCTTCCATCGCGCGCAAAGCAACGCGAATACCAACGTTTTGATCCTCGTTATCGCCTTTGAGGCCTGATAACGACTTAGCGATCTTAGTTAACGCCACACCACCACCAGCAACAATGCCCTCTTCAACCGCCGCGCGAGTGGCATGAAGAGCATCATCAACTCGATCTTTCTTCTCTTTCATCTCCACTTCAGTCGCCGCACCAATCTTGATCACAGCGACACCGCCAGAGAGCTTGGCAATTCGTTGCTGTAGCTTCTCTTTGTCGTATTGAGAGGTGGTGTGCTCAATCTGACTTTCAATTGAAGCAACACGATCTTGAATCGCACTCTCCGCGGCTGCTCCGCCGACTATGGTCGTCGTGTCTTTAGTGATGGTGACTTTCTTCGCACTACCTAGTTGCTCTAGGGTCACCTTCTCAAGCTCAAGACCAATCTCCTCCGAAATCACAGTCGCATCGGTGAGCACCGCGATATCCTGCATCATCGCCTTACGGTGATCGCCAAAACCTGGCGCTTTCACTGCTGACGCTTTAACGATGCCACGCATGTTATTGACCACTAGCGTTGCCAACGCTTCGCCTTCAATGTCTTCGGCAATGATAAGTAGCGAACGTGATGCTTTCGCTACCGCCTCAAGCGTTGGCAGTAACTCGCGAATCGAGCTCACTTTTTTGTCAATCAGTAGAATGTAGGGGTTGTCTAGCTCGACACTTCCTGATTCCTGATTGGTAATGAAATACGGCGACAAGTAACCGCGGTCAAACTGCATTCCCTCGACCACCGACAGTTCGTTATCCAGCCCTTGACCCTCTTCAACAGTAATCACCCCGTTACGACCCACTTTCTCCATCGCTTGAGCGATGATTTCACCAATCGCACGGTCGCTGTTGGCCGAAATGCTACCAACATGAGTGATAGATTCGCTGTCGCTGCATGGTTTCGACATGCTACGTAGCTCAGTCACCGCCGCATCAACAGCTTTGTCGATGCCTCGTTTCAAATCCATTGGGTTCATGCCCGATGCGACCGCTTTTAAGCCTTCATTAATGAAAGCTTGAGCCAACACAGTCGCCGTGGTGGTACCGTCGCCCGCTTCATCATTCGCTTTAGACGCCACCTGTTTCACCATCTGAGCGCCCATATTTTCAAATTTGTCTTCGAGCTCAATCTCTTTGGCGACAGATACCCCATCTTTAGTGATGGTGGGAGCACCAAAAGATTTGTCTAGAACGACATTGCGACCTTTAGGTCCTAGCGTCACCTTGACCGCGTCTGCGAGCAAGTTAACCCCTTTCAACATTTTTTGGCGAGCGTCATTGGCAAACAAAACATCTTTTGCAGACATGATTATCTCCTAACTAAACAATGAAATAGCACTTACTCTACAATGGCCAATACATCAGACTCAGACAAAATCAGGTACTCATTACCGTCGATTTTCTCTGTTTTTACGCCATAGCCATCATTGAAAATAATCTGATCACCTACTTTGACTTCCATCGATGCACGATCGCCATTGTCTAGGCGTTTACCCAGACCAACAGCCACGACTTTGCCACGATTCGAAGGTTTAACAGACTGAGAAGTTAAGACGATTCCTCCTTCAGATTGCTGTTCAACGTCTTGTCGTTCAACAATCAACTTGTCATTTAAAGGACGAATGTTCATTGAGAGTGCCTCCTACTTGAACCAATAAATAAAAGACAAATGAGATACTAGTTTCGGACTCCTCTTCGGGTCCCGAGGATTAAAATAGGGGCAGAGTGTGCGACTTCAAGAGTTAGAATTGATAAAAAATTTTTATCGAGACAATAAAAAAGGCGGAACATGTCCACCTTTAATCATTACCGAAGCGCATCACAACTTGGATAAATCAGGTTGCGGCAAGCTCTCAAACCCTGGTTTGGCAATCAGGTATCCTTGTACCAAATCAACCTCTAAAGTTTTGAGATACGCTAGCTCCTCTTCGGTTTCTACCCCCTCAGCCAGCACCGTGATATTGAGCTGTTTAAACATATTGACACAGTTTTTGACAATCACCTGGCGGCTGGTTGATGAGTCAATATCACGAATCAACGCCATATCTAACTTAGCAATATTGGGTTGAAAATCGGCTAACAATCCCAAGCCTGAGTAACCGGCGCCAAAATCATCGATGGCGGTTAAAAAACCAAGCTTTCGGTAACATTCGACGATATTTCTCAGATGTTCGGTGTCACGCATCTTCTCCACTTCGGTAAACTCAAACATGATCCGATTGAGTGGGAAATCGTATTTGTCGGCCAACCTGAGCGTGGTCGCAAGACATTGCTGTGGCTCGTAAACTGCATTGGGTAAAAAGTTGATGCTTAAAATGGTATCGAGTCCGAGGTCTGCAGCCAGTTTGATGGCTTTGGCGCGACACTGCTGGTCAAAATGGTATTTGTTTTCGTCATTTACTTGAGACAACACATGAAAAGCCGACTCATTATTAACCCCCCTGACTAACGCTTCGTATCCAAACAGTTGCTGTTGCTTTAAGTCCCAAATGGGCTGAAACGCCATGGTAAAGTCGCCCATTTTAGTTTTACGACACTCACATTGCTCACATTTAGCTGGAAACTCAATGTCTGATTCTTGGGTCATTTTTGGCTCTCTGATCATTACACGCTATCTATGCAGCATAGCGCAAAGATGATTCTCTGTGATATTGGGGTTAACAAAAACGTGATTTCTTCACCGACGACAAATGGTTAGCCACACTATGGAGTAAAAACTCCAATTATTTCAAGCCAAATGATTGACCTATTAAATATCTTGATAGTACCTAGTTGTCTTCTAGTGGCCTACTTTAGGTATAACTACCGCACAAAGTGAAAAAACATAACCAATATCAATACAAGCGCAAATATTATTGCAGTTGACAATTTGCGTGATATCAATCACATGGAGATGTGGATTTAATAGCGTAATCTAGACCCATGTGCGTTAGTTTAATTAACAAAATAAGCGAATTAAATTCACAACCTATACGGTGTTTCGGATGAACAGACGTCTAATTTCAACAGCCATCGGTTTGGCATTGACCAGTGGCTATGCAGTGGCAAACAATGCAATCACAGATAACACTAACGATGACTATGTCGTCGCCGGTGACTACATTCAAATCGCCGTGCCGGCAACCGGCTTGTTGGCGGCGTGGCTGTATGATGATGCTGAGGGCGCTAAACAGTTAACTTACTCACTAGCGACGACCGTAGGTATCGTGCAAGCAGGTAAGTTTGCCGTTGGTCGTATCCGCCCCAATGCATCCAATACCGCCTCATTCCCCTCAGGGCATACCGCCGCTGCTTTCTCAGGCGCAGCATTCTTGCAAACCCGCTATGGCGCTAAATGGGGTATTCCTGGCTATGCAGCGGCGACTTTTGTTGGAATGAGTCGAATTCATGGCAACCGACACTACGCTGACGATGTATTGGCTGGCGCTGGCATTGCCTTTTTGACCAATCAATTTTTTGTCTCTGAATATACGCCTGAAGGGGTGAGTTTTGGCGCGGCCCCAATGAAAGATGGCATGATGCTTAATGTCAGCGTGACCAATGAAGCGCTTGATTACGAGAGCGATCGGCAGCGCAACAACCCAACCTATCCGAGCAAGAAACGTCACTCATTTACGTTGGATATTGGTTTTAACACTTACGATACCATGGCGGATCTGGGCGCCAACCAGACGATTAAAAACTCAGCGCCACTCGACCCGTATCAACCGTATGCCACTGCGCTGTATGAGTACAAAATTGATGACAGCACCTCACTCGAAGTGCTGCTATCACCCAATGAAACCCGTCGTTCGGGCAAGGTAACAGAAGGTTTTCAACTCGACAACGTCACGTACACGGCGGGAGAAGAAGTCTTCCTGGCTTTACGCCAATGGAGTACTGGCGCGTCTTACATCAAGCACTTCGAGCTCAACGATCAACTCACTCTCTCTGCCGGCGCCGGACTTTACGCCTACTTGATCGAACTTGAAGCCGATCGCAGCAATGGTGGCGCGCACGCAGCGTTAACCTCGTATCCTGTTTTGCCGTCTTTTACTGGTAAGCTGGATTATCAGTTCCATCAAGATTGGTCACTGCGTGGCAAGTTCGACTTCCAAGCACTTAGCGATGACCGCGCTTTCGCCTCAGAGGCCGGGGTAAACTACACCATCAATCCCGAGTGGGACGTGGCGATGAAATACGCTTACACCGACAACCGTTGGGGTAAGTCAAAAGTGCGCTTTAAATCCGAATCTGTCGTGCTGTCTGTTACCAACCACTTTTAATCGGCTAAGGGAATCGCTGTTATGAAAAAATCGATACTTTGCTCTGCTATTCTCGCCTCGCTGCTCAGTGTTTCAGCACAGGCACAAGATTTCAACGCGATCAACAAATCGGTCGACGACGACATTGTTGAAGCGGGTGATGTCTTAGTCATTGCTATCCCAGCCACAGGTTTGCTCGCCTCTTGGATTTATGACGATTTTGAAGGCGCCAAACAATTAACCTTTTCGGTCATTGCCGCGCAAACCATTACCGAGATAACCAAAAATACCGTTGGTCGTTATCGTCCCAACTCAGACATAGCGGGCGCGAGTTACAAGTCGTTCCCGTCTGGCCACGCAGCCGGGGCCTTCTCTGGTGCCGCCTTCTTGCACAGTCGCTACGGCGCAGCGTGGGGGCTCCCAGCTTATGCTGGCGCGACCTTTGTCGCGGCAAGCCGGGTACATGGTAACCGTCACTATGCTGACGATGTCCTAGCGGGCGCCAGTATTGGCTTTTTAGTCAATCAATTTTTCGTCAGCCCTTATACCAATGATGGCGTGGCTTTCTCGGCAGCGCCAAATGGCGATGGAGGCCTAACCTTAGGGGTTTCTATCAGCGACAAAGCCTTGCAGTACGACCAAGGGCGCGAGCGTGGTACGGGTGCACTGAAGAAAGAGCGCCGTCAGCGTTTCCAGCTTGACGTCGGCTTTAACACCACCGATTCATTGCGTGAACTTGGCGCGCAAGATTTGATGCCTAACTCACAGTTAGTCGATGACCACCAGCCGTTCTCTGCCGTCACTTACGAGTATCAACTGGACGACGACAGCTCATTTGATATCCAACTGATGCCAAGTGAGACACGTCGCTTTGGTACAGCGAGTGGCAATTTCAGCGTTGACAACAAAGTCTACAACGATGGCTCTGATGTTTACATTGCCTTCAAACAATGGAGTGTCGGTGGTTCGTACTACCAACACTATCAAGTTAACGACGATCTCAAGCTTTCAGCCGGGGCTGGCCTATACGGCTATTTAGTCGAGCTTGAGGCGGATTATTTGCGCGGTGGCCAATATGCCAAAGAGGGCGGTATCGAACTGATGCCATCTTTGACCGGTAAAATCAGCTATCAGTTGATTGGCGGGCTGTCTGCATTCGCCACTGGGCAATACCAATTTGCCGGCAGCAACAATGTCTCCTACGCCGAGGCGGGCCTAAATTATGCCCTAAACGACGAGTGGGATTTTGGCCTTAAGTACGCGACATCACGCAGCGATTGGCGCAGTGTGTCGGCCAAGTATCATTCAGACTCAGTGGTGCTGAGCTTCGCCAACCGTTTTTAATTTAGAACTCTACGCGCCTTGTTCACGCTTGGCGCGTCATACGACTCTCGCTCAAGGACCAGCGTGATTGACCATCAAGAGCCAACTAAGCAATGGAGCATCAACTCTTGATACCGACTTATTTCATGCAGGTTTATTATGAACTCATCTACATCTACATGGTCAACACTGACCAAACTCAGCTTGGCTCTGGCGTTGTGCAGCGCCTCGTACACCTCTAACGCTGGGCTACTTGACCAATTTAGCGATCCGCAAGATGGCCGAATGGATGCCAGTCAATTTATTCTCGACAACGCGACCGGTTTTTTGCCAATGCCAATCATGGTTACAGATCCTGCCGTTGGCGTTGGTGGCGGCGGTGCACTGCTGTTCTTCCATGAATCGGAGCAACGTAAACAAGCGCGTTTAGCCGGTGAAGAGGTGGCCAACATTCCGTCAAGTGTCTCTGGCTTAGTTGGGCTCGCCACCGACAATGGCACTAAAGTGTACGGTGGTTTTCACTCTGGCAACTGGTTTGACGACAAGGTTCGTTACCTGGGTGGGTTGTTTAAAGCCGACGTCAACCTTAAATATAACTTGGTCGACTCGGCGAATGTCGAGGTGAACTCCGATGCGGTGTACTTTTTTCAAGATATCGACGTCAGACTCGGTGAAAGTAACTTTTTTGCTGGAGCGAGCTATACCTATATGGCGACCAAAAATAGCATGCCATTGGTTGATCACCTCGTTGGTGAACCTGTGCCACAAGAGCTCTCTGACAGCGATATCGCCTTTAAGCTGACTTACGATAATCGTGACCATCAGTTTGCGCCCAATGTCGGTACCAAAGCCGGAGTGAAGGTCAATTACCACTCAGTCAACGTGCACGATGGTGCGAGTAGCGGCGATGACAAATACACCAAGTATCACGGCTATGTACACAATTATCGCCGCCTATCAGACAAGTGGGGGCTAGCTCTGCGCGGCGATGTTAAACGTGTTGAAGGCGACTACACCTTTTATGCCCGTCCGTTTGTAGATTTAAGAGGGATAGCCGCCATGTCCATTCAGGCCAGCAATACTGCCGTAGCCGAAGTTGAGGTCAGTTACGATATTGATGACCGCTGGACGGTACTTGGCTTTACCGGTGCCGGTGCGGCGTTTGAGAATGACACCCAAGCTGAAGATCTAAAATGGCATCAAGCAGGTGGCGCAGGTTTTCGTTACTTAATTGCTCGCCAATTAGGCTTAACTACTGGCCTCGATGTCGCCACTGGACCAAAAGAGACCGCGGTGTATATTCAGTTCGGCGGCGCTTGGTAACTCAACTTCGTTCATATCATCACTCTATCAGTCAGGCCTGTTGCATTCGCGCAGGCCTTTTTTATTCACACCAGCAATCATTGACACCCCGTCAATAGAGAAATTGCACCATCCATATAAATATCGAATAGTTATTAATTTAACCATTTGCCTCGTCCGATACATAATAGCTCCAACTTAAACGAACTAGGATATACCCCCATGAAAAGATCTCTATTAGCATTACTACTCGCAGGCATCAGTGCTGGCGCAATGGCAAACCAAGCTCCTGAGCAACAAGAAGTGAACTACGGTGATCCGACCGCGAGCTTCTCTACTGTAGGTATCAGTGGTACCCAAGACAAAGGTCAAGTGAATATGATGTACGGCGCAGGCGCTAACATCTTCCAACTCGACTTAGGTTTTGACAACACCAAAGACGCCGATGGCAAACGCCCAGATAGCAAAGACGCATTTAACTACCGCGGTCGCTACTTCCACGTCACCGATGGCCTTGGCTACTCTGTGGATGTAATGGGCAGCGCAGACAGCACTACGGTTCTTGGTGGTGCAATCTACAAGTTCACCGTAACCGACAACGTAATGGTGTTCCCAATGCTCTCTGCAGGTTACAGCGCATCTAAAGATGGTAAAAACAAGATTGGCCTAGAGAAAGATAGTGCCATTGCTCAAGCTGGCTTGTACGCAATGTACGGTTTTGATAGCGGCCACTGGCTCTACGCGAACCCTAAGACCACTTACCACGTTGAAGGCCAAGAGTTCACCAATCAAGTTGAAGTCGGCGGCGGCTACATGTTGACAGACAACATCTCCGTTGGTTTTAAAGTCGAACACACTGGCAAAATCAAAGGTACCGTTAAAAATGGACTAGGGGTAGGCAAAGACAAAAAAGAAGATACCGTAACTTGGCTGCAAGCTAACTACTACTTCTAACTAAGTTTGGGGCGCTTTGCCTATTTTCGCCCCGCTTAAAAAATGCAAATCCACTGCACGACACTTACTTTTTGCCCCACTGAGTTGGGGCTTTTTTTTGTCTAAGGCAGGCTTATTCAATCAAACGCACCACCAAGGAGCCTGGCGCACGTACCGATTCGACGTTGTGGCTGATCACTGTGCCCGCGGAGGGAGCATAGTAGGTCTGAACTTCATCGCCGAAGCTGTTGTATTGAGTAGCAAGCTTCTGTCCTTGCTCAACGTGCTCTAGCAACTCAACATGACAAACCACAAATCCACCTTGCTCAGCGCGGACACTAATAATCTTACTCCCCTCGATAACCCTTTGGTTGCTCGGTAGTAACTCTCCCGCAATCAGCTGATAAGCACGCAGTACGTTCAAAACACCCTCACTTGCTCGCTTGACCATAGTGAGATCGGTGTAACGCCCCACGCCAACTTCAATGGTAATCGAAGCAATGCCCGCTCGGTTATACACCGTCTCCAATATTCCGGGGTCACCCGGATCATTAAGAATCACATCTGGGTGAATTAAACGCGCCATTTTAAGTGCATCAGGCAAGCGGTAGTCGGCAAACGCGTACAGCGGATACGCGCTACCACTGGTTTGCGAGTGCAAATCAATCGCTAAATCTGCATTGGGTTTGAATAAGTTCTCCCATAAACTGTGGGCATAACGGCTGGCGTCATCGCCATGGGGATCCCCGGGAAACAGTCGGTTAAGGTTAGCCGATGAACTATCAGGCGCCGCCGAGTGAAAGTCGCGGCTATGGCGAGCAATGCCAGAAAGATTGACGGTCGGCACTATAGTGATGCAACCCGCTATCGCTTGCCCCTCCAGAGCTCGAGCGACTTGCTGGGCGGTGAGAATACCATTTTGCTCATCACCATGAACCCCGGCGCTGATCACGATGCGTTTTCCGGGCTTTTCGCCCTTAAACACTCGAACGGGCAGTGTTTGTGGATGGCCTATCGCGTCCGTCGCCACCGCAAACCAAAATTTGTGCTCTCCCGGCTCAAGTGCATTGACATCGAGCGCCTGAAGCGTTGGATACATGGGGACAATACATTCGTTGAGTGGTTTAGTCATCGCGCTCCTCACAAAAAAAGGCGGGGTTCGATTACCCGCCTTAGGTGTTTGTGTTGGCTACTTTAATACGTAAATAGGTGTTTGAGTAGCTTGGAGCTCATCAAACCCATGCTCGTTTAGGTTTCTTTGGTCGAGGTCACAACCACGCTGAATAGAATCAAGGCTCCGCCGAGCAGTTGAACTGGCGACAACGACTCTTGCAGCCATAGCATCGCAAATAATGCTCCGAACAGCGGCTCACTGCCCATCAACAGCGAAACCCGAGTCGGCGAAGTACGGCGCACTGCGTAGTTTTGTACGTAAAAGGCGAACAAAGTACAAAACAGCACTAAGTAAGCAACCAATAGCCAAAACTCATGGTTGGTCGGTATCACAATTTGCTCTGCGGGCAGATACGCCAATGCACAGACAATCGCTACAGCAGCTACAACCAGCGATTGCAACGAAGTGAGCGTGGTCGTGGTGATCACTTTTCCTTCAGTAAAACGCTTAGTCAGCGTGACCATGAGTGCTCGCAATACCGCTGCCGCCAGAATAAAGTAGTCGCCACTGTTTAATGACAGCTCAATGCTTTGATTACTGGTCAGCAATACCACGCCCACGACACTGCACACGGTGAGCATCCACAACGTATTGCTGACACGTTTTTTGTTGATCACTAACTCTGCAAACGCGGTCAAAATCACCGATAAGCTGATTAAAAAAGCCGCATTTGATGCTGTGGTCTGAGAGACCCCAAACACCTCACAGAAAAAAATCGCCGATAAAATAAAACCGGTTGGTATGGCTATCTTCCAGTCTTTGTTAAGTCCTCGGCGAAAGTCTCGAATCACTACAGGTAGCATACATAGAAAAGTGATCGAGAAACGAATCGATATAAATACCAACACACTGGTATAGAGCAACGCGCTCTTGGTTAGTCCGTAACTGGTGCCCCAAAAAATAGCCACCAGCAATAACAATGATTCGGTTAACGGAAACCTAAAACTTCCTTTTTTTAACTCACCCGCTGCCGTTGTCATCCTATTCCTCCATCTTGGTAAAAGCGATTACGAGTACATCCCTATACGCGCATTTATCGTTGCAAATCGGTGAAATAGCTGACACTTCATGCATTGTTGCCAGGTCGTCAGCCATCACCATGTCAAAAGTTTTTTCTAGTGTCAGTCGCTCCAACACATTTCGTTTATCATCGGTAATCACCGTTTCTCCACCAGTGATATTGGTGCGGCTAATCAGCATCGAAGCGATATAGGTCACCCCATCTCGATGCAGACCTTCGGGGGTGGGTTTCCCTTGTTCAAGCTCATCGGCAATAATTCGATATGGATGAAGTCGGATATTCCAATCGGTCCCCTCTCCTTGGGCCGCGTCGTAAATATCACTCATCATCAGCAGTAATTTTTCTAAGATCGGCGATAGGGTAAAACGGTCAGTCAGCGGCTCGAAATGGCGCTCAACGTCTCCGTTGAGCGGGTTGACTGAAGCAGGCTGCACATACGGTTCATGAGGCAACATCACTAGCTGGCGAGTATTCTTTAGCTTGTTGAACTGACCGTAACGTCGGTAGCGGTAACCACCACCATCAGCCATGTATCGGTCTCGTTCAAGTTGGCCCCAGCAGCTCATAAAACGCACCACTTCATCGACATTGGTCGACAGCATGCTGGTCATCTGCTTACCACTGACGAACACGTAGTCGTTTTGGTTGAGCAAGTTGGCGACCACCGACGCATGTTTTTCGCGAGGATTTTTAATGATGTCCATCAGAGGTGGCCTCCGTGTTGTGATCGCACTGTTGAACTGAAGATGTCAGTTCTATTGAGCGGCGACTGCGCTGGTGTGCAATGTCGACTTCCCAGTTGTCTCTATCACGCAGATATCGAGCGTTACTGGCGACAATGCTGGTCGCCAACGCCTGACCGCGTGATAGTTTGAAAAGAACACTGCCAGAGATAGACTCGGCAGTGTGAGCGATGAACGCATAACTGGCACTTTGCAACGGGCTTCCCCAACGGCCTTCGACCGCCTCTTGGGTCCACATCTCGTTTTGCATCGATTTAGCTTTGAGTACATCTGTGGGTAAGGTTGCTGTTTCCAGCAACTTATATGCTTTCATGAGGATGTGAGCAGCGGGTGCTTCGCGCACCTCTAATACTTTCTCATCGTCATCTAAATGGTCGAAACCGACGTAACGACCAATTTCATACGCGCCAACGTGGTTGTTAATGAAAGCAATCATTTCCCTAAGGTTTATCGGTAAGTCATTAATGGTGACCGGATACCCCTTACGAAATCCTATTTTAATTTGGTGCTGTTCGAGCTGTTGCTCAGGCTGCCAACGCGACCAGGTAAACAGTGATTCGGATAAGTTGAACCCTTCTGGATCGTCTAATACGCCCGATTCGAACTCGCGGCACCACAGGTTGGCATCACCGCTCACCGAACGTGATTTGAATCCAACCAAGCCTGAGTGAAACAGCGCATTGGCTTTCTCCTCGCGACTCAGCGCCGAGTATTCATACGGAGAGCCGTAGTAGCCTTGATAACCGCTTGCCTCAATCGCGCCGTTTAGCCTTCTGAGACTATTTTGCGATTGGTTCGCGGTATGGATGATGGCATCGCAGCCGAGCTGCTGCGCCACTTCTACCGCTTTGCTGGCAATGATTGGCCTTGATAAAGAAGAGCTGACCGGATAGTCGCCGAGATAGAGCGCCTGTGACTGGATAGCAGAGACGACACTGTGTTCAACAAACTCTTGCTGAGCATCTAACACCAGCAGGTCTACGCCATAATGGTTAGTGATGAGTTCGAGGTTGGCTCGGTCAATGCCTTCACCGAGGTCAACCACCAGAGCGGTCACTTTCACGTCGCTCTCTTTAAGGAGCTCCAGCAAATAACTGCTATCTAAACCACCACTAAAAAGGGTCAATACATGATTTACTGCCGTTGAGATCGTTTGAATATCTTCAATACTTCTTATTTTTTTCACGATGTCCTTTCCATCACTTTGTCATTCATTGACATATTTAGTATCCATCCGTAACTTAAGTGAAACAATATAGCGATATCGCAAAGGATTTTTGCACCATGGACACAAATAAACTTATTCCACTGCTGTCGGAGATGGCGATCTTCGTGAACGTGGTCGAGTCAGGCAGCTTTTCTAAAACGGCGCAAAAACTCGGTGTCTCCCCCTCATCGGTGAGTCGTTCCGTCACCCGATTAGAAAATGCGTTGCAAGAAAAACTTTTGGAGCGAACGACACGGCAAATGCGCTTGAGCACCACAGGCCAAGAGGTTTACAGCTTGTGTAGCGATATGATGAATTCGGCCAAGCTCGCAGTTTCTGCGGCTCAAGCCGATAAGAGTGAGGTCTCAGGCTCGCTGAGAGTCGCGGCGCCTAAAGCGCTATCACGCCAAGTATTGATGCCAATGGTGCTCGACTTTATTGACCTCTACCCCAGCGTCGCGCTGCAATTGAAAGTTGCGGACCACTACATTGACCCGATTGGTGATGAAGTCGATGTGATTATCCATATTACCGAAAAACCCACTGAGGGTTTGATTGCCAAGCCATTAGCAAACTGCCGCTTAGTGCTGTGTGCCAGCCCCAACTATCTGCAGCAACATGGCGTGCCGACTCACCCTGAAGATATCGCTCAGCATAACTGTTTATGTTTGGGAGAAAATCCGCGTGACCGAATCTGGGACTTTACCAACAATGCCAAAAGGGTGTCGGTCAATGTGAACGGCTCGTTTACCGTCAACCACAGTGAGATCCGCCGCGAGGCCGTGATCCGAGGCAAAGGAATTTCGGTGTTTCCTGAGTTTGCGATTCAATCCTACATCGCCTCCAAACAGGTGATTGAAGTGCTGCCAGATTGGCACGTCGGAGGCAAATACCAAGGCACGATTGTCGCCCAGTATGCGCAGTCGAAATTTATTCCGGGGCAAATAAAAACCTTTGTTGAATACTTACAACAAAGGTTTGTTCAAGACGCTTCAAGCGATACTGGGCTTCTGGGGCTAACGCGATAGCTGCGCCTCAAGGTGTGCTACTAACTGCTCTGCCAACTGATGAGTAGCAATATTGCGCGCCACAACCTCGCTTGGCACTTTTCCTTGCTCCACCACCGACAGCCAATCACTTATCATCGCCTCAAAGCCTTTGCTAGCCAGCATTGGCGTCCAGTCTTTTAGCGCCAGCGTGCGGTTTTCTCCCTCACTCCAAAACTGGCCTTGATAGAAAGAGTCAAACTCAAAGGCCTGATTGGTATAAGTCGCACTCACTCGCTCTTTGGTGATACCGAACTGACGGTTCATGGATGCATGAAGCAATGTTTGACCCGCCTGCCACTGGATATCCAGTCGCGCAAGCTGCTCGCCAGCAAACTGCTCGGTGATGTAAGCCCCTTCTAGGGTGGCACGACAATCTAGGTTAATACTGTCAAGCGGGTGGATGAAATCATCGAACACAAAGGTGCGAATATCACCCGGTAGATTCAAACGGTGTTTTTCCCAGCGTAGCGAGGTCAGTTTGCCAGGCTGCGCCAAAGCAAGCTCTGGCAGGTGCTGATTATAAAGCGGTATATGGCGACGGTTAAAGCCAACGTAGAGCGGTTGCTGATGTTTTTCAGCCAGTTCATACAATGCGTCGACCTGCTCAGCGCTTCCCGCCAGTGGCTTGTCGACAAAGGTTGCTACGCCTTGGGTGAGAAAATAGCTGGCAACCTGATGGTGAACCGCGGTGGCGGCATGAATCATGACCGCGTCGGGCTGAAAAGCGATAACGTCTCGGTAGTCTTGGCAAGATTGCGCTACTCGATGCTTTTGGGTCAACTGAGCCAAAACCTCCGCGTTGCGCGTGCAAAAAATCAACTCAACCCCTGGCCATTGGGTTATCACAGGTAAGTAAGCTTTTTGTGCGATATCACCCAGACCAATTATTGCGATTTTCATATCAGGTTAGCTCCATCTTAATACTCGAACCTCGTTCCCCGCTTCAGGCAAGCGAGGGATGTTCAGTGATAGTACAAATGAAATCAAGGCCATGCCAGCACCGATAAAAAACACCGCTGCGGGCGATACCAACCAAATAAAGCCAAACGTAACTGGAATAAACACCGCGGCGATATGATTGATGGTAAACGAGACGCCAGCCGTCGAGGCCATATCCGCCGGATCGGCAATTTTTTGAAAATAGGTTTTGATCGCAAGCGCCAAAGCAAAAAACAGATGATCAACCACATACAAGATCGCCGCCCACTGCGCGGTTTCGACCACCGCGTAGCCAACAAACACCGCGATTAAACCAGTGTACTCAAACATCAGCGCTTTGCGCTCACCCACCTGACCAATAAAGCGGCCAATACGCTTAGCGAACAGAAAGTTGAATAAGTAGTTGATTAAAAATAGTAAGGTGACGTCTGCCGCCGAGTAACCAAACTTCTCGACCATTAAAAATCCGGCAAACACGGTAAAGATTTGTCGGCGCGCGCCACTCATAAACGTCAGCGCATAGTAGAGCCAGTAACGCTTACGCAAAACCAGCTTCTTATTTTGTGTCACTTCAGTCTGAAACTGAGGAAAGCTCAAACTCATCCACGCCACTAGGGCAAAGCCGATACCACCAAAAACTAAGTAGACCCACTTAAACTCGAGTTGTAGCACCTCTAGGCAAAACCACAATGCGGCATAGGTCACTAATGATGCCAGCGCGCCCACCGAAATCATTTTGCCCAACATTTCTGGCGCTTCATCCTTGCTCAACCACTGCAAAGATAATGACTGCTTAAGGGTTTCGAAATAGTGAAAACCCGACGACATCAACAGGGTCGTCAGCAGCAGACCAATAAGGCTTGGGAAGAATCCGGTAATGGCTGTCCCCAAAGTAAGTGCCGCCAACGAGAGCAACATAAATCTCTGCTCGCGAATAAACACCAGCACAAACACAGCGGTAAAGGCGAGAAAGCCCGGGATCTCGCGGACACTTTGCAGCAAACCAATATCCGAGCCATCAAAGTTGGCTTTTTCAATCACAAAGTTATTGAGCAGCGCCATCCAACTTGAAAAAGCAATGGGGACGACGATGGAGATAACCAATAGAAAGTTTTGGGGAGTTTTCCAGCTCGCAGCGTGATTCATGCAGACTTCCTTATCCAACAACTCACTTAGAGTAAAGCGCAAACTGGCAACAAACAAACATTTTGTTGCGGTTGTCCTACCCGCCAGCAACCTTAACTCGCAGCAAAACCACCATGAGATAATTTTATTGAAAACAAGACTTTAACTATTTAACAAAACTGGTTATGTTGGAAAAATGTTCAACCCGTCGTTAAGGCAATAATATGGAAATAATAATACGTCCGACTCAAATCAGTGATGCCGCTGCATTGGCTGATATCTACTCCCAGCCCAAAGCACAACGGGAAACACTACAACTGCCTAAACCATCACTGGCGATGTGGACCAAACGATTGGAGAACATACCTGAAGGCGTCTACACGTTTGTCGCCGAAGTGGAGGGGCGAGTCGTCGGTAATATCGGTTTCGAGCATTCACAGCGACCGCGCACCTCCCATTGCGCCAGCTTTGGCTTAGGTGTGCATGATGATTTTCATGGGATGGGTATTGGCAGCAAATTGATTGCAACGGTGCTCGATTTGGCTGATAACTGGCTGCAAGTAAAACGGGTGCAAATAGAGGTCAACAGTGACAACGAGAAAGCCATCGCTTGCTATAAGAAGTTTGGCTTTGAGATAGAGGGCGAAGCTAAGTTTGGTTCCTATCGAGACGGCGAGTACATCAATACCTACTACATGGCCAGAATCAAACCCTAAACCGGCTAGGTGTACCTACAAGTATCTAGGGGTACGCCTTTAACTCTTGCAGCGCACGCGCGGTTAAGCTCTCGGTATACTCATTGATCTTCCAATGCCCAGGGTTCCAGCCTTTAACGAAACGCTGAAAATCTGCCCAGGCGATCGCGAATAGCGGCCGCCATGCTTGCTCCACCTCCGTTGGGCACAGCGACGGCTGACTCTCATTTAACGCACCTTTAAGGTGTGAAAAGTACTCATTTAATAACTCACTTTCCATAGCGGCACAATCCTGCGGGGCCACGGCGCTACTGATAAACAGAGCGACATCTTTCATTGCACAGCCTCGACCCACGTATTGAAAGTCGACCGCAGCGGCATGGTTGCCATCAGGGGTAAAGCAGAAGTTAGCCAACTTAGCATCGCCATGGATCAGGGTTTGATAAGGCGCTTGTGACAATACTCGATCAAGTTTGTCGGCACTCTGTTTCAACGCGATGTCTTGCAGCGCATGATATTCGTCCGGCCGCGTTTCAAGGTGCCAATAACTCCCTGTCGGCCAAAGCCCTCGCCCCTCACTGCCAATATGTTGCGCATGAAATTGTGCCAGCCAGTGCAGGCACGCGCTGATGTGATTTCGCTTTGGCGTACTCACTACCTGACTGTATCCAGCCAGTTGGAGATCTTCCATCAGCAAAAGAAATTGGTCCTGTTGCACTTGTAAGTAATGCTTTTTCGGCACTCGAGCGCGGCAATGATGGGCATGGTCGTCATACCAATTTAACTCAACTTGATAAGAACGCCACTTACGCTGATGGGAAAGAGGCGTGTTCCAACCTCTAGGGTGGGCCTGTTGGGTAGGCAGTTGAATATGTTTGACGATAACACTGGTGTCGCCAGCCTTTAGCCGAACCAACTCACCGTAGCCACTCCACAGCACTTGCAGCGTTTCAACGGAATCAATCTCGCCCAAGCCTAACTGAGTGAAAAGCGGTTGATATGGGTTGGTCATTTACTATGCCTTGAGGTGCGCCCACTCAGGGTGACGCTCAAGATAGTGCACCACGTAGCTGCACACGGGCTCAACTTTAACCTGCATGTTTTCCAGCTCTGCCAGCAGCGCTTCCATCATCACCTTGCCAAAACCTCGTCCTCGCAAGGCTTCAGGGACATGGGTTGCGGTGATCACATACACATCACCTTTCACAACATAGGTCACAGTTGCGTAATGCTGATCTTCCAAATGCACACGAAACTGACTGTTTTGTTGATCGAGAACAACCGTATTTGACATACCGACTCCCAAAAATGCTAACAAGTTCAAACTAATCAGGTAAATTGATGTTTGAACAATAAATAATCCAAACATAGAATTAGAGAGATCCGAGGTGTTCAATTGTCATCCGGACGCAATATTTTTACCCACCAACAAAACAATAACACGGTGGGCGCAACGGAGGCTAGATGAATACCCAGGCGGTAGCAAGAAACGATCAGCAGCACGCGGAGCGCAGTGTCTCTGTGCTCAACAGCACAGATGCCTTGGCAATGGTCGAACATGGCGGAGAACTCACGATAGGGATTTCAACCCCGGTCGGCACCACGTTCCGCTGTAAAACGTCTTTTATTGGCACCCACTCAAATAATGTGGTGCTCGCCGAATTGCCCAAAATTTCAGATGATGACCTAGAGTATTTCTTTCAAGAAGGGTTTTGGGCCACGGTGCGCGCAATTTCGCCTCGCGGTGAAGGGGCGGTTATCCATTTCAGAGGTCAATTGCAGCATGTGTTGACTTCACCGCTGCCGATTGTCGCTTTGTCGGTTCCACAAACCATGCAAGTGACCCAACTGCGCAAAGAGCCGCGTTTTGATGTCAACTTATCCGCCAAAGTCGTGGCAGAAAGCCACCGACTGGACTGTGAAATCCGTGACCTATCCAAAGGCGGGTGCCGTTTTATTACTGCGCCGTTAAGCCGCCCTTTCCAGGTCGGGGAAGAGATAGCATTGCAAGTGCAACTCAATACCCTGAAAGGCACCCAGTTTGAGCCTCTGTTTGGCAAAATCTGTAACCTGCAGCGCTCAATGCATTATGCGAGATACGGTGTGGCCTTCACTGACGGAGGTAAAAACAACGCCAAAGTATTACTCGGCCACCTTAAGTTTAACGGCACTAAGCTGACACTGAGATAGAATTTCAATTTGAGTGAACCACGCCCGGTAGTTGTGCCGGGCGTTTTTTTGTCCGTTCAAGCCGGCCTGATCAGCGATTCGATAAAGAAGCGATCGTTTCTGAATAGTGAAAGCAAGGGAAATAAGCGCCAATCAAACGCGACAGTGTTCATTGAATCACATTACGCAGATAAAAAAAGAGCCAAACGCAATAGTGCATTTGGCTTATATATAGTGTGAACAAATCGCATTCACTAACAACGTCAGTTGGCTAGGTGACCCTCGGCTTAAGAAGGGTCGATTTAAACAATGCAGATTGCGTGCCAACTACAAAAAGTAGGGTTTATTTGTGGTGAGCCGCATTATTTAAGCAAAAACTTATCTTAAAATGCAATATGAAAATTGCATTTTGCAAACAATTGCAAATATATAAGAAACTACATTCCTATAAACACTTCTATCAACGTTGATTTGGCGATACTTTTTTGTGTGCAGAATCGATATACTCACTGCACTCATTTTTCGCATTAATTGACTATGAATTATTTGTCTACATTTCTGAAAGGTATGGCGATGGGAGCCGCAGATGTGGTTCCTGGTGTATCTGGCGGTACGATCGCGTTCATCACCGGTATTTACGACACTTTGCTGGAAAGTATTCGTCGAATTAACCCAAGCGTACTGGGAATCTGGAAACGCCAAGGGTTTAAAGCGGCGTTTGAACATATCAATGGCTGGTTTCTGATTGCCCTGTTCGGCGGTGTTTTCACCAGTATTGCCACACTCGCTAAGCTGATTTCTTGGTTATTGGTGACGCACCCGATCCCGCTGTGGTCATTTTTCTTCGGCCTGATCTTGGTCTCTGTGTTTCATATGCTGAAGCAAATCGAGCAACGTAGCGTCAGCCGAGCAATATTGCTCGCCCTAGGCGTTGGTTTTGCGTACACCATCACCATACTCAACCCACTGCAACTTGAGCCTACGAGCATCAATGTGCTGTTTGCTGGCGCTATCGCCATTTGTGCGATGATCTTACCCGGTATTTCTGGCAGTTTTATTCTGCTGCTGATTGGCATGTACGCGCCCGTGCTTGGCGCAGTGAAGTCATTCGACATCCAAGTGTTGGCGCTTTTCCTAACGGGCTGCGTTGCAGGCTTATTGAGCTTCTCACATGTGCTCTCTTGGCTGCTAAAGCACTTTCGCGATCTAACTTTAGTATTTTTGACTGGTCTGATGCTTGGCACACTACCCAAAATCTGGCCGTGGAAAGAGACCATCAGCTGGCGAACCAACTCGAAAGGCGAGCAAGTCCCTTTGGTTGAGCACAATCTTACCCCGTTCGATTTTGAAGCGGTCACCTCGCAGTCATCACAACTTGGCATGGCAATCCTCTGTATGCTGTTTGCCATCGTGCTGGTACTCGGGCTCGAAAAGTTCGCCGAGCAGCGCGATATCTAACCCAGTCAGCACCGAGATCAACTTAGCGACCTTGATGGTCGCTTTTTTCTCTCTATAAATACAAATGAGAATTAATTGCACATGTAAGTTATTTTATTTAAGCTGAGGCGATTAATTTCTCTCTCCTTCCACCCACCATGACTGAGCATGTTTTTTTCGACACCCTTTTTGATCACGCACGGAAAGTCACGCCATATCTCGACGGTCAAACCACTGAGAACTCAGAGATCACCGCACCGATTGTGCAACCTGGTCAACCTAGCGCCGAGGTGATTCAAGCTCTGTATCGAGAGCTTAAAGAGGCTCACCCTGAAGCGGGTCCCGCGTATTGGTTAACTCGCACGTGGACCTTACTGTGCTGGCAACCCATTTATGTCGCCTTTGTCTCGATTTACGCCTGTCGCGGCTTACCAATGCTCTCGAGCATGGTGCAGAGTGTTCAACCTAGATTCATCAGTGGTTTTCACTTTGGTTCGCTGCACTACATACAAGGCGAGCCCCAGCAGCTGATTGTTCAAGCGGGTCAACAGTTGGTGGCCATGTTTGATGAATATCGCGAGCAAATGGCGCAGTGGACTCGAATTCGACCTGGGTTTACTCAGCACCTATTCGCTGATGGCATACTGGGTTGCATGGTGAAACTGCACCAGTTCTATCCCAACTTGGCGGGCGATTATCTGCTGCAACATGCCAAGTGGTGGCTGAGCGCGTGTAATTTACCCGAGAAACTGTTGCAGTCACTGCACTACGATAACAACACTCACTCGCTCACTTTGGTTCGCACCAGTTGCTGTTTGGTCTATAAATGTGAGGGGCGCAGCTTCTGCCGAGATTGCCCTCGTCACCCCGACAACAAACTCTAGGTTTGCACCACGACCGCTTTCGAATGGGCGATATAGGCAGTCAGCACGATCAGCAAGGCAAACAACACACACAGATAGATAGGGTATTGTGGCGATAAGGTAGCGCTAAATGCCAGCAGAGACGCGAGCCCGTAGCCCAAGGTGTGCGACATCGCGATATATCCCGCCACCGCGCCCGATGCATCCGGGTACTGGGCTGTGGCTGCCGATGTGTAGGCTGGCACCAGCAGCGCCGCTCCAATAGCTGCTAAGCTCATGGCGACTAACAATACCCAAATCACATCCAGCAAAAATAGGGCGAGTCCCAACAGCAACAGTACTGAGCCGATTCGATACATACGCTCGGGCGATAGGCGTTTTTTCTTAATGACCAACAACTGGGTAATAAAGGTACAGGCTGCGCTCACCGTGAGCAGCACGCCGATCGCATCACTGATTTGGCTGGTTGACCAAGCGGTGATCGAGCCGATCAACGGTGAGAAGCTATATTGCAGCAGAGCAATAACCGCACACAGCAGTAAACCACTCAATAAATAGCGCCACAGGCGAGGTCCAGGTAACCAAGGCAGTGCCGCATCTTGGCCCTTTTTTGCCACAGCTGTGGCCGGCGCAGGCAGCAATCCCGCACCGAGCAGCGCTATCAACGGCAGCAGTACCATGGTCACTAAAGGCGCAAACGGCGAGGCTTTTAGCGCCACTATCGAGACCAATGGGCCGAGCAACCGACCAACACTTAAGCCCATGCTCACCGAGGTAATCGCTTGCAATCGATGTTGCTCGCCACACAGCACAATCGCCCAGTGTTGGCTGGCCGGAACCATGCCAGATACCGTGCAGCCATAGATGATTCGCGCCACCACCAAACCCATCAAGCACGGCACGTATCCTAACTGGTTATCACGACTGACAATGGCAAACAGCGCCAGTAAACCAAAGCTCAGCGCCATCCCAGCCAAAGCTTGAATCACGACTCGCTTGGGGCCGTGTTTATCGCTAACGCGCCCCCAAAAGGGGGCAGAGGGCAGAAACAGTAAGCTTCCGAGGGCAATCAAAATAGACCAAGTAGGCAGATCAAACGCAGACTGTTCGACCAAAAATGGCAACGAAACCAATAAACCATTCTGACCAATACCCATTAATGCAGCCGCCAACGCAATCACGGCCAACTGAGAAGAGTGTTTTTTTATTGTAAGCATAAGCACAAACGCTAGATACAACTGACTCACGCCAGCCCAAGCATCCCGATTAGTAATAGAAATGTTGATAATGAAAATAATTATCATTGTTATTTTGTTGTGATAACATTAACCAATCGTGACTCTTAACTCAACTTCATATTGCACTATGTTCCGACTCATCGACGCTTCATTCGCTATTGATGACAAGCCGATCCTCTCCACCACCAGCCTCGAGTTCGCTGCCAAAAAAATCACCACATTACTTGGACATAACGGCTGTGGTAAATCGACACTGATCAAACTGTTGAGTAGGCAACACCGCCCTACCAGCGGCCAAGTGCTGTACCAGCAACAACCTGTTGAGGCCATGAGTCATAGCGAGTTCGCTCATCAAGTGGCGTATTTGCCTCAGCACCCACCGATGACCGATGGGGTCACCGTCCGCGAGCTGGTCTGCTTCGGTCGCTACCCATGGAAAGGCGCGTTTGGACGCTATACCGACAAAGATTACGCGATCGTTGACCAAGCGATTGAAAAAGTGGGCTTAAGTCGATTGAGTGACCGCTTCGTCGCGACACTCTCTGGCGGCGAACGCCAGCGCGCATGGGTGGCCATGCTGGTTGCTCAACAAAGCCAGACCTTATTGCTCGATGAACCCACTTCAGCGCTGGACGTCGCCCATCAATATGAGCTGCTGTCTCTGATTCAAGAGTTGAACCACAGCTTAAATCTAACGGTGATCATGGTGCTCCACGACGTCAATATGGCGGCTAAATTCAGTGACCATCTGGTTGCGCTGCATTCTGGCCAAGTGATTGCGCAAGGCACGCCGGAACAACTCATGACCCGCGACACCTTGAGCCAAATCTATGGGATGGAACTCGCGCTGTTTCCTCATCCGCAAACGGGTCAACCCATCAGCTACATCCCTTAAATCGCACCTAAAAGGACTCTGTTGTGAAAACACTACTGTTACTCTCACTGTCTCTTCTCGCTTTACCGGTATTTGCCGTTGATATCGAACACGAAATGGGCGTCGCTTCCTTTGAAACAACGCCGAAAAAGGTGGTCACATTGGACTGGGCCCTAACGGAAACGGTGTTAAGCCTAGGGGTTGAACTGCAAGGCGTCGCCGACGTTAATGGTTATCAACAATGGGTGGTAGAGCCCTCGCTCAGCCCAAATACGACCAATGTGGGCTCCAGACGCGAACCGAACATAGAACTATTGAGCCAATTAAAGCCCGATGTCATTTTGATCAGCCAGCATATGGCGGCGGCTTACGAGACACTGAGTGGTGTCGCACCTGTGTTGGTGTTTACTGTCTACAACCAAGACAAACAGCCTCTGCGCTCTGCGCAAACCATCACACGTAAACTCGGGACCCTATTTGGTAAAGAGCGCCAAGCGCAACAAGTGATAGAGCAAACTGAGCAAGTGCTGAAAGAAAATGGCGAGCAAGTGCGAGCGCATGGCGAGGTTAACGGCTTACTGTTCGCGCGTTTTATCAATGACAAAACGTTGAGGGTACACAGTCAAGGCTCTTTGGCCGATGCCACTATCAAGGCGATGGGGCTCAGCAACGATTGGCAACAGCCAACCAACTTGTGGGGATTTACCACCACAGGTGTCGAAAAACTCGCTGAGCACCAGCAGAGTAAAGTGCTGCTGTTTGGCCCATTAAAAGCGGAGCAGCGTCAAAGCTTACAGGCTTCGCCATTGTGGCAGGCAATGGCGTTCACTCGCCGCGATGATGTGTACGAGCTACCGGCCATCTGGACATTTGGTGGGCTTATCGCCGCACAGCGCTTTAGTGATCACATCACCCAGCAGTTGACGACGCCGAAATAATGAACAGCAACGCTTTGCGCCTCAAACAGCCACAAAAATCACAAACCACACCTTGGTGGATGGCAATAGTGCTGCTGAGTGTGATTGCTGTTTTGATCCAATACACCGCGCCCTACTCGCAAGGTATGGCGCTGGTATGGGAGACACTGTGGCACTTTGACTCAAGCAACTATCAACACCTAATCACTCATCTCACCTATTTGCCGAGACTGGCTGTTGCCCTACTGTGCGGGTTTGCTTTAGCTGTGGCAGGTTGCGTAATGCAGTTCGTGCTGCGCAACCCCATCGCTTCGCCCACCACCTTAGGTGTCGCGTCGGGCGCCGAGCTTGGGATGGTCCTTGGCTTACTGTTTGTTCCCTCAGAGTGGCTGCTACCAGGGTTTGTGCCTGCTTTTATCGGTGGCAGCGTAACCACGGCGTTGGTTTTTATCCTCAGTGCCAATCGCGGCTTCGCGCCACTACCGATGCTGTTGGCTGGCATGGTCATGAGCCTGTTTATTGGCTCACTCACGACCATGTTGGTCATGCTGCATGAGCAAAAGTTAACCAGCGTCTTTGTTTGGGGCAGTGGCGCGCTTAACCAGAACGGCTGGGACAGTGCCTCGCTGCTGCTGCCACTCGTTACTGTGCCAACGCTAATGTTGCTGCTTTTACAACGACCGCTGTCCACCTTGCAATTTGGCGATAATGTTGCTGCGTCTCTAGGGGTGAACATCAAGCAAATCAAATTGCTGTGCTTGAGTTTGGCGATTTTTATCACCGCGGCTGTGGTCAGCGAAGTGGGATTGATTGGCTTTATTGGCATTGTCGCCCCTGCGGTTGCAAGGTTAATTGGCTATAGAACTCTGTCGCTGCAGCTTGTTGCTAGCGGGACAATTGGCGCACTGATGCTACTGACGGTGGACCTCGTGGTTCAGCCTCTGTCTGGAGTTGGAGGGGAGTTGCTACCCACAGGGGCAATGACCGCACTCATTGGCTCGCCATTTTTGCTGTGGCTGCTACAAAGAACTAAGCTTCCATCGGAATTGCGCTCTCGCGAGCAACAGGTTGGACAGTATCGTCACGTCAGGACAAGACACGTCTACGGGGCGATGGCGACACTTTTACTGCTATGCAGTTTTATCGCGCTAGCGGTTGGCCAAGGTCAACATGGTTGGCAGCTGACCTTAGATCCGCAACTGTTGCAACTGCGTTTACCCAGAGTAATGGCGGCGCTATTAGCCGGGGTGGGGTTAGCGTTTGCTGGGAGCCTGATCCAACGCGTCTCGAACAACCCAATGGCCAGCCCAGAAGTACTTGGTCTCAGCTCTGGCGCAGCCCTGGCTTTAGTGCTTGGAAGTTTGCTCGGGGTTGCTGTTGAGCGCGAGCAGCAAATGCTGCTGGGGACCGCTGGCGCGCTATCGGTCACCCTATTAATCTGGTGGATCGGGCGCAAACATCAGTTTGCTCCCGGGCAAACCCTGCTAACAGGCATCGCCTTGAGCGCAGGGCTCGACGCTTTGCTACGCATCGCTCTGAGCTCAGGACAAGACAACGCCACCTCGCTGCTGACTTGGCTCTCTGGCTCAACCTATTTAGTCGCGCAGTCCGATAATGTGTTGCTGATGGCTGGTGTCACCCTCATAGGTGCACTCGCCTTAAGCCTGCAACGTTGGGTGGCGATCATCGAGCTTGGTGAAGTGACGGCGGGCAGCCTAGGGCTGAGTGCCGCTAAAGTTCGTTTGGTGCTACTGCTACTGGTTGCGACGTTAACAACACTGTGCACCATAGTCATAGGTCCTTTGAGTTTTATCGGTTTACTCGCCCCGCATATGGCACGCTCACTACACCAGTACCGCCCCCAAGCACAAATGCTCACCGCTGCATTGATTGGAGCTGTGGTGATGGTCTTGGCCGATTGGCTAGGGCGTAATCTCTGGTTTCCGTGGCAGTTCCCAGCAGGATTGCTCGCCTCACTGCTCGGCGGAGGCTATTTTCTCTACCTGATGCGCCGCTGATCTGCCCAGATTTGGAAGGTGACACCTGTTCACCTTCCAATAATAACCTTCTGATTAATAAGTGTAATGACACTATTTGCAACAAATTTGTCAAAAACATAAAAAACCAGTTGATCATGCGAATGATAATAATTAGCATTCTCTCGTCAGTTTAGTTAATAACATAACGAGAAAGAAAATGAATCGTAACAACGATCGGCTTAACCTCGAGAACTCAACCCTTTCGGTTAACACCAACCAACCCTCCATGGCTTGTTTTCTCAATTCACTTGCCCGCGAAAGTCAGTCAGTTCAACTGCTGTGCCACCAAAGCGGTGAGCACATTTACCAGCTTTCATTAGCAAACGAGCGCACCATTCACATTACTCTGAGCTACTATTCTCCTTTAGGCAGTCATGAGTACCGCTTGCCCGCTTTACTGCTCACTCCACAAGGGGTCGCAGCCCTAACCTCTGAGCAACTGCTACACCATATCGTTAATGAGCCGGCACTGGTTGGCATCGTGAGCGAAGAGCAAAAACAGATTTTCATCAAACGCGTGCTCGAAAGCCAGCGCAACACTCAGCAAGCAATTAAACACTCTCCCTATCAACAACATTTGTTTAACGCCAAGCTCGATTTTAAGACCGCAGAGCAGGGTCTACTGATTGGTCACTCATTCCACCCGGCACCTAAGAGTCGTGAGCAGTTCACTCTGACCGACGCTAAACGTTTCTCGCCAGAGCTCGGTGGGGAGTTCAAGTTGGTGTGGCTCGCCATCAATCAAGACATTGTTAGCACTGGCAGCTCAGCTGGTATCGATTTTAACCAGCGCCTTAAAGAGCTGGTTGCACATGATGTCACTTTGAGTGACGCACTCAATACCGCAACAGCGCAAGGAAAAACACTGCTGCCCGTTCACCCATGGCAATGGCATGTGATGGCTGACAACCCATCAATCAAAGGCTATATCGCCACCAAGCAGATCGACACTCTCGGCCAGATAGGTAGCACTTGGTACCCGACTTCATCCACCCGTTCGCTCTACGCGCCAAACCTGCCATACATGTTGAAGTTTTCATTGAGCGTGAAACTGACCAACTCAATCCGCAACTTGTCGCTGAAAGAAGTGGTGCGTGGCACTCGCCTCAATGACTTGTTCCAAACTCCTGCTTTGGCCAGCTTGCTTGGACAAGGCAAAGGCTTTCAATTGATGCAAGAGCCGGCATTTATCGGGATTCGCGATCTAAACGGCGACATTATTGACGAAAGTCTTGTGGCATTTAGAGACAACCCGTTGATGGATAATCCAACGCAAGAAGCGGTGGTTCTGGCAACCTTAACCCAACAAAATCCTTATGGTGGTAGCAGCCTTGTTGCGGCGCGGATTCAACATTACGCCGAGCAACAAGCCATCACGACGAATGATGCGGCTATCCGCTGGTTCGACGCCTACTGTCGTCACGCTGTGGTACCGCTGTTTGATCTACAAGCCAACTGGGGAATTGTGTTTTTGGCGCATCAGCAGAACATCGTGATGCAGTTAGAGCAAGGCTTACCAATTGGCATGTACTACCGAGACTGCCAAGGAACGGGCTACACCGAGCTTGCATTCGAGCTATTTGGTGACCAGCTTGGCGATAACAAGCACACGCTAGAAAACTACTGGAACCAAGATAAGGTCCGCCGCTATTTTGCCTACTACCTGATTATTAATTCCACCTTCAATGTCATCTCCGCCATTAGCGCCCACTCAAACGTTGAAGAAGCGCAGTTGATCGACATTTTGCACCACCATTTGACCGCACTGCTTGCTAGCGGAGTGAAAGACGACGAGTGTCTTCGCTATGTACTCACCAGTGAAGCATTGTGTTGCAAAGGGAATTTCTTCTGTTATTTACAAAACTTCAATGAAAACTCGATTCCAGACCCTGCTGTGATCTACTTTGACTTGAACAATCCTTTGGCTAATGTCGAGGAGTTGGCTCATGTCTGAATTCAATACCTTTATCTTTCATTCGCAGCCACAAGCAACAGTGGAGATCACCTTACACGCAAGCGATTTGGTGTGCTGTGAAATCGGCGATCAGTTAGTGCGCGAGTTGGATCAACTGTTTAGCCAAGATAAAACCATGGCCGACTGCCGCATTGTTAGCTCAGATCATGAAGTGACCCAGTGGCTAGCGACCTTGCTGCCAATCATCGATCAGACGGTAAGTCGTCACACTTTTTACCAACTGCCGCTGGTTTGGCATCAACACAAACCGTCAAGCGGCTTCCCGCAGCGTTTAGTTCAGTCCAATCCAAACTACCGTCATCACCCTTTACGTCCGCCTATGCCATGCGGCCAGGTGTACCAAAGATACGATAGTGGTATTGAGCAGAGCGTGAGTTTTCGGCTGATCGATCTGGCGACTGACCTTGAGCGTTTTACTGGTTGGATGAATGACCCACGGGTTGCGCATTTTTGGGAGCAAGCGTGGAGCCAAGAAAAGTTGGCAGAGTTTATTCAACAGCGCCTTGCAGACCCGCACATTATCCCTTTGATTGGCGAGTTTAACGGCGAAGCGTTTGGCTACGTCGAAGCCTACTGGGTGGCAGAGGACAGACTCAGCCCCTATTACGATGCAGAGCCCTTTGACCGCGGCATCCACCTGTTGGTGGGCGAGCAGTCGTTCCGTGGTCCTAAGTTTTTCAACGCTTGGATGAGAGCTATCAGCCACTACCTATTTATCGACGAGCTTCGCACCAACCGAATCGTACTCGAGCCCAGAGCAGACAATGAGCGTTTGTTTAATCGCATTTTGCCCCTCGGCTATCGTAAATGCTTTGAGTTTAACTTCCCGCATAAGCGTTCCGCGCTATTGATGTTAGAGCGCGACACCTTCTTTACGGAGCAGTGGTAATGGAACAGTTAGCACTCCATCAATTTTGGCCACTGGCCAACCAAAAAATGGTGGCTAAGATCCTCAGCGAGTTTGCCTATGAGCAAGCGTTTGGGTTTGAGAGCACCGAGAAAGGCTACCAGTTGACACTTGAGAGCGGGACCCGTTACCACTTTAGCGGTGAGGAGAATATTTGGGGTCAGGTGATGATTGACCCGACATCGATTGGTCGAGAGTCCCCCATTGAGTCACAGCAGCCTCTGAGCGCCGCGCTGCTGATGCGCGACTTACAACCGCTGCTCAATATGCCCGATGACGCATTTGCTGAACATTTGGAAGATCTGAATGCGACTCTACTTGGCGATTGCAAAGTGATGCAAGCCAAGCAAGCGATGACAGCGCGCGATTTGGCCATGCTGCCATGTGAGCAACAGCAAAGCTATTTCGATGGTCACCCCAAATTTGCCTTTAACAAGGGACGCCGCGGCTGGGGAAGCCATGACTTAGCTTTGTACGCGCCTGAGTCACGACGTGCATTCCAGCTTGGTTGGGTGGCGGCTCATCACACGATTCTCAAGCTGGCGACCAACGACAGCGTCAGTTGGCCGCAATTGGTGCAAGCGTCAATGTCAGAGCAGGACATCCGCCAACTCGATAGCACTCTGGCCGCGTATAACGTCGATATCAACGACTATCACTATCTGCCCGTTCACCCTTGGCAGTGGAACAACAAGCTCTCGATACTGTTTGTGCGCGAGTTGGCCACCAAGCAACTGGTCTATTTGGGTGAAGCTGGAGATGAGTTTGCTCCTCAGTTGTCACTGCGTACCCTGAGCAATGTCACTCGCCCCCAGAACTACGATATCAAGCTGCCATTAACCATCATGAACACCTCTTGTTATCGAGGTATTCCTGGTCGATACATACTTGCTGGCCCTAGCGCTTCAGACTGGATAGATAGCGTATTTAAAACCGATGCGCTATTGGTCGACAAACAAGCCGAAGTGCTCCAAGAGCCCGCAGCGGCATTTGCCGAGCAGGCCGATTACGCCTTGCTTGCCAATGCGCCGTATCGATATCACGAGCTGCTCGGTGTCATTTGGCGAGAGTCGGCGGTGTCTAAGCTTAAATCCAATCAGCACGCCATTTTAATGGCTGCGCTGATGGAAACCGACCTTAACGGTCAACCGCTGATTGCTGAGTACATTCAGGCGTCCGGTTTGAGTATCGACACCTGGCTAACCCAGCTATTCGATGCGGTGGTGATTCCTTACTATCACTTGCTGTGTAAGTACGGCGTCTCTCTGATCGCGCACGGACAAAACGTCACCTTAGTACTAGAGAACAACGTCCCCAAACGCATTCTGCTCAAAGACTTTCAAGGCGATATGCGTTTGGTCAGCAGTGACTATCCAGAGCAAAGCTCGCTTGATAAACGCGTCAAAGAAGTCACGGTTCGGCTGGATGAATCCCTAATCATTCATGACCTCCAAACCGGGCATTTTGTCACCACCCTTCGTTTTATTTCACCGTTAGTCGCCAAGTTAGGCTTCTCTGAGCAGCAGTTCTATCGCCTGCTTGGAGACAGGCTTAAAGCCTACATGGCCACCCACAGTGAGTATCAGCACAGGTTTGAGCAGTTTGACCTGTTCAAACCGAGAATTTTACGCATCGGACTTAACTTGGCTAAGTTTCGTCACAGCACCGACGCCAGCGCGTCACGCATGCTACCAGACATGGATGACATGCTGGATAACCCGCTGGTCAAGGCGCAACCGACGAGCACCAAGCGCTAGACACTCAATAACTACAACTTTAGCGCTCAATTAAGCCGCACAATAACCAAGAAAAGGATTGTTCTTATGGAACACACTAACAACGTCAAGCTAGACCTCGCCGGCGTCGGCGTCGGCCCCTTTAACCTCAGTGTTGCTGCCTTACTCGCGGATACTCCGCAGCTCAAAGCTCGTTTCTTCGAAAGTCGAGACAGGTTTGCTTGGCACCCTGGATTACTGCTAGACAACACCCACATGCAAACCATGTTTTTGAAAGACTTGGTGACCGCGGTCAATCCACAGAGCCATTACTCGTTTCTCAACTATCTGGTGCAAAACAAAAAGTTCTACCGCTTCTTATCTGCGGAGCTGCAATGCATCAGCCGTCACGAGTTCTCAGACTATCTCGCTTGGGCCGCCCATCAGCTAGACAATGTTCAGTTCTCGACTCAAGTCGAACAGGTCGAATACGATGGCAACACCTTTACCCTACATACCAATCAAGGCCGCTATCAAGCCAATAACCTCTGTATTGGCACAGGCAAAGTACCGAGCGTGCCCGATTGCGCCAAGCCTCATTTGGGCGAGCGAGTATTCCACGCCGCTGAAATGGGCTTGAAGGCGCGCGAATTTACCGGTAAGCGAGTGATGATCATCGGCGGTGGCCAAAGTGGCGCGGATATCTTCATCAACGCCCTGCAACATAAATGGGGTAAGCCTAAATCTCTTGATTGGCTGTCGCGCCGCGCGAACTATCAACCATTAGATGAGGCGGCCTTCACCAACGAGTTCTTTACGCCCGATTACGTCAACGCGTTTGTCAACTTAACGCCACAAGTGAAACAACAAGAGGTGACCAACCAGAAGCTCACCTCTGATGGCATCACTCAAAAAGCGCTGCTGACTATCTATCAAGAGCTATACCACAGATTTGACGTGCTAAAAGAAGAGAAGTGGGTACGGCTACTTCCGCATCGCACCTTGAGTCAAATGAACGCGCATGCCGATGGATATAGCCTCACGGCTAATAACGCACTCGGTCAATGCGTTGAAACCCATCAAGCGGACATTGTGATTTTGGCCACCGGCTTCCAAGCCCCTTACCCAGCATGCCTGAACCAGATATTGCCCCTGTTTGATCTCGACGCCCACCATCGCTACCAGATGACCCCGGATTTCGAGATTCAATGGGAAGGCCAGCAGCACAATAAGATTTTCGCCGTTAATGCGGGGATGCACACCCACGGCATTGCCGAGCCACAGCTGAGCTTAATGGCTTGGCGTAGCGCCCGAATCATCAACCGTTTAGCAGGAAAAGCGCTGTTCGATACCGACTCAGGACAAGGCATGATCGATTGGCTCTCTCCCGATACCTTGGTCGAACAGTTGGTCGCCTAACCTTTTTGTCGCTCACCTGCCTTGGTGAGGGACGGTTCAACCCGCCCAAGAAAACAGTGGTTGTCTATTCACCATTGCTGGGCCTATTACTACGATAAACATAGAGAAGAAAATGAAAGTGAATAAAGGAAACTTGCAGTTATCTTGCGCTGCAATGGCTGTTGCAGCCGCCATTATGACTGCGCCAGCGATTGCCCAAGAGTACACCCTGTTTGATGAAATGGTGGTGGTATCAAGTCGCACACCAAAAGCGATCAGCGACATTCCCGGCACCGTGTGGTACATAGACGCTCAGCAAATCGAGCAAGAGTACCGTGGCGGTAAAACGCTAGGAGAGATCCTCGCCACTTCGATTCCTTCACTCGATATTAGCAGTGGCGCGCGTACCAACTACGGCCAGAACCTGCGCGGCCGCAAAATGCTGGTCATGATTGATGGTGTCTCGCTGCAGTCATCACGTCAAATTAGTCGCTACATGGACTCAATCGACCCGTTTAACATCGAACGTATCGAAGTACTATCAGGAGCAACCTCGATATACGGAGCGGGCGCATCTGGCGGTGTGATCAACATTGTGACCAAGAAAGCAGATAATCAGGCGCTTGAGTTAGAGTCTTATGTGGGCGCAACCTCTGGCTTGAATTCTAGCGACGATTTCGACTACAAAATCGCTCAATCTATCTCCGGTGGCAACGACAAAGTCAGCGCTCGCGCAGCGGCAGTCTACTCAGAAACGCAAGGCTTCTTCGACGCCGATGGCAATATCGTCACCCCAGACATCTCGCAAGGGTCACTGCAGTTCAACCAAACTGTTGACTTAATGACCACGGTAGGGGTCAATATTTCCGATAGCAAACAGCTCAAGCTACTGGCCCAATACTATGATAGTCAGCAAGATTCACCTTATGGCCTTTACATCAAAAACGGCGACTTTGTCGACGTTCGCAAGGGCTTTGACTCTGATCGCGAACATGGCACCAAACGCATGATGCTCAGCGCTTCTTATGTCGATGATGCATTTTTAGGCCACCAGCTGATTGCCGAAGCGTCGTATCGTCACGAAGATCAAACGTACACCCCTTATTACCAATCGTCTGGCCAGCAAAAAACGGACGTACTGTCATTAAAAGCGGCACTGGCTAAACAGTTCGACAAGCTCAACCTGGTCTACGGTGTCGATGCATACCAAGACAAACTGAGCAGCAATCAGGCGCCGTATGATTCTACGATCGCCAACAACTCAGGTAACCTTATCAACCGTACTTATGCCCAAGTAGGCCGCTACCCAGGTATTGAAGTCGCCTCACTGGCTGGGTTCGTCCAAGCGGATTATCACATCACTGACAATTGGTCCGTTGAAGGAGGCTTTCGCTATCAACACATGGTCAACAAAATTGATGACTTTGTCGGCTATCAGCAACAGAAGAAAATCGCTGCTGGAAATGGCTTAACGGCTGATTCGGTGCCAGGTGGTGAGACTGATTACAATGTGGGTCTGTTCAACCTTGGTACGATTTACCGTATCGACAACCACTCACAAGTGTGGGCCAACTTCTCACAAGGCTTTGATCTGGCCGATCCAGCCAAGTACTACGGTCAGGGCCAGTACACTCTTGTTGGTGACAACTGGCAGCTAAATGACAGCATTAACGTCAGCGACTCTAAAATGTCAGGGATCAAAACCGACAGTATCGAGCTGGGTTACCGCTTAGATCGCAATGGCTTCAACCTGCAATCTGCCGCTTACTACTCAATCTCTGACAAGTCGGTCAAATACAATAAAAAGACCTTATTGATTGAAGAACTTGAAGACAAAAAACGTGTGTACGGCTTAGAAGCTATGGCTTCTTACTGGGTCAATGACCAAATCCAGCTTGGCGCTTCTGGCCACTACGTCGTCTCACAAATCAAAGGCGATGATGGCTGGCAGGATATGACCGCGGGCGAAGCCAGTACCTCACGAGCCAATGCGTGGGCCGGTTGGTATGACGATGCGTTAGCACTTAAGCTGCAAAGCCAAACCATGTTTGACTACAGCGACAAGGCAGGCAATAAGCTGGATGGCTATACGTTGTTCGATCTAGTGGGTAGCTACCAGTTGCCTGTTGGCAGCTTGGGTTTTGGTATTCAGAACTTGTTTAACCGCAACTACACCACGATTTGGGGACAGCGCGCGCAGATCCTTTACTCTGCGCACTACGATGCCGCTGCTTACGACTACAAAGGCCGTGGCCGCACCTTTAACGTTAACTACCAAGTGAAGTTTTAATACTCACAACAAAAAAACCGCCCGGACTAATGGGCGGTTTTTGAGCTAGATGCTCAACGTTTATAACTGATGAGTGCGGCTAGGTAAAAACACCTCTCCTAGCATACAACGTACGCTGCCACCACCAATGTTTTCAATTGTTTGCACGTTAAATGGCATTAGCTTGCCGTGACTCGATAGCTGAGCTAGCTGGGCTGCTGAGAAAGCGTCATAGGCGGATTGCGACATGGCAATCACCTTTTCACCATTAACCGTTTCCAGCTGTAGAATGTTGCCGCAAAACTGGTTCATCTGCTCCAATGAAATCGAAATCACTTGCTTATCTTTGGCCAACGACTTGAGCACAAAGCGGCGTTCAAACTCTGGGATCACTTCATCACAGATAACACAAAATCCTTCACCGATCGCCATCATGACGTTGGTGTGATAGATGGGCTTACCCGATGGCAGTGCGGTTTGAAACGACACCACACGTTCATAACCGATGCGCTGCGCGTAATCCTCAAGAACCTCGCGATCACAGCGTTGTGACAGCGCCGCGTACACGGTTTTATTGAGGTGATCTTTCACCATCACCCCGGTACTTTCTAGATGCGCATCTTGTGCCAAATAGTCCAGTAGATCGTCTTGTGCCAGCACCGGACGGCCCGCGAATTCAAGCGCCTCTACTAACGCTTCGGTTTTTACTTCTTGCTGACGGTTTTTGCACGCCATTGGGAAAGTATACAAGCGACCATCAGCGGTGGTGCTAAACCAGTTGTTCGGGAAGACCGCGTCAGGCGTTTCGATATTACCTAATGGGTAATCAAACACCACCACTTGCACACCCGCTTGGCGCAATTGCTCCACCATGGTATTGAACTCTTGCATCGCGAGCTGACGTATATGACCAGTGGTATCGTTGACTTGATGTTGAAATTCATTGTCTTGCGCCGTTTCAGCATTAAAGGCGAACTCTTTTGGCGGTACCATCACCACACAGTTAGCGTTTTGCACTGAAGATAGTTTTTTTTCTAGTATGGCTTGCTGTTTCAACATTGTGACAAACTCAATTAATCTCACTCAATAACGCCAATTGTAGACATAATGTTAAATAAAATATTACTGAAATACGCTACTAAATTGCACCTTTTGCAGTAACATTTACTGAACTAATTACTCAAGTCAGTAAATATTACTGACAAAACAACTTGGTCGATTGACAGAATGAATATTATGCAAGAGAAAGAATAATAAACTGGTTACATTTACCAAAGTGACGGTATACCATGACATCGCCCTTCCTATTAATGGACGAACGCATGCGCCCCAGCGGCGCTCCATTCTCATTGCGTGTTTAGGAAAATGATATGTTTAAAAAATTTGAAGGCTTTACTCAGCCTTTCCCCGACCAAGAGCCCAGTCAACCACCCAGTGGTGTGTTCGCGTTTTGTCGTCACTATACCCGCGGATTCGAAATCCCACTGTTAGTCATGTCGATCATGGCGACCATTGTGGCAGTGGTCGAAGTCTCTCTGTTTGGCGCTATGGGTAACTTGGTCGACTGGTTATCTAACAGTAATCCAGAAACCTTTTGGCAAGACAATCGTAGCGATCTGATTTTTTACGGTGTGTTACTGCTGGTTGTGATGCCTATCTTAGTGGTCGGCTATTCACTGTTGGTTCACCAAACTTTGCTCGGCAACTACCCGATGTCCATTCGCTGGTTGGCTCACCGTTACCTGCTAAAGCAGAGTTTGAACTTCTACCAAGATGATTTTGCCGGACGTGTCGCCACCAAAGTGATGCAAACCTCGCTCGCGGTGCGCGAAACCGTGATGAAAACCATGGATGTGTTTGTTTACGTCTCGGTTTATTTCACCTCGATGGTGGTGCTATTGTCGCAAGCGGATTGGCGATTAATGATTCCAATGATCATTTGGCTATTGTGTTACGTCAGCATCCAGATCTATTTTGTGCCTAAACTCAAGCAAGTCGCTTCTGAGCAGGCCGATGCACGCTCGACCATGACCGGTCGGATTGTCGATAGCTACACCAATATCGCCACGGTCAAATTGTTCTCACACAGTAAGCGCGAAACCGACTACGCCGAAAAGGGGATGAATGGCTTTTTGGACACCGTGTATCGTCAAATGCGCTTAGTGACGGGATTTGATGTTGCCGTCGAAGTTACTAACTATATTTTGGTTTTCTCGATTGGTGCACTCTCGATTTTCTTGTGGATGGACAACTCCATCAGCGTCGGCGCGATTGCCATTGCCATCGCCTTGGCACTGCGGATTAACGGCATGTCGATGTGGATCATGTGGGAAGTAGGGGCGCTATTTGAAAACATGGGTACCGTGGTCGATGGGATGAAAACCCTCTCTAAACCGATCGATATTGAGGACAAACCTAACGCCAAGCCCCTAGTGGTCGAGCAAGGCAGCATCGAGTTTGACAATGTCAGCTTCCACTATGGTGACAAAACTAAGGGCGTGATTAACCAGCTCAATCTGACCATCAAGCCCGGTGAGAAAGTCGGCCTGGTGGGTCGCTCTGGCGCTGGTAAATCCACGTTGGTGAATTTGCTGCTGCGTTTCCACGACGTAGAAAGCGGCCAGATTAAGATTGATGGGCAAGTGATCTCTGACGTCACCCAAGATTCACTGCGCAGCAAAATCGGCATGGTGACACAAGATACCTCGCTCCTGCACCGCTCAATTCGCGACAATATTCTCTACGGCAATCCCGACGCCTCAGAGGAAGATCTACTGCGTGCGACCAAACAAGCGCATGCCCATGAGTTCATCGAAACCTTGAGCGACCCATTTGGTAACACCGGATACGACGCCCAGGTCGGTGAGCGCGGCGTGAAACTCTCAGGCGGACAAAGGCAGCGTATTGCGATTTCGCGTGTGTTGCTCAAAGACGCGCCGCTGCTGATCTTAGATGAAGCCACCTCTGCGCTCGATTCAGAGGTTGAAGCGGCGATTCAAGAGAGCCTCAACGAACTTATGCAAGGCAAAACTGTGATCGCCATTGCGCACCGTTTATCGACTATCGCCGCGATGGATAGGCTCATCGTGCTTGATAAGGGCGATATCGTTGAGCAAGGCACCCACCAAGAGCTCGTCCAGCAAGGCGGGATTTATGCTCAGCTCTGGGCGCATCAGACCGGTGGTTTTATCGGCAACGAAGAAGACACCAAACAGAGCGCTTAGCAAAAGCCAAAAGCCAGTCATTCTTCGACTGGCTTTTTTCAACTCTCAACAAAATGCGACTGGTAGTATTTTGGCGTTACCGCGATTTTCCTTTTGAACTGGCGCTGGAAGTGCGCTTGGTCGGCGAACCCTAATGCATGAGCGATATCGACAATACCCTCACCCGACTTGAGCATCACTTTTGCGCGTTTGATTTTTTCGTCCATCAAGTAAGCATGAGGTGGAAGACCATAATATTGCTTAAATGCGCGTAACAACTGATAGCGACTCAACTGCGCTTCCTCTGCAAGTTGATCCAGTTGATGTACGCTACTGACATCATCAAGCAGCTTTTCTCTCACCCTTTGGATGTCTGGGGTCGGCATCTGTCTGAACGCCTGGTTGGTATCACCAAATGTTGCTGCGATAAAATCGTACAAACGAGTTTCGATTTGCATTTGGCTGGCATCAGACTGCACATCGTGTAACAGACAAACAAACCTGTGTTTGAGCTCGGGGTCACGTTCAAATGCCGCTCGAAAGGGCAGATAGTCGTGGCGATGGTTGTCACTGATCTCTTGCTGCACCCGCCCCATCTGCTCCGCATCAACAAACAACATACTATAGGACCAAAGGCCTGCTTCAGGATTACAGGCGTGTACATCCGCAGGATTAATCGTGACCAAATCACCTTTACCGATATGGTGGCGATGATGATGATTATGATATTGCGCGCGTCCATGTTGGATAAGACCGAATGAAAATTCATCGTGGGAGTGGGCTTGATAGCACGCACTACTATGATTTGCGATTCGCAACTCTATCCAAGGCACCATAGTGCTTTGCTTAAAATGTGCGCTGTTATCTCGCTTCATACGCAGCTCCTTTGCGCTAACTCGACCAGATCATGCTAACAGATAGCGCGAGTGTGGTCGCCATAAACCGATTAAAGGCAATTTGACGACTGGGCTGATGAAGATAATTGGCCAACCACCGACCAGCCATCGCCCATAAACCAACGCCAATAAGGCAGCAGATCAGAGAAACAAGCGTAAAGATCCACAACCACTGCTGAGGAGACTGTTGCCCAAACACGTAGAGACTCACTCCCGACATTGCCACTAACCAAGCTTTGGGATTGAGCATCTGGCTAAGCGAACCTACCCACCAGCCTGATAACGAAGATGACTTCTGAGTTAGGTCACCCACGGGCGCAGTGAATATTTGATAAGCCAAATAAAGCAAAAAAGCGCTACCGAACCAGCGCATAAAGAGACTTAACGCTGGCAGCCAATCGATGATTTGCTGCATCAATTGCCCACAAACGAACACTACGATGGCGTAAGCGACTGACGCCCCAACAACCAATTTTGCCGCTTCTCGGTGACCGCTTCGCATGGCAGTCGTGGTCGCTAATAAGTTGACCGGACCCGGCGTTGCTGCACCGACTAAGGCAAATGCAAACATCGCGATTACAATATTATTCATCGACTCCTCCTATTTGCCATCAGCGTAGGACGACGGGAGCCTCAAGTATTGAACGATATTGCAACCATAAAAAAGCCGCGCCTAAAAAGGTGCGGCAAAACAAAAACAACTGGCAGTGGATAGTTGGCTTTTGTGTTGGCGAGGTCGAACAGCGACCCCAATCAAATTGTGCGCTGGGCTGGCGACTTAGTAAGTTTCAAATAACCCCATGTTGTAGTCTCGAACTGCTTGTTCGATTTCAGCCATACTGTTCATCACAAATGGGCCATAGTGGACTACAGGTTCATCGATCGGCTCTCCAGCAAAGATCAACGCGCCGCTGTCAGCTTGTGTCGACAGTTCCACTTTGCCGCCTTTACTTAACAAGGCCAGCTCACCTTGTTTGACTGTTTGTGTGCCAATCTGAATGTCACCACGATAGCTAAGCACCATCATGTTGTGTGTCTCCGGCACTGTCAGAGTCAGTTGCTGTCCTGAATTGGCTCGCCAGTCTGTGACACTGAGATCGACACCGGTTTTGTCCAGTGGGCCGGCCAATTCTTGCTCATTGGCGACAATGTTACCTGCTAGTACGCGCAGCAACCCAGTATGATCACTTTGATGTTCAGTAATCGTCTCCGGTTGAAAGTCGTGGTATTGAGCTGGCTTCATTTTGTCGCGAGCAGGCTGGTTAATCCAAATTTGGAAACCATGTAGCTCGCCCTCTTCCATAATCGGCATTTCACTGTGAATCACGCCGCGTCCCGCCGCCATCCATTGCGCGCCACCGGTTCTTAATTCACCCACGTTGCCCATATGGTCACGATGTTGGAAATGGCCTTTGAGCATATAGGTTAAGGTTTCAATGCCTCGATGAGGGTGTGGAGGAAAGCCACCAACATAATCTGCACGCTGGTCAGACTTAAGTTCGTCCACCATCAAAAAAGGTGAAAACTGCTGATTATTGAACCCAGCGACACGTTGAATTTTAACGCCATCGCCATCTGAAGTGGCATGGGTTCTGATGATTTGATTGACACTACGCATCACGCTCATAGCTTGTCCTCCCTAATTGGTATGGGATAAGTCTAAGCCAACAGAAATAAAAGATGAGCGTGTAGATTAGAGCCTCTCGTTCAAAAATTTTGAATAAGAGCCTTTGCCCCAAGAGCATTGGTCTGCGCTAAACAACACGTTAAACTAGCGGCTCCTACCGTCACGGATGCAAAAACAACACAATGAACGCACTATCCTTTACTGATGCTGGAGTCACTTATACTCCGCACTCCTTTACCGCACCGCTTGATTACTCTGACGCCAGCAAAGGCACGATTACCGTCTTTGCCCGTGAGCTCAAACTCACCAGTGATGGCGAACAAAACAAACCTTGGCTGGTTTACTTTCAGGGCGGTCCGGGGTTCCCGTCGCCACGACAAAATGGCAACAACGGCTGGGTAAAACGCGCCTTGCAGCAATATCGAGTCTTGCTCCTCGATCAGCGTGGCACTGGCAATAGTAGTGTGATTAATCAGCAAACCTTGGCTCATTTGTCACCGCAACAACAAGCCGATTACCTAGCGCATTTTCGTGCCGATAATATCGTGCGTGACGCCGAGTTGATTCGCCAACAGTTTGGCATCGAACAATGGGCCATTCTGGGACAGAGCTTTGGCGGCTTTTGCTCACTGACCTACTTATCGATGTTTCCGGAGAGTTTAACTCGCAGTTACATCACAGGCGGGGTGCCTTCCCTCTCTCGTCATCCGGATGATGTCTATCGCGCCACCTTCAAACGCACCATGGAGAAAAACCGAGCGTTTTTTCAGCAGTTTCCCCAAGCGCAGCTGTTGTGTCAGCAAATTGCCGACCACTTGCTTGAGCATGAAGAGTATCTGCCCAACGGCCAGCGCTTTACTGTCGAGCAGTTCCAACAGTTGGGCATCAACTTCGGCGTGTCAGATTCATTCCTCCCGACCTACTATGCGCTTGAAAACGCTCTGATTGAGGTCAACGGTAAAGCACAACTGCGCGAGGAATTTCTCAGTAATATGTTGATGGAACAAGGATTTCAAACCAATCCTATCTACGCGATTCTCCATGAATCTATTTACTGCCAAGGTTTCGCCTCACAGTGGAGCGCGCATCGCATTCGCCAAAGCCTGCCTGAGTTCAACTATCAAAAAGGGCAGCCTTTCTACTTTACCGGTGAAATGGTGTTCCCTTGGATGTTTGACCAATACAAAAACTTGCAGCCGCTCAAACAAGCCGCCGAACTGTTGGCAGCGAAGCAGGATTGGCCTGCTCTATACCATGAACACGTACTGGCGCGTAACTCAGTGCCAGTTAGCTGCGCAGTCTACGCAGACGACATGTTTGTTGAAATGGACATCAGCCGCGAAACCCTAGCCTTGATACCTAACGCCAAAGCCTGGATTACCAACGAGTATGAGCATAACGGGCTGCGTGCAGATGGGGAAAAGATCTTAGACCGATTATTCGCGATGGGCGATCAAACCGCGGCGACGCTTGTCTAACCGCATCCGCCCCGCATTGAGCGGGGCGAGCGTTGTCTTTCTCTGAGTTGCTTGCCTGTTCCTTGTCAACAGCGAGCCTGACAAAATCATTTGCGTGCACCATTAGAGTCACCCACGGCAAATGGGTTACAATGGCTTTTTTGCCGATAGCTAACTATTGATGCTAACCATATCTAACACCGTGACCCTGCAATCCTGGGAAGTCCAACTGACTGCCATTCGCGCACAAGGGGCCGGAGGTCAGAACGTCAACAAGGTTTCCTCAGCGATTCATCTGCAGTTTGACGTTAAACACTCGACCTTACCGGACATCTACAAACAACGTATTCTCGCGCTCAATGATTCTCGTCTGTCTAAAGAGGGGGTCATCACTATTAAAGCGCAGCAGTTTCGTACTCAAGAACAGAACAAAGAGGATGCCCTCAATCGCTTGGCGGAGCTTATCCGCTCCGCGATGGTGGTGCAGAAGAAACGCCGCGAAACCAAGCCAACCCGTGCATCCAAAGAACGACGCCTAAAAAGCAAAAACATCAAATCACAAACTAAGTCATTGCGTGGGCGGGTCAATCACTAGGCAATCGGATGCGGTTGTTTTACTCTGGTGATAATAATGGACGATGTGAGAACCGGTATGCCACGCTTATGGACAAGCCTTTCCCTATTGATCTTGCCTTTTTTGCTCTGCCACTCGGTGCACGCCAGCACTCATTGGCAGTTTGATAGTGACAGAGAGGGAATATCAGTATATTGGCGTGAACACAAACAAGGCTTGGTCGAAATACGCGCTCGAATGTTCACCCCAACCAGCTATAGTGCCTTTTTACGTTTACTTGAAGATACCGATAATGTGCCAAGCTGGGTAGATAACGTCAGCCACAGTGAAGTAGTGGAGCAAATCTCAGCAAACGAAAACATCGTCTACACCCAGTTTAAAGCGCCCTGGCCAGCCAGAGATCGCGATATGGTGACCTACTCGAAATATTGGCAAGATGAGCTGGGATTAATATTGCACATCCAAGACGCTCCCGATTCGGCAGTGGCGGAGCAAGCTGGCTACATTCGTATCCGCGAGGTCGACGCGCGCTGGACGCTTCAAAAGATCAATGATGGCACCACTATGGTAGAGTATCGGGCGTATGCGAACCCAGGTGGTGCACTGCCGAATTGGTTGGTCAATAAGTTAGCCAAATCGAGTGCACGAAAAACTTTTGAAGGCCTGCGCCAACAGCTGGCTGACTATCAAGGCCTGACTCACCCCGGCATCAATGAATAAAAAAATGCCCAGCGTTAACGCTGGGCATTATTTCACTTAACTCATTTCGTTTAACTCAGTTTCAATTTGTAGAACACGGTAGCCAACGGTGGAATCTTCAGTGTCAGCGACTGAGCTAAACCTTGACTCTCTTTCGCTTCGCTGCTGACCGTATCCAGCACTTGATAACCACTACCGTGGTACTTGGCATCATCGGTATTGAGTAGCAACTGATAAGTGCCCTTGATTGGGACACCAAGTCGGAACGCATCATGTGGTACCGGAGTAAAGTTACTGATCACCAAAATGCGTTCACCACTATCACTCAAACGTTCATGAGCTAAGATAGACGCATCGGCCGAATCCTGTAGACGCCATTCAAAACCGCGCGGCTCACTGTCGAGCTCATACAAGGCTTTTTCACTGGTATAAAGCTTATTAAGATCACGTGTTAGCGACTGCACACCTTGGTGACGTTCAAAATCAAGCAAGAACCATTGTAATTGGTCATCGTGATTCCACTCACCGGTTTGACCAAACTCCGCCCCCATAAAGTTAAGCTTTTTACCCGGCTGCGCATACATATAACCCAAATAGGCACGTAAGTTGGCGGTTTGCTGCCATTCATCACCCGGCATCTTATTGTGAATCGAACCTTTGCCATACACCACTTCATCGTGGGATAACGACAACACGTAGTTTTCACTATGTGCATAAACAAGCGGGAAGGTGATGGTATCGTGATGGTATTTGCGATGAACAGGATCTTGTTGAATATAGGAGAGCGAGTCGTGCATCCAACCCATATTCCACTTAAAACCAAACCCTAAGCCGCCCATAAACGTCGGTGCAGAAACACCTGGAAACGCAGTGGACTCTTCTGCAATCGTCATCGCGTTAGGGAAGTATTTGTACACTTCCTCATTCATCCACTTCAGGGTGGCGATAGCATCATAGTTTTCGTTTCCGCCATCGACATTCGGTACCCATTGGTCATGGCTGCGTGAATAGTCGAGATAGAGCATCGACGCCACCGCATCGACACGGATACCATCGATATGGAACTGTTCAAACCAATACAGCGCATTAGAAACCAAGAAACGGCGTACGTGCTCACGGCCAAGATCGTAAATGTAAGAGTTCCAGTCTTGATGCCAGCCACGACGAGGGTCGGGATCGTGGAACAAAGGTGTGCCATCGAAGTTGGCTAAGCCATGATCATCTGACGGGAAGTGTGCTGGTACCCAATCGAGCACCACACCAAGTCCTGCTTGGTGGCATTGGTCAACGAAGTACTTAAAGTCATCCGGCGAACCGTAACGACTGGTTGGTGCAAACAGTCCAACCGGTTGGTAGCCCCAAGAGCCATAAAATGGGTGTTCAGAAACCGGCATCAACTCAACATGGGTGTAGCCCATGTCGACCAGATAAGGGATCAATTGGTCGGCCAACTCTCGATAATTGAGGAAATCACCGTTTGCGGCGCGACGCCAAGAGCCAGGGTGTAGCTCATAAAAAGACAAAGCTTGCTTGCGTTTCTCTGTGACTGGACGCTGCTGCCATTGCTGATCTTGCCACTGATAACGACTGTGATCATAAGTCACAGATGAAAATGAGGGGTACTGCTCTGCGTAAGCGCCCCAAGGATCGGCTTTGTGCGGCAGCCCTTCACCGTTAGGCCCCTTAAGCTCAAACTTGTATTGAGTTCCCTCTGGCAAATTGGGAATAAAAATCCCCCAAATACCATAGTCAAGACGCTGCATCGGCGTACGGCGACCATCCCACTGATTAAACTCACCGACTAAGCTACATGCCGACGCGTGCGGCGCGTAAACCAAAAAGCGTATCCCCGAAATCTGCTTACCATCACGCTCTAATGTCACGAACTGCGAGCCCATGTGCTTATACATTTCTTTTGGCGTGTGCAGATCGTCATACTCCGCATAGATGTTGTGGTATTGGTAAGGATCATCGACCAACTGCTCGGTGCCGTTCCAATCTACCGCTAACAAATAATGGGTTAAGTGCAAGTCACGCTGCTGCTTTAAAATAAACCCCGACGCATCTTCGCGTTCTAACTCTATCCGCTCCTCATCAATCACCAACTCAACTTTGTCGGCACCTGGCATCCATACCCTGAGCGCCCCTTGTTTTGGGTCGATATAAGGACCGATAAAAGAGAAAGGATCTGCAAATGTCGCATGCGAAAGTTGGTTATATATCTTTGTTGCCTTATCTAACGTTGTTGCTTTCAAGTCGTCCTCTCCCTAACCTAACTTTCTGGCCGAAAACCGGCGCTGATGGTGCTATTTACCCTGAGCATAACTGAATGGTACACAGAGAGAATAGCGGGTCAAATAAGCGAAAAAGCCCGCTAAATAGCGGGCTTGATTAGCATGATTCTAGTTTACCGAATTCCTGCTCTACATAGAGTGATATAGCCTTAAATTTTCTATGTTCACTCTGCAACATCGGCATTATTTACTCGCTTTTGCTCTTACTTCAGTCAGCTTATGTGCAATCCGGTTGACCCCTTCATGAGCAAAGATTTGATCCAGGTTCATTGACAGCTTACGACGCCAGTTCGGGTACTCATCAACCGTGCCAGGAATGTTGACAGGTTTGTCCATTTCTAACCAATCTTCCAATTGAACACTCAACAGTGTTGATGCGCCCGCCGCCACATGCAGCTGCAACGCTTCTGCAAGATACGAGTCCATAGGTACGTATTGCGCATCTCGTCCTACACCTTCTGGCAGGTAACCGTGCCAAGCGACGGAGTCTAGAATGCCTTGCTTAGACTCAAGGCGGTCTGCAAACAACCCTTTTAATTGCTCTGCATCTGGGTACAGGCCAAGCTCTTCGCCCATTTTTAGGTCATCGCAATGCCAGAAACCACGTAGAGTCGGCATATCGTGAGTACATAAAGCCGACATCGACTGCTCTGCGTAGTGAACAGGAGAGATGTAACCGCCGTCGTCTTCAGATGTTTCGAAGAAGAAGACTTTGTACGAATGGACACCCGCATCACGCAAAATATCGACGATTTCGTCCGGCACTGTCCCTAAATCTTCACCAATCACGCTACACTGATGACGATGTGATTCTAGGGCTAGAATCGCCAGCATATCTTCGACTGGGTAGTAGATGTACGCGCCTTGTGTCGCGTTTTCACCTTTTGGAATCCACCATAAACGCAGCAAGCCCAACACGTGGTCGATACGCAATGCGCCACAATGCTTCATGTTGGCACGCAATAACTTGATGTAAGCATCATAACTGGTTGCGTGCAGAACTTGTGGATTGAGTGGAGGCAGACCCCAGTTTTGACCAAGTGGGCCAAGCACATCCGGCGGCGCACCAATGCTGGCGTCCATCACCAGATTTCCGTCGTCAGCCCAAGTTTCGCTACCAGAATCGGCAACCCCTACCGCGAGATCTCGATATAAGCCGACTGACATGCCTTTCTCTTCAGCCAAAGCTTGCGCTTCTTTGATTTGAATGTCGGCAATCCACTGCAAGTACATGTAAAGATGGACTTTATCTTGATTTTTTTCGATAAAGGCCGTGACAGCACTGCTATCAAATTGTCGATACTCTTCTGGGAAAACAGGCCAGCCCCACACATTGTGGTCTTCGGCATGGAGCTTAGCATGAAGGGCATCAAACGCCGCTTGATGCAGCAGGCTATCACCACCTTCCTCAACAAAGGCTAAAAACTTCTGTGCGCGTTCGGTGTTCTTGTCAAGGTGACGCGTTTTGAACTCGTCAAACAGCAAAGGCAGCACGTTCAACTTAAGATCCGCCACTTCGGTGTAGTTGACCCAGTGAGAGTCACGCGCTTTTTGCAAACGTTGTTGGAACTCAGCGCTACCGACGCGCTGCTGCGCCTCAATGCTCAATGCAAATTCAGGCACTGAGCTGACATCGATATACAGGATATTCAACCAGCGACGCGATGACGGACTGTATGGGCTTGCGCCTTCCGGATTCGCTGGGAACAGTGAATGGATCGGGTTCAAGCCAACGAAGTCGCCACCACGGGACGCAATGTCCGCCACGAACTGTTTCAAGTCGCCAAAGTCACCAATGCCCCAGTTGTGCTGAGTACGCAAAGTGTATAGCTGGACACTTGGGCCCCACATTTTTTTGCCACTCTCAATCGCATCTTGTTTGTAACAAGCGCGTGGCGTCACAATTAACGTCATCTCATACGGCGCTTTGCGGCGCTTACGCATAACAGTTAGCTTGTGATAACCCCAAGCAATATCACTTGGTAGTGCAAACACTAAAGGGCCACCCTCACTGCGCTCATCGCGCACGATTTGCGACTGAAGATAGCCTTCAAGTACCTCTCCCTGCTCCGTATCTAGACGCCAGCTAAACTCGCTCTCTCTAGCACTGACTCCTAGGTTAAGGGAGACTTCCACAGGCTCACCATCACGTACCACGAGTACCGGTTCGAGCACATCTTTTTTGTGCTTTTTCTCCGCCGATTTCAGAAGTGTTTCGTCATTGGTTGTATCGTAACCTAGCGAGGCTAGTAGGCGGCGGATGGTCTCTTCTGAAACCTTCGCTTCATCGCCCCACGCGCTCACGTAGCTGTCGGCAATTCTCGCCATTTCAGCGACTTGTTTTAATGCGTTTTGTTGTTTCATCGCTCTCTCCGAAGGACTGCTTATACCTTCAAAATGTAGGGTAATCTTATATCTAAAAGAAGTAGAGCCAAGGCACGAGGGCCTTGGCTTTTGTTGGCTTGTTTAGCGTTTCACCGCTTCAAGTTTCCAAATATTGTTCACGTAGTCTCGAATTGAGCGGTCAGAGGTGAACTTGCCGACCAATGCAGTGTTGAGTATCGCCTTCTTCGCCCAACCTGCTTGGTCTTGGTACTGTTGGGCCATCGCTTCGTGCGCTTGCACGTAAGAAGCAAAGTCAGCCAAACATAGGTATGGGTCACCACCATCTAGCAAGCTGTCGTATGTTGCGCGTAGCAAGCCAGGTTGACCTGGTGTGAACTCATCACCGAGCAAGAGGTCGAGTGACGCTTTCAGCAGTGGGTCTGCATGGTAGTAGTCGTAAGGGTTGTAGCCAGCGGCTTTCAGTGCCACGACTTCATCCACTTCAAGACCAAAGATATAGATGTTGTCATCACCCACCTCTTCGCGAATTTCAACGTTCGCGCCGTCCATGGTACCAATCGTAAGTGCACCGTTTAGTGCCATCTTCATGTTACCAGTACCTGACGCTTCTTTACCCGCTAGCGAGATTTGTTGAGAAACGTCAGCAGCAGGGATGAGCATTTCAGCCATGCTGACACGGTAATCAGGGATGAAGACCACTTTCAGTTTGTCGCCAACGCGTGGGTCGTTGTTGATCTTGTCAGCGATCTTGTTGATAGCGAAAATAATCTCTTTCGCTAAGTGGTAACCTGGCGCCGCTTTAGAGCCAAAGAAACAGACGCGTGGCGTACATTCAAAGCCAGGTTCGTTGATGATGCGATGGTACAGAGACAAGATGTGTAGCAGATCGAGATGCTGACGTTTGTACTCGTGCAGACGCTTGATCATCACATCAAAGATAGCATTAGTATCGAGCTCGATACCCATGTTCTCTTTAACCCAATCAGCAAGGCGCTGTTTGTTGGCTTTTTTCACCGCCATGAATTCTTTTTGGAACTTGGCGTCATCAGCGTACTTCGCAATGCCTTCTAGCTGCTCAAGTTTCGCTGGCCACTCGCTGCCCACCTTGTCAGTGATTAGCTTAGATAGACCTGGGTTACAGAACTTCAACCAACGACGTGGCGTGATACCGTTCGTTACGTTATGCAGACGAGTTGGGAACATCTCGTGGAACTCTGGGAATAGATCTTTCTTAACTAGCTCAGAGTGCAGTGCCGCTACGCCGTTTACCGCGTAAGAACCGATTACACATAGGTTAGCCATGCGAACCATGCGGTTGAAACCTTCTTCGATGATAGACAGCTTAGCTTGTTTCTCACCATCACCAGGCCACATTGCGCGAACTTCTTGGAGGAAGCGGTGGTTGATTTCGAAGATGATTTCCATGTGACGAGGAAGTAGACGCTGGATTAGCGACTCTGGCCAAGTCTCTAGCGCTTCTGGCAATAGAGTATGGTTAGTGTAAGCGAAGGTTTGTGAGCTGATTTCCCACGCTTTTTCCCAAGAGAGACCTTTTTCATCAATCAAAATACGCATCAACTCTGGAATAGCGATGGTTGGGTGAGTATCGTTAAGCTGAATAGTCTCTTGCTTTGGTAGATCAGCCAAAGCGAAGCCAGCCGCTTCATGACGACGTAAAATATCGCGTACCGACGCTGCTGAGTGGAAGTACTGCTGCATTAGACGCAGTGTTTTGCCTTTCTCGTGGTTGTCATTTGGGTACAGTACTTTGGTGATGTTGCCCGCATCTATCAATGCGTGCTGAGCTTCAAAGTAGTCGCCGTTGTTGAAACTGGCTAGCGAGAATGGCGCAATCGCCTGACATTCCCAAAGACGAAGCGGGTAAACCGTGTCTGACTCGTAACCTACGATTGGCAGATCCCAAGGCATCGCTTTTACTGTCATACCTGGTACCCATTTACGTACTTCGCGGCCGTTTTCGTGCGTCACTTCTACGTGACCATAGAAGCCAATTTCTTGCGCCAATTCGGGACGCGCGACTTCCCAAGGGTAACCTTCTACACCGCGCCACGCGTCTGGTGTTTCTTTCTGACGACCTTCTTCGAATGATTGCTTGAATAGACCGTATTCGTAATGCAGGCCGTAACCGACCGTTGGGAACTCTTGTGCTGCACATGAATCCATGAAACACGCCGCCAAACGACCCAAACCACCGTTACCCAATGATGGGTCGCGCTCTTCTTCTAGCAAATCCGTTAGGTTTTGCCCTAGTTCAGCCATCGCATCCGTGATTTGATCGTACAGACCAAGGCTAATTAGATTGTTACCTGTCAAGCGGCCAATCAAGAACTCAAGAGAAAGGTAGTTAACGCTTTTGGCGTTTTTGATTTTTGGGTCTTGCTCAGTCTTTAGAAGATCAAGTGTGGTGATCTCAGCCAGCGCTTTGCCCATGGCAAGGTACCACTCACGTGAAGTCGCGGTTTCCACTGTTTTCGCGTAAGTCGCAGAAAGGTGCATCTTCACATCGGCTTGAAACGAAGCCTTATCAAAATTTTTCTGTTGCGTAGGTTTCATTAGAGAAATCTCACTTATTGGTTTTAATCCATCTGTGCCATATCGTGCATTGACACGCTCAGTAAAACATCCTCCCACCTAGCCACCAATTTAGGAGGAGGAAACAGGGCGTAGAGGGTGTATATCCATAGGCTCAGTGATCCAACTCTCATTAAAAAATCGCTACGCCTGAGCTCGGGTGACTAAGATCACACCATCAACGAATTTAGCCTAGCTCTGACGTATTAAAGATACATGTTGCGGAGAATATCTATTTGGTGAAAATGTATACTTTGTCACAGAATGTTTTTGTTTTGAGTGCAACTTTCACGCTTATCGGTGCAGATAGAGAGTTAGAACACAGTTTATTACCCAGCAATAAGTGACCAGCATCACAAATACAGGGCGTAGAGGAAGCCAAAGTGTGAAATATGCGAAAAACCGACAGCTGATCAATAACTGTTGCTTTTGATCTCCAGTACTATTCATAGCAACACGCTAAATTGAACAGATTTTGCTCAACATCGCCTTCACTCCATCCGAGTGATTGAGTGATGACCAGCAGGACATCAAATTGGGATTAAGACGATGTGGATTCCTTCGAAATTAACGCGCCCGGGCCGACTGCACAACGCGATCGTACGACCAAGAGTGCTTGATTTATTGCAACAAGCGCCTTTTTACAAGTTGGTGCTGCTCCGCTCCCCTGCTGGATATGGCAAAACCACCATGGCCGCACAATGGCTGTCGGATAAACCCAATGTCGGTTGGTATAGCATAGATGAGAGCGACAACGACTCATTTCGTTTTATCAATTACTTGCTGAAAGCACTGAACAAAGCCACCGATGGAAGCTGTCCAAGCTCGCAAAAGCTGGCCGAGAAGCGTCAGTTTTCGTCTCTGCACTCGCTGTTTGGTGAAGTGTTTACTGAGATGTCAAACTTTCATCAAGAGTGTTATTTGGTGCTGGATGACTACCATCTGATCGCCGATGACGAAATACACGAAGCGATGCGCTTTTTCCTCAAACACATGCCAGATAATTTGACCTTAGTTGTCACCAGTCGCGCAGCCCCGCCACTCGGCACTGCCAACCTGCGCGTTCGCGACTTAATGATAGAGATCGGCGATGAGCTGCTGGCGTTTGACACCGAAGAGACGACGCGTTTCTTTAATCAGCGCGTCAGTGACGGCATTGATGACACCACCGCGAACAACCTGCGCAACTATGTTGAAGGCTGGCCATCAGCACTGCAGTTGATCGCACTACAGGCTCAACATCAGCACAAAACCCTCGCCCAATCGGCCGAGTCCTTCTCACAGTTTAACCACGCGCACCTGTGGGACTACCTGGTAGAAGAGGTGTTCGATCTGTTAGATCAAGAGACTCGGCAGTTCCTACTGCAATGCTCAGTGCTTGATCATTTCAACGACCAGTTGGTCTCTGAGCTCACCGAACGTGAAGATGCGCTGAGCATGATTGAATCCCTCAACCGATTTGGTCTGTTTATTCATCCGCTTGAGGGAGAGCAAAACTGGTACCGTTTCCATAACCTGTTCGCAGAATTCCTCTCTCACGAGCGGACGGCGCGTATCCCTCAACAAGAAAAGCTGTTACACAGAAAAGCCGCTACGGCTTGGCTTAAGTTGTCTTCACCGCACCAAGCACTGCGTCATGCGCAAGAAGCGCGCGATAGCCAACTCACCGCAGATATTTTGAGCCAGTATGGCTGGAACATGTTCAACAGCGGTGAACTGCAAACCCTTGAAAAAGCGATCAACTCCCTGACGACAGAACAGCTCTACAGTGAGCCGAAGCTGTGTATGCTGCAAGCCTGGTTAGCGCAAAGCCAACACCGCTACAACGATGTCAGCGACCTACTATCCAAAGCCGACCAGCAAATGGCCAAGCTCAATGTGGTACTGAGCAGCAAAGAGCAAGGTGAGTTCAACGCATTGCGTGCTCAGGTTGCGATCAACCGCAACGAGCCCGAGCAAGCTCTGGAGTTGGCCGAGCTCGCGCTTAGTCAACTCGACTCCACCATCTACCGCAGCCGCATCGTCGCCACCTCGGTGGTCGGTGAAGTCAATCACGTATTAGGCCATCTAAGCCGCGCTCTGCCTATGATGCAGCAAACAGAGAAGCTGGCGCGCCAGTATCAGGTTTACCATCAGGCGCTGTGGGCAATGCTACAACAAAGTGAAATCTTGATTGCTCAAGGTTATGTGCAAGCTGCCTATGAAGTACAGGACAATGCCTTCAAACTGATCGAAGAGCAGCAACTGCATCAAGTCCCGCTGCACGAATTCTTGCTGCGCGTTCGCGCGCAAATTTTGTGGTGTTGGAATCGTCTCGATGAAGCTGAAGAGTGCGCCTATAAGGGGCTCGATGTGCTCGGCAACCATAGCCCGAGTAAGCACTTACATAGTTACTCGATGTTGGCACGTATCGCCATTGGTCGTGGCGAGATAGACAAAGCGGGTAAATTTATCGATCAAATTATTCATCTGCTCAAACAGTCTACCTATCACGTTGACTGGACTGCCAATGCCTCGCTCTCTTTGATTTTATTTTGGCAGGCACGTGGCGATTTGGAATCGATCGCCCAGTGGCTTGAAACCACGGTGCGCCCCGAGCAAGCGTGTAACCACTTTACTCAGTTGCAGTGGCGCAACATTGCCCGCGCTCAGATTGCGCTAGGCAAGTTTGATGATGCGAGTGAAACGCTGAGCTTTATTCAACAACAGGCAAGCGAAAACGAGTTATTGACCGACACCAACCGCAATCTCATCGTGCAAGCGGTTTTGGCGATATCTCAGCAAGATGAAGCCAATGCACAGCAGTACCTCAAGCAAGCGCTCGAACTGACCAATCAAACCGGCATGCTGGGTAACTTCCTAGTCGACGGTGACAAGATTGGGCATATCCTTGAAAAGCTCAACAACAAACATGATCTTGGCGACTTAGAGCGTCATCGAGCTCAGCAGCTGTTGAAAGACATCTCAACCAATCAACGAAGCAGCTCGATTCACTTTGACGAAGAGTTTGTCGAAAAGCTGGTCAATCACCCCAATATTCCAGAACTGGTGCGCACCAGCCCTCTGACTCAGCGCGAATGGCAGGTGTTGGGGTTAATCTATTCCGGGTTTAGCAACGAGCAAATTGCGCAAGAGCTTGACGTGGCTGGCACCACGATTAAAACGCATATCCGCAATCTGTACCAAAAGCTCAATATTGCCAATCGTAAAGAGGCGATAAAAACCGCCGAGAATCTGCTGCAATTGATGGGTTACTAAGGTTGCTAATTAGAAAAAAAGCGCCAGTCGGCGCTTTTTTTTTAAAACTTTTTCGGCGCGTAGCCCGTCATCACTTCAAGGCGTAGCTCTTTGCCCAGTTTTGTCATCGGATGCACCACCACTAGCCCTTTTACTGATTTCTTTAGCTTGCCCATATCAGCCTGCTCAGCTTTGGTAATTGGGCGAGAGAAAGGCATATCCAGCAGACTCTTACGCTCTTTATTCATGTCGTACTTCAACTTATGTTGAGTCGCACTGGCTTTTTTACTGAGCTTTTCCAGTTCGTCGGTAAACTTACTGATCATTTCCTGATCACCACGCCCTTTGGCAGCCTCCAACTTACGCTGACAGGTATCAATGCGATTGTTTAGGTTCTGTAGTTCTTGCTTCAGGCTCATGGGATATTCTCTTAAAGAAACGGAAAGGTCGGCGAGTGTAGCACAAGCCAAGTCACTGCCCTACTATTAATCGCTATGACTGAGTCTCCACTATGGCAAACATAGTGCTTAAACTACGATAACAATCTAAAAGCCCCACTTGCTGATCAGTCATCTGTCTTGGCGCGTAGAATAGGCCAAAGGAGTAAACTATGTACCAACTGATCATTTTTTATGACGGCTTCTGCCCACTGTGCGTAAAAGAGATGGATGCACTGCAACGTCACGACGCGCGCCAACAGATAAAATTGGTCGATATTCAGAGCGAACAGATGCGCCACTATCCCAATATCGACAAAACCAAAGCAGGCCAGATCCTACACGCGCTCACCCCTGATGGCGCGCTGTTACTCGGCCTTGACGTTACCTACCAAGCGTGGAAATTGGTCGGCAAAGGGTGGATCTACGCCCCCTTGCGCTGGTCGGTGGTCAAGCCTCTCGCAGATTGGGCTTACCTAGGGTTTGCGCGCAATCGATACCGTTGGTCTAAGTTACTGACAGGTAAAAGTAAATGTGAGGACGGTCAATGTTCTCGTTAGATAGGACTAATGTCTAACTCAATAGCAATCATAAATCACTCAAGACTCACATTCCTTGGCCGATAAATTGGCTAATCTTAATAGATAAACTTTTGGTCTATAACAATGATTCCAATAACAGGACATCGTAGCTAGATCAGCTTTGCTAGACATGATGTCACTTTGCACCAATAACAGGATGTTTGTATGAGTCTTTCAATTCGTAGCCGCCTCTATATTTTGGCTCTTGTGCCACTGCTTGTGATCACCCTAGGTATGCTTGGGGTGACCTACATAAAAACTTCAGATCTTAACCAACAACAGATCGAAGTCACACGCTCCAACATGATGAACATGAAGAAGGAGGAGCTGAAAAACTACATTCAGATGGCAAAATCTGCCATTACTCCCTTTCTTCAGCGCGGCGCCTCGTTAGAAGAAGCGCTGCCAACCCTCAAGACGTTGGAGTACGGTGAGTCAGGGTACGTGTTTGCCTATGACTCCAAAGGGGTGCGTGTCGCGGTAGGTAAAAGCGACAAAGGCATTGGCGAGAACTTTTGGAGCCTGCAAGACAAGCAAGGCAACTACCTGATTCAAGACTTACTGCGCAACGCTAAGACTGGTGATTTCACCACCTACTACTTCCCTAAACCTGGACAAACCGAAGCCTTACCTAAGCTCAGTTACTCCATCTTTATCCCAGAGTGGGATGTGATGCTCGGGACGGGTTTTTATACCGATGACATCGACGCCATCGTGGCAGAGATGGAACAAGCGACGACAAGTGCATTGCAAACCACACTGTCGGCGATTGTGGTGTTCTGTATCATCATTGCGGCCATCGTTGGCGTGTTTGCAGTGGCGGTGAATCGCACCATCATGAAACCGCTTGAAATGTTTGATGCTTCGATTAGCTCTTTTGCTAGTGGTGATGCGGACTTAACGGCCCGTATGGAAGATTTCAAGGCACCAGAATTTGCTAAACTAAGCCGCAACTTCAATGCCTTCGTCGCCAGCCTACAAACCATTATTCGCAGTGTCAGCGACGTTGGTCATCAGGTAGTGGCTGAGACCAATGATATGTCGCAGCGCGCAGCCAAAGTGGACGAACTGGCCTCAGGTCAGCGTGAAGAAACCGAACAAGTGGCCACCGCCATGACTGAGATGACTACCACCGCGAGTGAAATCTCAAACAACGCTAATCAAGCCGCAGATTCTGCCAAACAAGCGGATGATAACGCCAAAGAGGCGCAACACATCGTTAACTCAGCCGCAGACTCAGTTGAGGCACTGGCGCAAGAAGTGTCACAAGCGAATGGTGTGATTTCACGTCTAGAAGGCGATGTACAAAACATTTCCTCTTCTCTCGCCGTAATTCAAGACATCGCCGAACAAACCAATCTACTGGCTCTTAACGCTGCGATCGAAGCCGCGCGTGCTGGTGAGCAAGGCCGAGGCTTTGCCGTGGTGGCCGATGAAGTGCGTAAGCTTGCGAGTCGAACTCAAGACAGTACCGGCGAAATCCATCAGATGATCGAACAGCTTAAAGCCGCCTCCGATGATGCCGTTAAAGCGATGGAATCAAGTCAGAAGCGCGGTGAATCGACCGTAGAAGAAGCCAACGCTGCCGCCCAAGCCTTAATTAAGATTCAAGAGTCGATTGGAACCATCATGGACATGAACTCGCTGATTGCGACCGCGACTGAGGAGCAGAGCTTGGTCGGTCAAGAAATATCACAGCGTGTGGTGGTCATTTCCGATCAAAGTTCACAATCGGCAGCGCTCGCTAATGAAAACCGCGCCGGTAGTCAGGAGCTGAACCAAAGAGCCAATGAACTGTATGAACTGGTTGGCCGCTTTAAGGTATAGTGTTACCGAATAGAAAAGACAACATAAGAAAAAGGCACCGAGGGTGCCTTTTTGCTGTTTAGTCTAAACGTAAGGTGACGCCAGAGTATGTATAGTAACCGCGCAACATCACATGGTAGGTCACTCCTGGCTGAGCATTGATTTGGCACTGCTCTGAGTTGCCATTCATAAACGGACGACAATCATAGCTGCTGGTGCTTGGCTTGCTACCCGCTTTGACGTAAAGGTCTGCGTCTCCAGTTCCGCCTGAAATCGACACCTTCACGCTTGAGGCGTTATCCACAGTAAAGGTGTAGAAGTCTTGCTCACCGCGGCTGCCACTCAAGCCCGTTTTGGGCTCGCCTTTTTTCAGTTCATTGCCAGGCTCAATCACACCACAACTCGCATTGACCCCCACAGTGTTGAAGGCATCTTTGACATCTTGAGCGCTGTAGCCTAAGTCTTGCGCCGCCTTCGTTACGCCACAAGCGCCAGCGTCAAAGGTACTGTTTGCCGTCCAGTAAAGCTGATTGGCCACAGTGAACACTTCAAAGCCTTTACGCACGTCCCACCCGGCCTTGTTTGCCAACAGATAAAAGGCGCGATTGTAAACACCGCTAGAGTAGTGAACGTTGATACCGTCATAGTAATCTGAGGCGTGACCGATTGAGCGGCCATCTTTAGAAGGTTGCTCAAAATAGCGCAGCCCCCCTTCAGACTTAAAGATATCAGCACCGACTACCCAATCAACGCTGCCTTTCATATAGTATTCCGCCGCTTCCCCAGCGATATCGGAGAAAGCTTCGTTGATCCCTCCAGACATATTTTGGTAAACCAAGCCCGAGTTTTGCTCAGTGAAGCCATGACTGACTTCGTGCGCACTGACGTTGATATCAACCAGTGGATAGAAGGTGTCCTTCCCATCACCAAAGGTCATCGACGAGCCATTCCAAAACGCATTTTCGTAGTCTGTACCATAATGCACACGCATGGTTAGCTGAAAACTAAGTGGCGCTGTGTTCATCCAATCTTGGTACATGTCGAACACCACCTTACCAAAGTAATGGGCGTCGTTAAGCGGCGAATAGGCGCCATTCACATACTTGTAGTCATTGTAATTGGTGTCATCCGGACAGTCATAGCTAAACGCTGTACTACCTGAGGTCCCATTGTTCAAATCCACGGTTTTTACCGCGCTATTATTCATGGTACAGGTGGTACCGACCTTGTCGATGACAAATCCTGGATAATTGGTTCCATACTCGTAGCGGCCTGTTTTGATGTTGCCTCCAGGGCCTGTGCCTATCGCCTGTACATGGTTCAAACCATCCCAATGCTGAATCACGGCGCCTGTGGTTGCATCAATGAAGTAAAATGGACGCTCAGGTACGTCAGCCGCGACAAAGAAGTCCACCAAGTACACCACTTGCGCTACCTGATTTTCATCCAGCTTAATCATCAACTTGGCTGTCTCATTTTCCACACTGGGCACGGTGGCCGCTTGGCCCTGAAAAGCGGAGATGGCAGCAGCAATCGCTTGTTTCTGATCCAAAACCGGATCGATAACAGCAAGATCCGCCTCGATACCTTGGGCCATCGTGCCAAACACTTGGCTTGGCTGATCTTGGCTTAAGGTTGCGACAACTGCGGTATCGAAAACTGGCACCCCACGGTGAGTTTGTTGGTAACGAACTTTAGTTTTACCGTTGGGAAGCTGCACCCGCTTTACTTCTGCAAACCCTGTAGCGGACGAGGCGACACTGCTGGTTTGCGCCTGAAGTGCTTGCTGTAGTAGCGCATCATCATTCACTTGGACCATTTCTGCCGCGTGAGCACTCATGCTCAAAGTGGTGCCGAGAATTGCCGAAATCATCCAGCTCAATTGACGTTGTTGGTTCATTATTTATTCCTGTCATTATCTAATCATCCTTTCTTCCCAACCGCTCAATAGGAAGTGTTTTGCGAAAAATCGCTTCAATAACATGGAAGATAACTTCACAAACGCGCAAGTAAGCCGCAAAAAATTTATATACCGTATGGGGTTTATATTTTACGCATTGTTTCGACTTAGAAGGTAAAGCAACGGGTGGGGCAAATTTTGGTCCTTGAAAAGCAAGGGGTTATGGTTAATGACAAAAATGCGCTACAAATTATTAACACAGTTTTATCAGTAATCCGAGTGAGACATCATTCGAAAGTTTATTTTTTCTTTTTCATGGTTACAGTATAAAAAATGGTATAAAAGCCATTAAAGGGCCGAGTTCATCGACCCAGCGCCAATGGATTGCGCATAGTGAGTTAAATAAAAGGTTAAACCACAGCGCGATAGGCCGGCAGGTACCGTTTTATCATCGCGACCATGGACTCAAGTTGAAATGGCTTGGCTAACACGTCCGCAAACCCTCGCTCAAGATAGTCGCTGACATCGCTATCGAAAGTATTGGCGGTCAGCGCAATAATGACGGTATCGGGTGCCAATTCTTGCTGCTTAATTTGCTCAAGCGCCTGAATGCCGTCCATCACTGGCATTTGAATATCCATAAACACCAGATCAAAGTGTTCATTTTTCAGCTTATCAAGACACTCTTTACCGTTATTGGCCGTTTGCCAACTCACCCCAAGCAGGCTCAGCATCTTAGTGGCGACAATCTGATTAACGCGCATATCTTCAACCAATAACACCTTGACGTGATCGCCGATGTGGAGCGTTTGGGTGCTGGATGGGTGAGCAATACCTGACTGCATTGTCTGTAAAGACGCAACCATAGTGAACAGGTCATAAGGTTTGGTGAGTTTAACCACACCATCACTCTCAGGAACCACCATATTAAGATCGGCAACCACCAATAAGCCTTGCAAATGTTCCGTTTGAACCAGCTGTAAGCCGGCCTCTAGCGTGGCTTCATGGCTTTGATAATAGACAGTGAAATTGGCATCAGGGTCAAACAGACCCAGTTGTGACAGCTCAGTGGTAATGACTTTCTGCGCATGGATATTCGGCGCCACCACATTCACCGCCAAGGCAGTGCGTTGCATGTCGATTAGAGGTTGTCGCTCGACCACCTCAACCGGAATTTGAATGACAAACTCAGTGCCCTGATTGAGCTGACTGGTGACCGAAAGTTGTCCCCCCATCAGCTGGACCAAAGATTGACAGATCGACAACCCAAGACCACTGCCACCATACTGGCGAGTGATGGAATCATCTGCTTGGGTGAACTCCTCAAACACCCGCCCCAGTTGCTCCTCACTCATACCAATGCCGGTATCCTTAATCTTTATGGTCAACTGCTGCTGAGTATCCACAGAGAGGCGGATCTCAACTAAGCCCTGGTGAGTAAATTTAACCGCGTTGTAGCTAATATTATTGATGATTTGCAGCAGCTTAGTTTGGTCGGCACGTAAGGTAAAATCCTCCGCCGCATCGGTAGTGAACAAGACTTCGACTTGCGGCTTATTCATGTCGATGAAAATCGTTTTCGATGCCGCCACCAGTTCGCTGAATAAAAATGTCTCGAGATGCAGCGCGACCTTGCCTTGCTCAATCTTACTGATATCAAGAACACTGTTGATTAACTTAAGTAAATGCTGGCCGGAGCTATTGATCAAGGTTAGAAAATGTCGAGTTTGTTGATCTGCTGCGAGGTAATACTCTTTTTGGCTAAGACCAATAATGGCATTGAGCGGCGTGCGCATCTCATGTGACATGTTGGCAAGAAAACGCGCCTTGGTGGTCGCACTTTGCTCAGCCAAAAGCTTAGCTTGTTGCATCGCTTGGGTTTGCTCACGCAAGTGTTGGCTCAAGCGACTCTGGTTCAAGTACATCCACGAAATCACCCCCACCATAAGTAGTGAACAGACTAAAATGATGACCAGATAGAGATACTGTTTGTTGTGCAGGTTCTCTTTATACAACAAGAACTGCATCTGATTCTTCTGTACCTCAGAGACAAAACTGGACAAATATGTGTTAAGACGAGAATAGACACCGTTCAACTGGAGAGAGAGGTTGTCGAGTAGAGCACGACTCTCCAAGGTGACCGACTCGATACGAGTAAATACTCCTTCAATCTCTAAGCTTAATTCGGTTAGCCTTTTGATATCGCCATATTGCTGATGCGCTTCAATAGTACGATTCGATTGAAAGTCTTGCAGGATACTGGCCCGCAGCACTCGAGCTTTCAGTTTGAGTTGACTCAGCGCCTGATTGGAGGGCGCCTTTTGAAATCCTAGCAGCTCATTTTTGAACGACAGTAATTTCACTTTGGCCGATAAATTGTTGTTCACTATGGTGACATAGGGCTGCGGAGCGATATTGCGAATTTCGGTAACGGAATAAAAAAAGTAACCAATCATGATCAGTAGCACCGAAACCAGTGTCGCTACGATCGCGGTAAACACACGGCCTGATAACGAGCCAATCGGCTTCATCTCACTACTCAACGATAATCTCCTTCACCTGCCATACCGACAAGCTGTAGTAGTAATCGTTGCGAAGTTCAGGATGGTCAGCAAAAGGAAACACCACAAAAAATGGGCCTTTGTCGTCGATGCTCATCCGCTCTCCCGCCTCATGTGTGGCAAGCAGCACTTGATATTTAGTGATATCTGCAACAGGAATAGACACCACATAATCATCCCAAGCGACCACTTTTACCGACTCACCTTTGGCACCCACCAGCTCTAGGACACTTTCCAGTGTTGGTCCTTGATACTCCAGTACGCTCTCAACCACGTGGTTGTTGGTATTAATAGTGGCTTGCGGCAGTTGACTCACCATGGCTTCATCAAACGCAGCGACACTGTCCGAGTTGGTTTCCGATATTGCGCCAGAAATCCACAGGATGGGTTCGCCGCTAGGCGTCGGCAGCGCCATCACCCAAGCAGAGAGAGTTAGCCCCAGCGCAGCAAGCCCTGTAATCATTATCTTATTCATCTGATTTCCTACCCTAATCAATACCCTTTGTACTCACCGAAAAGTAGCAAAGATCTAGTATTGATAGTATAGACAGTAGAAAATCATACTCGCGACAAGCGACCAACCAAGATAGAATTTTGTGATGGACTTAAGCACTCAGTAACAAGGAAAGCCCGATGAAAAGATTGATCACTCTTACGCTGCTATCGCTGTCTTTATTCAGCGCCGTTAGCTATGCGAGCCAACGTGCTCAGCAAGGTTGGCACTGGATAGAACAAGGCGCTCTGGTGGTGGATGTTCGCACCGCGCCGGAGTTTCAAGCCGGCCACCTCGACAATGCGGTCAACTATCCTCTGGCAGAGTTGGAGCAACATTTCGCACACGTGGCAAAAGACCAACCGATTGTGCTCTACTGTCGAAGTGGCAACCGCTCTGGGCAAGCATTTCGCTATTTACAGGCGCAAGGCTTTACTCAGTTGCACAATGCCGGCGGCTTGAACGAGTTATTAAGCACAGCCAGCGGAAGTGATAGCGCCGATAAGTAGCTATAGAATAGTAAGGTGAAGTGGCTCCACTTCACCCAAGCTTAGTGGCCGTGCTGACGACGCATATTGTCGAGGATGATGCCCGTCGCCATAGCAACATTGAGCGACTCTGCACCACCAAAGGCTGGAATGGTAATTTTGTTGGTGACGTATTGTCCTGCCTCAGGACGAATACCGTGGGATTCACTGCCCATCAACAAGATTCCTTGCGCGGAAAATTCGGTATTATGTACGCTCTCACCTTCCAGAAACGCACCATAAACCGGCAAGTTGGCAGAGCAAAGATAAGCGGGCAAATCGATCTGACTGACCGTCACTCGAGCAAAGCTGCCCATAGTGGCACTGATGGTTTTCGGATTATAAGGATCCGCACAGTCTTGGCTGGCGACAATGTGCTTAATACCGTACCAATCAGCAAGGCGGATAATGGTGCCTAGGTTTCCAGGATCAGACACCCCGTCGAGGGCGATCATCAAGCCTTCCGCGCTCGGTACTGTAATGTTTGGAATCTCCACCACCGCAATCGCCGCGTTATTGCTGACTAAAGTGCTCGCTTTGGTCAGCTCTTCGAGCGTCGCTGCAACGCATTCAACATCGCCAAGCGCACTCGCATGCTGAGCAAGAAACTCTGACGTTGCGAACAGATTTTTCACCACCAACTCAGACTGAACCAGCTCTAGCACATTCTTTTCACCCTGAACCAAAAAAAGCCCATGCGCTTTGCGCTGTTTCTTTTGGCCTAAAGCACGCAGGAGTTTGAGCTGGTTTTTCGAAATCATAATATGTCCAAGGTAGAGAGGGCTGGCGATAAAAGCGCGCCAATTATAGAGCAAAGCATGGCGAAGCAAAAGAGGGCTGAACAAGGTCACGAGCACCAGCAAAGCGCCGCCACTATGCGCATTCGAGCAACTTACTACGCCATCACGGTATTATCTACATTGAGCAGGTAAACTATTGAGTCAAAGAGATAAAACGGATGACAAACGTGCTGACACCTGAATGGAATAAGATTGAGTGGGTACTCACCGATGTGGACGACACCCTAACTTGGCGCGGAAAACTCCCCGCAGAAACGTTACTCGCCCTTAATAGCTTGCAGCAACAGGGCATCAAGGTGGTGGCCGTTACAGGTGCTTGCGCGGGCTGGTGCGATCATATTGCTCAGCTTTGGCCTGTTGACGCAGTGCTCGGCGAAAATGGCGCATTTTGCTTGGAGAAAAGTGAACCCGGCATTACCCTCTCCTCCTCAGTCGATATCGACACTATGCGTCGCCAACAGGCGCACCTCAAACAGCAAATTGAACAGATCCTACACGACTATCGCGAGATAAACCTGACGCTCGACCAAGCCTACCGCCTATGTGAGGTGGCGATCGATATTGGTCAAAACCGTTCTCCGGTTGATAGCCAAACCGTCCAGCAAATTGTTGCGCGTATCCATGCGATGGGCGCCCATGCGACCGCCAGTTCGATCCACATCAATGCGTGGTATGGCGACCACTCCAAGCGCAACAGCGCCTTCGCCTACCTGCGTCAACAAGGGCTGAGCGATAGCGAGATTATCAGTAAATGCTGCTATGTCGGTGACTCGCTCAATGATCAGCAGATGTTTGAAACCCTGCCAATGAGCGTAGGGGTGAAAAACATCGAGCACTATTGGCAGCAACTCAACCATAAGCCAAATTTGGTGATGAGCCAGCCAGGAGGCTTTGGCTTTGCCGAATTTACCCATGCACTGCTCGCGCTCAAACAGAGCTAAACCACTCGCCGACACGTTTTCTCTCGGTCTGACTATACTAATGATAACGGACCAGCATGAAGAGGTTGGCGTGATGGACTTTACAGAAAAACTTCGACTGCGCGGCAAAGCAGAAGAAGATATTTACTTTGCCCAGCGTGATCGCGAGCTTATCGAAGCGATGCACGACAAGCAAAAGCAACAACAAGATTCTCAACCACCGATGCAACAGGACGACAGCAGCGCGGCCACTAAATAGTGGCACGGTGAACCGGGACGACGCCGCCTTGGCTTGCAAAGGGACGACGAGTAAATCAAAAAAGCGGCTGGAGGCCGCTTTTTGCTTAGTGTCTTAATTGCTTGGAGCTTAGTTGTAAGCACCTGGCAACTAGATTAAATCAACTTTTTGCGTACATGTACCACCAGCGCTTCTGCCAATACAACCACGGCAAATATGCTCAATAGCACCATAGAGACTTTTTGCCACTCAAACAGGTTTTGAGCATCATTGAGGACCACCCCAATCCCGCCAGCACCCACCAAACCCAGCACCGCCGATTCACGAACATTGATATCCCAGCGGAACAGTACAATCGAATAAAACGCTGGCATCACCTGTGGCCAGTAGCCTTTAACCAGGATACTCATCCATGAGGCACCCGTGGCCTTTAACGCCTCAATGGTCCCCATGTTGACCTCGGCAATCGCCTCTGCCAACAACTTACCGACAAAACCGACACTACGCACCGCAATGGCCATGATTCCCGCCAAAACGCCGGGGCCAAACAGCGCGATAAACAGCAGTGCCCACACTAACGAGTTGACTGAGCGCGAAGAGACCAAGAAGAATTGCGCGATCCAGTTGAGCGTTTTACTTGGGGTGATATTGGGCGCGTTGAGCAGCGCCAAAGGGATCGCAAGCACCAAGGTGAACAGTGTGCCCAATGTGGCGATGTGCAACGTCTCTATCAAAGCATCGTGAATGGTCTCTGGATAGAATCCGTAATCAAGTGGCACCATACGACTAAACATATCCGCAAACTGCGCTGGCGCGTCGTAAAGGAACTCTGGGATGATCTCCACGGTCTGCCAAGACCAAACAATCGCAGCCACAAAACAGAAGTAGGCGGCAAATCTTGCCAGCCGTTCATTGAACGTAAAGCGTTGCCATTCTCTATCAATCGAAGCGGTGGTCATTAGAAAATTCTCCTTACTACATTAGACAAGAATTCACCCACCAAAATCAGCGCGATAATGGTGATTAGAATGGCCGCGACAAAGTCATAATCGAAGCGCTGGAAAGCCGAGAACAAGGTCCCGCCGAGACCTCCCGCACCGACAATGCCGACCATAGTGGAGTTACGCAGATTGGAATCTAGCTGGTAGCTGGCAAAGCCGATAAAGCGAGTAAACACCTGCGGCATCACTGCAAACAGAATCACACTGATGAAGTTTGCTCCAGTGGCGCGGATCGCTTCTACTTGCTTGAACGAGATCTCTTCGATCGCTTCCGCAAACAGCTTGGCGATAAAACCAATCGAAGCGAACACTAAGGTCAAAATCCCAGCTAACGCACCAAACCCCACCGCCTTGACGAACAGGATGGCAATGATCACCGGATGGAAGGAGCGGCATAGCGCAATGAAGCCACGTACAGGCGTCGATACGATAGATGGCATCATATTGCGCGCTGCCAGCAAGCCGAGAAACAGCGATATCACTATGCCAAAGAAGCTTGAAATGATCGCAATTTGTAAGCTCTCAGCCAGCCCGCTCAACAGCAGGCTTGAACGTGAAAAATCAGGTGGAAACATACGAGAAAGCAAGCGCTCACTCTCTCCAAAGCCTATCATCAATCGGTCAAGCGTGAGATTGAGTGTGGAGAAACTGTAAAACAGGTAGCCAACAACCGCGACCAAACCAAGACGGCTTAACCAAGAGGCTTTAAATGGGTTTTCCACTTGAGGGGTCGACGAGGTTAATCCAGCCATGACTCACCTCCGTAGATGATTTTCAGATCTTGCTCGCTAATACCCTCTGGGCTGCCGTCATAGTGCACCGTGCCATTGCACATACCGATAATGCGCTTAGCAAAACGCTTGGCTAGGTTCACATCGTGAATATTAACCAGTACCGGGATTTGCTTCTCTTTGGCGAAGGTTTCCATCAGCTCCATGATCTCAACGGCTGTCTTAGGATCGAGTGACGAAGTCGGCTCATCAGCCAACAAAATGTATGGGTCTTGCATCACCGCACGGGCGATTCCGACTCGTTGACGCTGACCGCCCGACAGGCTATCGGCACGCTGATTGGCAAAATCTTGTAATCCAACAAACTCCAACAACTCAAACGCTTTGCGCAAATCTTGCTGCGAGTAGTTGCGGCGCCAAGCATTCCACGACGACATATAGCCCAAACGACCAGACAACACGTTCTCAATCACCGTCAAACGCTCGACCAAGTTGTACTCTTGAAAGACCATGCCGATATGGCGACGCTGGTTGCGCAGCGCTTGACCTTGCAGTTTAGTCAGGTCTTGGCCCTGAAACAGGATTTCACCACTGGTGGGATCATTGAGGCGGTTGATACAGCGCAGCAGGGTACTTTTTCCGGTACCTGATGGGCCGATAATAGCGATGATCCCTGGCTGGTCGATGTCGATGTCGATCCCTTTGAGAATAGGCTTTCCGGCAACGTATTGGTGAAACAGATTGCTTATTTTAATTCCGTCGTATTGTGCGCTATCACAGCTTGCTACGGCCATACTACAGTTCCTTGTGATTGTTCTATTTAGGATGCACGGTGCCCTGCGCCCTACACACAAGGGCACCGTGCTATTGGCGTCAGATTGGAGAATTACTGGTTAGTGGCTTGTTTGGCTAACTCGGCCGCTTTTTTCTTGGCTCGCTTAGCCGCATCTTTTTCTGCCAGCTTTTTAAGCCCTGTTTTGGTGTAAGCAGTACCTGTGGCATGAGCGATATCACGAATGACTGACCAATCTTCTTGATAAGTGATTGGCGAGAAGCGATCCGCGCCTTTAAACGCAGCGCTCATTTCAGGCGTGAAACGGTAGCTAAAGAAGGCTTGATTGATTTTTTCCACCAACTCTGGCTTGAGGTTGTACGCATAGCCAAATGCAGACGTTGGGAAACGTGGGCTGCGGTAGATGATTTTGAGCTCAGAATCATCAACACGACCTGCGGCCACCATGCGATCGTAAACATCCGATGCCACTGGCGCTGCGTCGTAGTCGCCGTTGTAAACCCCTAGAATCGATTGGTCATGCTTACCTGAGTAAAGCACTTTGTAGTCTTCATCAGGGACCAAGCCTTGCGCCGGGAATAGAGCACGTGGCGCTAAGTTACCCGAGTTGGATGATGCGGAGGTATGGGCAACTCTCTTGCCTTTCAGGTCGGCCATTTCGTTGATGCCGCTGTCCTTGCGCACAATCGTAACTAAGTTGTAGCCTTGAAAGCCGTTCTCATCTCCTTTCACGGCGATGGGTACATAACCGGCAAGGTTAACGGCATAACCAGTTGGGCCAGTCGAGAAGCCTGCAACGTGCAGACGTCCAGAGCGCATCGCTTCGACCTGAGCAGAGTTAGAGTGAACAGTGTAGTAGATGACCTTTTTACCGGTTATTTTGCTTAGATGCGCCTGAAAATCAGCGAAAGCATCTTTGTATAGCGCCGGGTCTTCAACGGGTGTGTAAGTGAACACTAGCGTGCTTGGGTCGATCCACTCAGAGGCATCTTTAGGCGCATCGGCAACCAAGTCTTGGTTTTCGTCACAATATCTCTCATCCAGAACCCCACGGTTAGCACACTCATTGGCCATCGCCAGCGTTGGCAGCATCAAAGAGCCAGCGATTAACAATCCTTTTACACTGTTTTTCATATTAGAACCTTACATTCACGTTATTGTTGATATTCCCTCCCTCTATAGCAGAGGTTGTGCCAACTATTTATGGCTATATTTTCAAACACTTAGCAACATCCACAAAACACCTCTCAGCATTTGGGTCATTTCTGTCCTTGATAAAAACAAACATTTGGGTCATTTGTGTCCCATCATAAACAGCGACAAAAAAGGGCCAGTTGGCCCTTTATGAACTTGGTCAACGACCCGATGTTTGTATTAGATGTCCATACAGTTAGCGTAGTAAGTAACGGTCGATGGCCAATCACTGAACACGCCTAACACACCGACGTCTTTGGCCAGTACATCGAGGACTTTCATCATATCGCCGTCACGCTTGATCTGCTCGGTCACCGATTGGTAGTACCAACCACCGCCTTGTGCCAGCGGGCCAGAGCGCTCGAGTGTCCATGCGATAATGTCTAAGTCTGCTTGCTTAGCGAGCTTCGCGTAGTTTGAGGCAACAATTTGCTTGTTGTCATCGAGCTCAATCAGGGCGTAAAGCGGTGGCGCGATAATGTTAACCCCCTGCTTTTGCAAGTCCTTCATGTTCTCAAGAGAGGCAACGAAGTCTTGCTGCTCATACATACGATCATCAAGATAGACCGCCTGCTTGCCAAACTTCGGCTCGTTTTCAATCCAGTACTTCACATCATTGAGGTTAAACGACTGAACAAACGCTTGTTCTGGGGCAAAGCCCGCTTGCTTAAGCTCATCGATGAGCTTCTGTGCATACATTTGCTGAGTGAATCCCTGATATGGCATCTCAACCGCTGCCGATTTGAGCTCTGGCGTCACTTTCACGCCATATTGTTTAAATAGCGCCGCACTTTCGGCATGCGTCATCAAGGTGCCGGTTTGCGAGTAAAGATCGGTGCGCCAGCCCGGCGTGCCTTGCATGTACTCTTCGACAGTGGTGGCTTTCGGGTTCGCACCATCCATCTTACCCTTTAAGGTTTTGAACTCCGCCAAGGTAAAGTCAGAGGTACGACATTCCACCTGAGCATCTTCGCCGGTCGCAGGGTTAGCAGGCTTAAATGGAACCGTACATTTTTTAGCAAGTTCTGGGTGCGCTAAAACATCAGTGGTGGTGTGCAAATCGCTTTGCGAATGGCGACAAACCAATTGCTTGTCTTTAGTAAAGGTCACATCACACTCTAGCACCCCTGCTCCCATCGCAATCGCGGCTAAATAAGATTCCTTGGTGTGCTCTGGAAACTGCATCGCAGCACCGCGGTGGCCGATGGAGAAGTCACTGCGATGGAAAGGACCATTGCTGCAACTTTCCAACTTAGTTTTTAGAGGACTGTTTTCCATGTCACTGACTAGATACAGTGGACGTGGACCGACTTGGGCCGGTTCATTGCCTGCCATAGCCATTGAACTGACGCCGATTAAGAGCGCGATACTACTGGTTACGATTTGCTTCATTGGTTTCTCCTGCAGCAAATGTTCTATCGTGGATACAAGACTCTGGACTGAGCAAGTTTCAAACGTTTTACAAGCTGTTGAATCTTTTGTTGTTATCGTCAAAGTCGCATCACATGTAGCACGCTCTATGCCAATTAATTTTTCCTTTTATTTCAGCATGATATAAGCAAACTGTCGCAAACAAGCTTCACTTGGGTCATTTGTGTCTAGGCCTTGAAGCTCTCCTTATCCAGTTGATGCTTCTTCATTTTGCGATACAAGGTTTTACGTGGCAGGTTAAGCCGCAAAGAGACCTCATTGATATTGCCTGACATCTCGATCAAGGCCTCGGTCAGAACGTTGCGCTCATACTGCTCCATCTGCTGCTCAAACGCGAACGCCTCGCTACCAGTGACACTCGGCGCTTGCAAATCAAACCCTTCACCGACAATACCCAACACAAATCGATCTGCCACGTTTCTTAGCTCGCGGACATTGCCCGGCCAATCATGACGACACAGTTGCTGGATTTGCTCAGCATAAAGGGTCGATGCTCGGGTTTTGTATTTTTGACTCGCTTGAACCACAAAGTGACGAAATAGGGCCTGAATGTCCTCTTTGCGTTGGCGTAGCGGCGGCAAGTTGAGACTGGCGATATTGAGACGATAGAAGAGATCGGCACGGAATTCTCCCCGCTGACTCAGGGCTGATAAGTCGGCTTTACTTGCTGCAACCACCACAATATCCACCGGGATCAAGCTATTTCCCCCGACTCGCTCTATGACGCGCTCTTGCAGCACCCGCAGCAGTTTGATCTGTACCGAAATGGGCATACTTTCGATTTCGTCGAGAAAAAGCGTGCCGCCATGGGCTTGCTCAATCTTACCTATGCGTTTTTTATTGGCGCTGGTGAACGACCCCGCCTCATGACCAAACAGTTCACTTTCAATAATGCTTTCGGTCATACCGCCACAGTTAATCGCCACAAAGGGCTTATCTCGACGCGGAGAATATTGATGAAGCGCGCGCGCCACCACTTCCTTGCCGGTTCCGGTTTCCCCGTTGATGATGGTGTCGACACCTGTACGCGCCAACGCCAAGATCTGGGTACGCACCATCTCCATCGATGCCGACTCGCCAATCACCACATTCTCAATCGGTAACTCAGGGGCACTGACCACCTGCTCGGCCATCTGTTGCAGGTGGATATTGGCGAGGTTGAGTTTTTCGATCAACTCATCGCTTTGCAGTGGCTTCTCAATAAAATCAAACGCGCCCAGCTTCATCGCTTCAATCGCCATCGGGATATCGCCGTGGCCGCTCATCAACACTACTTGGCAATGCGGCGATCGACTTTGAATCGCATCGAGCATGGCTAAGCCATCCAACTTGGGCATGCGCACGTCACACAGCACCACTTGCTGGCTGCTTGGGTTCAGCGACTTAAGCGCCAGTTTAGGGTCGGTAAAGCCCACCACATCAAAGCCCTCTAATTCGAGCATTTCACTGACGGCTTCTACCACGTCCATCTCGTCGTCAATCAGTGTTATCTGTTTTCTTAGCGTCATGAGGTTTCACCTTGTTCCAAAACTATGACAAATTCACTACCTTGCTGTGGCTGTGAAGAGACCCGAATCGAACCGCCGAAATCTTTGATAATGTTAAACGCGATCGACAAGCCAAGCCCTAATCCCTTGCCGACCTCTTTTCGGGTATAAAATGGGTCAAAAATATGCGGTAAGTCTTCGGCCAAAATGCCTTTGCCATTGTCTTTTACCGCGATCGTCACCTGGCTATCGACACGCTTGACCGACACCACAATCAGCGGCTCACCAGAATCTGCAACCGCGTCCACCGCATTACTGATCAAATTGACCAACACTTGCTCTAAGCGAATCGGATTGGCCTTGACGATTTCTTGCGGCGTCAGAGCACAATCGAGCACAATCGGCGCGCCACTATTAGCAAACAGCTCTAGCGCATCGTTCACCACAGGCATCACCGCCACCGACGATACCTTGCCGTCACTTTTGCGCGAAAACGCTTTGAGATGACGAGTTAACGCCGCCACCTTACCGAGCAAGACTTCAATTTTCTTCAGATTGTGCACCGCTTTCTCTGGCCGTTGCTGATCAAGCCATTTTTGTGCGCTGCGGGCATGACTGCTAATCGCGGTCAAAGGTTGATTGATTTCGTGGGTAATGCCGACACTCAGCTGGCCTAAAGCGGCCAGTTTCCCGGCCTGCACCAACTCATCTTGAGTCACTCGCAGTTTTTCTTCCGCCACTCTGCGCTCCTCGACTTCCGCTTCTAAACGTTGATTGGTGCGCTTCACCACCTGCGCGGTGGCCTGAAACACTTGCAGCGATTTGGCCATCTGAGTGATTTCATCATGCCCTTTGAGCTCAATGTGTGTATCCAGATGACCAGTCGAAATGGCAAACATGTCGTCACGCAAATCGAGTAGGCGCTGCAAAATATTCTTCCTCACATAAAACCAGGCAATACCGGCTGCCGCCAACACACTAAAGAGTGACAGCAGCAACGAGAAGGTTCGATTCGAGGTCAGTGAGCGCTGCGCCTTGGCAATTGAACGGTCTATCTCTAGGTTGACCTTGGCACTGTTGCGCTCGATCTGCACTGAAAGTTGGTGCAAATACTCGCGGCTATTCTCCAGCAAATAGGCTTGCTGATAGTGATGTTCCAACGCTTGGTTTTTCAATTTTACCAGCCGACTGGAGCGCGACGCTAAGGTGTAAATCACCGACAGCTTTTCATCCAGCGCAGGCATTGAATCGGCTAAACCACTAGCAAGCCAAAGTCCAAACCACTCTTGCCCCAGTTGTTCCAAGCGATAAGTGGTGTAGTCGAGTTCGTTAAAGCTGCCATCATTGTAGAGCTTCTCGACCAATCCCAGCTGGTAGTACAGCAGTGCATTGAGCTGACTGTATTGCAGCTGCGATTTTTGTTGATTGGGCAGTTGCTCAATCTCTTCGCTCACTTGTTGCAACAGCGGGTAGAACCCTTCCAACAAGTTGCGCAGCTGCTTGTTCAACGCGCGTGACTCCTCGCCACTTTGGTGAAGCAAACTCAAGCTGTTGTTCACCTGAACGATCAAGTCTTTAAAGTAGTCGTGATATTCAGGGAAGTGCGCCAGTACCTGCTTCATCACGGCGATGCTTTGATTAATACGTTGCATCGCTTTTTGCCGCTCGAGGTTAGAGTCGGCATCGACTAGTTGCGCAGAATCAGTAATGACCAAGCGCACCATGTCGTTTAAGCGCGCGGCTTGTTCGAGCGAAGCAATGTCTTGCTCTTTCAGCTCGACCAGCGCTTGCTCCAGTTTGTCGTATGTTGTCGAGCTAAACAGTGCCAGCAGCAAGGTGGTGAGCGACAACAAAGCGAGCGCCAAACCAAGGCGCACTTCGATACCACGCCACTTAAACGATCGGAGAGAAGAGGAATTGGACCTAATGTCCATTGGGCTAAAGCCTTGATTAACTGACTGATTCACTGCGTGTTCCCATGCACTCGCCGGTGCATTTATTCATAGAGCTGTTAACAACCCCCATCAAACATGACTACATTTTATTAATAAAGCACCAAATGGCAGATCTGTGGCATAGGCAATGACAAATTGCTCTAACGATCGACCTCTCCCTACGTGGCCCACCAAACAGCATCTCATACCGACCAGCACTCTGTTTGCCTTTTTGTCATTAACGCGCCTTTTTTAGGCTGTTCAGCCATCTATGACCTAGATTTAAGGGAGCGGCGGACGGAATAGCGAACAAGGAGCGGCGCTATGTTTAAAACCCAGTTAGCAAAGCTAAGTCACCTTTCCTCAGCGCAGTGGGCACTGCTGCTGAGCCTGTTGGTATTGCCTATCGCTTACCTGTTGCTTTCCCAGCAGCAGTGGATGTGGCTCGCCTTACTCGCTCTCTATCACGCGGTTGTAGTACTGTTAGTTTTCTCTATCAATGGTTTACTCGACCAACTTCGACGAGCCGCTGTGCACTTATCTGAAGGGGACTTAACCGTGCGCGTGTCGGCGCAGAACCAGATAAATGGACCACTACTGCGCACCTTTAATCGGATTGGTGAAGATATTTCTCGTACCGTGCACGCACTACGCAAGTCGACCGCCCGCCTACTTGAAGTCGCAGACACAGTGCAAGAAGACTCGGCGCTATCAAAAAATGGCGCGATTGGTCAAAAGCGCGATGTGGACAACGCCAAACAGATCATCGGCGAGCTGTCAGACATTACCCAAAATGTGTCTGAATACTGTGAGTCGACCGCTTCATTAGCCAATCAAGCCAAAGCCAAAGCCGACCAAGGCACCAAAGACATGATGGCGCTTGAGCAAGCGTTAGATAACGCCAATCAACATATCGACAACTCTAATCAACACTTTCAATCTTTGATGGAAGAGACGGCACAAATCAACCAAGTCATGGAAACCATCAGCGGTATCGCTGAACAGACCAATCTATTGGCATTGAATGCGGCGATAGAGAGCGCTCGAGCTGGCGAGCAAGGGCGCGGGTTCGCGGTGGTCGCCGATGAGGTGCGCTCGCTTTCGGTGCGAACCCAAGAGGCCACCGAAGAAATTCGCGGCAAAATCGCTAACTTACAAGCCAAAACCGACGACGTCTTGCAGACCATGCAAGAGAACAAATCGAGCATGACTAAATCGCTCGACATTGCCTCGACCGCAGAAAATACCTTTAAGGAACTGCACTTACAAATCGACGAAGTCAGTCAATTTAGTCAGCAAATAGCCACCTCTTCAGAGCAACAGCTCGGCCAAACTCAGCGTCTTGAACAGTGCTTACAACTGATAGCGACGGAGTCGGACAACAACGTGAAAGCCACTCAAGAAACCTTAATTGCCAGTATCACGGTGCGCAATCTGTCAGGCGAAATCGATTCTTTGCTGCATCGCTTTGCCACAGACCATCACCAGATCGAAGTGGAAGAGTTACAACGCGACAAATTGATGGAGTGGAATGATCAGCTCGACATTGGCCTAGATGAAATCAATCGCCAACACCAAACCTTAGTCCACCTAGTGAACGAGCTCTACCATTTGCTCACTCATCATTACGGGCGAGCCTCAATCAAACGCGTGGTTCAGGGGCTGATTGATTACACCGCCAACCACTTCACCTACGAAGAAGTGTTATTCGAGCAAATTGGTTACTCGCACACTAAAGAGCATGTGGCGAAGCACAAGCAATTGGTTGAGCAAGTATTGGAATTTCAAGCTCGGGTCGAGAAGGGAGAAAACATCGGCGATGAGCTGATGGCATTTTTGAAAAACTGGTTGGTACAGCACATCATGCGTGAAGACAAGGCCTATGCGGAAACGTTTAAGAAAAACAACTTAAACTAATGATGTTTATATAGTTTTACGCGTATCATTGGCAAAATTTGTTTTATCTTATCGACAAAAAATCAGATTAGTCATCTTACTGGGTTACTGCTTTAATCCGCACCGAAACAGTTCATTGACTATAAGGTGTAACCATGTTCGCAATTGATGATGTTGTTGTTGCAACTAAAGGCGTTGATCTCGGTAAAATGGTCGTCACAGGTTTAAGCAGTGGTGGCTTCTACGTGCGTGTTACCGTTGAAGGTATGTCACTCACTTACCCAGCCAAAGACCTTAAGAAAGCATAATCCGATGATTTAATTAAAAAAGGTAGCGAAATCGCTACCTTTTTTATTACCAATATCAATCGCATCAATTAGATGTTCCGAAAATTGCTGTGATTGGTGTGCTCAATCTAACGAGCGACTGAACTTTAAGCTCGCAACTAGCCCCAACGCTCCAAGCAATATATAGACAAGCAAATTCAACGCGCCGATACGAGCCACGGCGGTGAATGGGTTCTCCGACACCAAAATATCCAGCGGTAGTACGGTCACTGCGCTAAAGAAATCGCCCACCACCGATGTGGAAAACAGACTATTGGCCACCAGCTTGATCACAAAAAAGCCAACTAACATCACCAGTAACGGCGAGTTAACCTTGTGCGAAACCGCCATCGCGATCGCCGCCAGCGGTGCCAACGCTAGGCCGACCAACCACATTCGGCCAATAAACTCCAACCAATGAGTCAGCACATAGCTGAAGGACTCCCCAGTGAAGAACAGCGGAAACTGCTGTGCCATCACGACGTTAATTAACCACATCAAAAAATCGGCACTGATGACTAACATCGAGCACAGCACCGGCGTGACAAACAGGCCAAACACCAGCTTTACCAAGTGGATGTTTAAATCGGTCACCGGCATACTGCGCCAAAACATCACACTGCCTTCTTGGCGTTCTTTACGCAAAGTTTTGGGGAAATAAAGACTGGTCAGCAAAATAGAGAGCAGCCCGCTAAAGCCAAGCACCATTTCGCTCAGTTGTTGTCCGAGCTCATACCCTGACATGGCGTGGTCTGAATCATAGGTTAGCTCGTAAGTCACATTACTCTGAATCGTTGAATTCATCAAAATGCTGACTAAAAGCACCACGCCACACACCAGCAATACTATAGGAATGCGAGTGATTAACTTATGCTCCAGCCACTCCTTTTCAAGCATGTATAGATTAGCATTCATTACACGGCCTCCTTCTGTAAGGCTAAAAACAGATCCGCCAGTTTTACATTGTAAATTTTTTCGACCTGATCAATCTTTTCAGCATCTTGGGCGTCAAGCAGCCAGCGGGTTGTTCCCAACCCCGACTCTCGCGACAGCGGCTGCAGGGCGGCGATCTCAGCATCGTTTTCTGTTCGAGTTTCAACAATCACGTATTTTTGCGCCAAGTTCTCCATCGGTGACTGCAACACCGCTTGACCATGCTTCAAAATCAGCACATCGGTCAGCAGGTGCTCTATTTCTGATACTTCATGACTGGCGATGATCAGTGCTCGCTCTCCATCATGAAACCATTCCAATAGATGGCGATAAAAGGTATCGCGGTACACCAAATCCAGCCCCAAGGTCGGCTCGTCCAAAATCAAAACTTGCGTATCCGTTGATATCACCACAGCGAGATGCAGTTGCACTTTCATTCCTTTGGACAAAGATTTGATTTTGCTGCCCAGCTTAATGTCTGTTTGCGCCAAAACCGACTTAGCTTTAGTCAGATCAAAGCTGGGATGCACACCCGAGGTATAGCGCAATAATTGCTGGACCGTCATCCATTCAGGCAGCACATTGACATCAGAGATATACGATAGGTGCTGCATCACTTGAGCGCGATGGGCGTGTGGCTCCAACCCTAGTATCGCGATCTGCCCTTGGTATGACTGCGCACCCAATAGGCTTTTGATCAGCGTTGACTTGCCCGCGCCATTGTGGCCAAGGAGCCCCAACACTTGACCTGCTTTCAACTCAAAACTGATGTTTTTCAGCGCTTGCTGCTGTTTATCACGGCCAGAATACTGCTTAGATACCTGACTCGCCTCAATTAATACGCTCATACTTCACCCTTAACGTGCTGCTTTAACTGCACAATAAACTCGTCCAATGGAATCTCTAGCTGCTGTAACTTGGTCGCAATTGCAGGAATTTGCTGCTCAATAAAATTCTGTTTTTGCTTGATTCTTAAACGATTCAGCGCCCCTATGGTGACAAACATGCCTTGGCCGCGTCGCTTCTCAATCAAGTCCTCATCCACCAGCAGTTGGTAACCTTTCATCACGGTAAGGTGATTAATCTTAAGATCAGCGGCCACTGAGCGCACTGAAGGCAGCGCTTGCCCCTCAGACCAAATGCCTTGCAGTATTTGTTCGATAATGCGATCAGCAAGCTGACGAAATATCGGTTGGGAATCATTCCAATCAGTCATCCTCGTCGCTTCCTCGCTTTAGTGTTATACATAGGTATAACACTAAAGCAATTTGCCAAAATTGCAACCACAAACTGCACGAGTCTGTCGGCGAGTTAAGCTTGAATGCACGCCAAGCTGTGACTACAATGACGCACTTTTTTTAATGACTTCAAGGTCTCGAACATGAACGACACAACTAAACCTGCTTTACCAGATCGCCTATCGGGCAACGCGCGCAGCCCTTTCTTTGTTAAAGAGTGCTTTGATCACCAGATTGGTATCCGTTTCAACGGCAAAGAGCGTAACGATGTCGAAGAGTATTGTGTGAGCGAAGGCTGGATCAAAATTGCTTCGCCAAAAGCGAAAGACCGCTACGGCAACCCAATGCTTATCCAATTGAAAGGTACGGTTGAAGCTTACTACGTGTAAGTCGCTTGCCGAGAAAAACAGCCTCGACGAGCTCTCTCTGCTGAGCGCTTGTCGAGCGTTTTACTGTTAATCATCCACTGTCAATCAACGTTGACTGTCGCAACTTTTTACTGCCAAGTTTGAATCTCAGCCCGATTCAATTAGTCTTCATAGCAATTCATGGAACGATGAGAAAACCCATGCGTGTTGACTATCAAAAGCGGCTTAATCCTGTGATCCGCTACCTCGAAAAAAACTATGACCAACCACTCAACTTGCCCGAAGTCGCGGCGTTGGCCAATCTATCGCCTTACCATTTCCACCGCACTTTCAAAGCCGTTCAGGGAGAAACCTTGGCCGACTTTATTCGCAGACTGCGCCTTGAAGCCGCCGCAGATGAACTGTTTAAAACCAAACAACCCATCATCAATATTGCATTGGAGTTTGGCTTTTCATCGTCGCAAAGTTTAGCCAAAGCCTTTCAACAGCATTTTGGTGTCACACCCAGTGCTTTCCGTGATTGTGAGAACTATCAACAATTTGCGCTATTGGCGCGAAATAGCAAGATAGGACACACCTTGCGCAAGATTGGAAACGACCTCGAATCAGACGCTGCTTATACTGACTGCGAATCAACAACATGGAGCAAAATCATGGAAACCCAACAATTTGCAGCGTCAAAACTCGCCTATATCCGCGTAACTGGCCCGTATGGTGACGGTTATGAAGAGCCAAGTGGCCGTTTGTATCAATGGGCAGGTATGAAAGGGCTAGCCGGTAACACCTGCATTTTCATTTACCACGACAACCCTGAAATCACCCCCAGTGATAAGTGCCGCACCGACATCTGTTTGATGGTTCCTGACGATACCCAAGTCCCGGATGGGATTGAGTTGCAGGACTTTCCGGGCGGTGAGTACGCCGTAATGCGCCAACAGATCACGCAGACGACGCAATACGCCAAAGCCTGGGATGACTTGATGGCGCGAGTGATCGAGTCAGGTATCGAAAGTGACGATAGACCTTGCTTTGAGCTTTATCACAGCTTTGATCCTCAAACCCAGCACGCCGATGTGAGCTTTTGTACTGCCATCAAATAGCTTGCCACTCACGCCTGCACCAGTTGGTGTAGGCGCTTTCAGGTAGATTTAAACCGAGCCCTTGCTACCTATCGTAGGTGATTGCGATTATCACGTGGTCACGCAAGCCTTCTCTTAAGCTAAAGGCTCTGGCTCACTTATTACGTCGAACAATCCGGCTTCGTTTCTAGCGAGTATGATGGTGAAAGGGGCGTGCATAGCCCCCCATAGTGGTGCGCTGAATCAATAAATCGCTACTCGGGTTGTTGATACCAGAGAAGCACTTATTCAATAACAAGCCATCACACTATCTTCAAAAAAAAAGAACGCCCAAACATTTAAAATGTTCGGGCGTTCATTCTTCGAGGTTTTAACTAAGCTCTAATCGTTACTCACATGCTTCAAACTTCGGTACAAACTCCCCTTTTTCAGATTGCTGAGTCAGGTTAGCACACAGCTCTACTTTGGTATTTTTAGTGTCTTCTAGATTGAACTTAATCAATTGACCGTCATACAAATTGTCGTGCACTACATCCCCAGTATTCAAGTTGTACTGTGTTGTGAAGAACGTTGGGAACACACCCATGCTTTCCGCACCTTTGCCGTTTCTAGGTTCTGCAGGTACATCCAAGTCAAGAGGAATCGCAACCGCAGAGTGGAAAGATAAGCGTTGAGCTGCCATGGTTTGCTGGTAGTTTAAACCTTCAAAGCTTTGGCCCTTAGCATGATGTAGACCACGAACGTATCGATTTAATGACGAATAGTCAGCGGGGACATTGTTGGCCGTCATGTTTGGGCTCACCTCATTGAGGTATTCAATGTGCTCTTGATACAAAGGTTCATTAGTAACAAAGCGAAGATTGTCATTTGCGCTGCCACGCCATACTTTTAGCTCACCGTTCGCGTTAAGCTGGATAAGCGCCACATTGCCTTCTTTATCACGAATATTAAAGTGCGCTGGTACTAGGTGGGTCATGCCCATCATTAAATCCGAGTAAGCTGGCTGCCATTCACCTTTGTCTAGTCCGGTAATAGCTTCATCGACGTTTTTGTAATTTGAGGCAATAAACGTGGCTAACTGACCATTGTCAACCGCCGGTGCACCGTTGTCATTATTCTTATGCAGCTCAAGGAAAGGCTCGCTCGCTTCCATGTATTGTCCATGAACAGACATGCCTTGGTCATTGAATGCATCATAGGCTGTGCCTTTAAAGATGTTTTCATCATAAAGAGAAACGGTGTGATACTTAGTTTTCCAAGTAGCTTGGGTTTTATAGCTTGGAGAATCAGAAACCATGGTTGTACCAACAGGTGTTACTTTGGCAATGGCTTCTACAGGCACAGCCCAATCCATCGAGCGCATGGTTAACGTGCCGTGGTCTGTAATTGCAGAGACACTAGAACAAGCGGAAGCAGTAGATACGATACCAGCAGTGGCTGAAGCGGCAATTGCGATTGCGATGATTGACTTTTTCATAATTAAACCCTCTTTCGAACATTTTGTTGTTTGCTTAAGTTGGGTTTAATTTACCGATTTTTATTTTAAGGGATTTTAAACTCCTTAAAGATTAACTTTATGGTTTAGCTTCAATCATCTGTTCCACCAGCCAACGACCTGCCGGCCCCAATTCATGCACCCACGCCAGTTCTACCGCCCAGTTCATCTGGCCATCGTCAAACTCAAGGTCCAAGGCAGTTAACAATCCGCTTTCAATCAAAGGCTCAGCCAATTGTCTAGGATAGAAGGCGTAGCCCACACCGGCTAATAGGAGCTCACGAAGATGGTAGAAGCTTGAATAGTGAGTCAGGTTCGGCCCTAACCTTAAACCTTCACTTAACTCTTGCGTACTCACCATCCCCGGTAAAGGGAACAATTGAGAATGCGAGTAGAGATCGGCATGTGTCAAACCACCCCGTATTTTTGCTAAAGGATGAGACGAAGAGACAACCACTGTCCAGTAGATACGGTCAACCATAGCATCCTCTCCTCCATGATCACTCCGAAGTCGACCTGGCGTTAACATAATATCGACTGGTTGAACATGCTCACCAGAGTTAAGTCGAACCCGATCAGAGCTAAGCGTCGCGCTCTCTCCATCAAATAGCACCAACTCAACATTGGGGTATTTTTGCTTAAACTCGACGAAGACTTGCTTGAAATGTTCAAACATCACCATGCCGTGCGTGGCGACTCGAAGCTGAGGTTCTTCCCCTGCACTGACGGCTTGCGCATGTTTCTCGATGCCTTCGAGCTTAGGAATGATTTCGAGAGCTTGAAGGTAGATTTGACGCCCCAAAAGAGTCAACGTTGGTCGCTTACCAGAATGACGTTCAAACAAGGTCGCTTCGAGATCAAACTCAAATGCCTGAATAGACTGTTGAACGGCCGCCGCTGAAACACCCAATTGACGCCCTGCTGCCGAAAAGGAGCCCGTTTCCGCGACAGCCCATAAATATAGTAAACGCTCTGTAGTGACTATCATCGCTTCCTTGCCTTTTCTTTCATGTTTCGAGTCAATCTTTAAAGAAGAAGTTTATGCTTTTTAATTAAGCTTAACTGTTTTGCCTCAATAACGAACCGTTCGTCAAGCCTCGTTCAGCACTCTTTCCAAAGATGTCGCCCAATGCACTTCATTTAAGCAAAAAAAATGAGAGGCTCTGGCCTCTCATTCTTTCTTAGAACTTACTCACATGCAGTCCAAGTCACTGGCTCACCTGTTTTTCCTAACTCGAACACGTTAGCGCAGCTCTCTTGAGTAAGCGCAGCAATTAGCGCTGCTGCCTGATCGTTAACTTATCGAAATCAGCGGATGGCTCTTGCACAACTCACTGCCAATGCTCCTTAATGTAGTTCACTAGCCATTGATTCACAGGCTTATTTAAGTTGTTTTGCGGATACATAGCGTGGCACGAGTAAACAAGTCGGCTATCTACTTCGCTGTGCAATCGAGCAAGCCCATAGACATCTTTAAAACTCTGATACATCGATTCTGGAATCACAGCATAACCAGCTGTTGGTGCAAGAAGTGACAACTGCTGATGAATGGTATCGGCTTCTATAACATGCTTGGAAAAATTGAGCCCTTCCACTTTTCTATTCGATAATTGGCGGAAAGTGACGTGACGATGCTGCTCTAAATCGGCGATGGAAGCCCTACTTAATGTCGCGAGAGGGCTATCTTGAGCCACTACCATACAAGCCCTAAGCTCTTGTATTCCCAAAAAATCCACCCCATGACCATACTCATAGGTTGTAATATTGAACGCAAAGTCCACCTTCTTTTGTTCTACAAGTCGAACGATCGTATTGATTGAGGGTTCAACAAACGAAAACTGGGTATTGGGAAAGGCTTTAAACAGTTTTGACAACATCCGTTGCAACTGGTGACTTTGAAACAACTGGGGTATAGCTAGGGTCATTTCGGCTTCAACCCCAGCACTTAAACCATGACAAAAGCTCTCGAACTCTTCTAAACCAGTCAGTGTTTGCTGACATTTGGTCTGAATCGCTTGACCAGATTCGGTTAATGATAGGCGTTTAGATGAGAAGTCACGTTCAAATAGCTGCAACCCCGTTTCGTCCTCAAGCTGCTCAATCAAACGGCTGACCGTAGATTGAGAACAATACAGCCGTTTAGCCGCTTTGCTCATGGAACCCACTTCCACCACCGTCAAGAACGCTTTCATTTGGTTGTAAGAAATCACACCCTATCCTTTTTATGCATAGTTACCAGTTAATAGTAATCCGATTTTTGTTGTTAATCTATTCGTAAATCGAAACACATATAGAGAAAGGTAAACGCTATGAAACTTAAACTAATCGCAGCACTTATTATCTCCGCCTCATCAATGGCTCATGCAACGGATTCAGCTAACGTCATTGGCGATAACCTACCTTACTTCAATGCAGACCGCGCAGCCGTTCAGGAACAGGCCTACGTGATTGATGCAACAGGTAAAACACCTGAAGAGATTGGCGTTATTATCGCTAAAAGTTCTCTGGAACGTGGTGAAGAACTCGCTCCATTGGGTGATGACGCAGAGCAATGGTTAGACATTGCAAAGCAAGCCATCAAGAATATTGCAAAAATTAACCCTGATCACTTCAGAATGTTGAAATCTCAAGCCCAGTATCGTGGCATCTCGCTCGAACGCTTAGTTGCAAGCACCATGGCTCCGGATTTCACGATTGATTCAGGCGTTACAGGTGAGAGCATTACTGACTACATCGACCTACCGAACGGTTGTACTTCGGTCGCATACAACAATGGTTTAGTCGGTCAAACTCTAGATTGGCCACTAAGCTCCATCAAAGATGATACAACTCTGTTGAAAACCGACCATCAAATTGGCGAAATTGGAGATGGCACTCTATTCCAGCAAATGGGTCGCAAAGTGGGTGTAACTATCACGCATCTAGGACGTAAATCCATTCAATCTACAGCCGATTACAGTAATATCATCACCTTAGATGCACTTGCTTCAACGGCCGCTAGAATGAACTCGGTTGAAGAAGTGATTGCCCTTGCCAAGCAATATAAGCTTATCGTACCAATGAATATGACGGTTGCAGATAGCCAAGGCGGTTACGCCGCCATCAATGTCGCAGGTGCAGAAACTGTAGTCCACCGTGGCAATGATAAGGGTGTAGCGTTTACCAACCACTCTCAATCGCTAAGAGACAAGCTCATCCCTGAGGGAACAAGCGCGCAGCAAGAAACTGAAGTGAACAGAAAGAACTTCTGGACGTTTGCGAGAAAAGATGCGGCAGACAACTTTATTAAATTCACGCCAGAGCTAACGGTTGAATCAATGAAGTACCTGTTCAACTCAAAACCGGTCAACTTATCTAAATACAACGGTGATGAGTTCGTGACTACCAAAGCATTCATTTGGGACTTGAACTCGGGCTGTGCTGAGTTTGCCCCGGAAAACCCTCTGTTCATGAAAGGAGAATACACTCAAGTTTGTTTTGACTAGTCAATGATGATGCAACCCACCTTTTACTTGGTGGGTTGCATCGCAGGATCATCAAATCCACTTCTCCTCTCACCTTCATCTTTAGCACAGACAAGCTGTTTCCCTAACCTAACAAATTGATGTAAGTTATCAGTAAGACATCACACCCTAGGGCAAAGTTATGATTACCGCCCCCAACTGGCTATCAGCAAGTATCAAACTGGCGATTGCAGCGGCTGTTTTTTCCATACTGCCACTGTTCTTAACCACGTTGTCAGACTATTTTCTGCTCTCAAAAACTCAGCTCAATAGCCTCGCTACCGTAGAGTTGATGGGCTTTGCGCTAGCTTGTGGCATCAACTACCAAGCATTGAAGTGGGGCGTGCGCTACAACGAAAATTTCGCTCTCGCTGGACTAAGCATATGTAATTTGCTCAGTGCCATGACTGCCGACTTCACCATGTTCTTCATGATTCGTGCTGTTGCTGGGGTGCTCGCAGGTTTGGTGATCGTTCGGGGTTATGAGGTCCTGGGGAGTGAAGAAAATGCCGATGCTGCTTTTGGTAAAGCCATCGCCATCCAAATGTTGTTCACGGCTGCACTGTTTTTGTTTTTACCTTATTGGGTTCAAACCTATGGCCCGCGCTCCATTTTGTTTGTCCTATGCGCATTGGCAGCCGTCTGTTTGTTATTCAAACCCTTACAAAGTGAAACAACCATCAGTTCTCGACCGTCTGAGCAACTTGATTACTCGCTGATATTTATCAGCTTGGGTGCGATTGCCATGGTCATGATGACCCACTCCGCGGTTTGGTCAACACTCGGTTTCTATGCTAACGCTCGCGACATCACTATTGAACAGCAAGGGTATCTCTTTTCCATCGGTACCCTATTTAGTGTCCTCGGTGCGATCTTGGCCACCCTAAACTGGGTACATGCCAAGAAATCCAAACTACTGCCCATTGCGATCGGCTTACAATGCTTGGTGGTAGGCGTGATCGTTTTGGATGACTCAATGAGTCGCTTTGTTGCCGCCACCTTCTTTTTCCAACTGCTGTGGAATTTCATGCTACCCCTGGCGCTTGGTTCGATTGCGACAGGTCGACATGCCCGAGTCATTCTTTGCTTTGTTTTGGTGGCGCAAACCTTTGGAGCGGCGTTAGGACCTTTGGTGTTGATTTCGGGGTGGGTATTGCCTGAGTTGACTGTGATGCTGTTCCTCACTTATTGGATGATGGCCTCGGTACTCAAATCCAGCCGAGCATAGAGAAGACGGTTACCTGAGCTCGATACCGTTTACCGCAATTACTAACAACTGTTGACAGAACTTCTCTACCAGTAGGACCTATTCGTTCTCTCTATAGAACCTACATTGTTGCTAAATACGCCTTTGAGTATGCTGAGGGTGCCCATCCTCCACATCCATCAGAGGTCCACCATGTTTAAGATATTTATCAGCAGGCCCAAGCTTGCCATTGTTCTTTCCATTTTTATTTCCATTGCAGGTGTCGTATCGGCACTGCAATCTCCCATGGGGCGATACCCAGATGTTGCGCCCCTCACAATAGCTGTCGATACATGGATGGACGGAGCGACAGCTGAAGTGATAACCAAATCGGTCGCACCAGAGATCGAAAAACAGGTGAATGGCGTCACCGGGATGGAGTACATGAAGTCGACCTCTGGCGCAGATGGAACCTATTCGCTCGAGGTGGTATTCGAAAATGGGACCGATGCAGATAACGCCGTCACTTTGGTACAAAACCGAGTCAACCTCGCTCTTCCCGAACTACCACCCGAAGTTGCTCGAAATGGTGTGAAGGTAGAAAAGCTGTCTAACGGTATGTTAATAGGCCTTTCGATTAAAGATCCAACAGGAAAAGCGAAAGACACCGAAATCAGCAGCTTCTCTGGCGGACCGTTTAAAGAGGCGTTACAGCGTATTCCCGGTATTTCTAAAGTCGATGTACTAGGTGAGAAAAAGTACGCCATGCGCATCTGGTTAGATCCGGTCAAAATGAAGCAATATTCTGTCGATGTAGCGGCAATCAACCATGCCATTAGCACACAAAATAAGATCAGTCCTGCAGGTTCACTTCAAGGCGATCTGCTTGAGTTCCCGCTTACAGTAGACGGTGGTTTAACCACAAAAGAGCAGTTCGAAGACATCGTTGTTCGCGGTGATGCACTGCAAAAACGTATTCTGCTCAAAGACGTAGCACAGATTGAATTAGGCGCAGAGGTGTACACTGCCAATGCTTATGCTGGCGCCGACAGTGGTTCAGTGGTCTTCATTTATAAAACTCCCGATGCGAATGCCGTTGAAGTCGGCCAAGCCGTAGCCGATCTCCTTAACACTTTCGACACTCACTATCAGATCGACTACGTATACGATGCGACCAGCTTTGTTTTGGGGGCAATCGACAATGTGATCGAAACCTTATTGTTAGCCGTCGTGATTGTGGGTCTAGTGACGTTGGTGTTCATGCAGTCAATCCGCTTAACGCTGATCACAGTCACCGCCATCCCAGTATCCTTGATTGGCACATTCGCCTTCATGTTTGGCCTAGGTATCGATATCAATATTATCTCTATGCTTGGCTTGGTCATGGCTATCGGTATTGTCGTCGATGCCGCTATCATTGTGATTGAGGCAGCCGAACACGAACTGCACCATAACCCTGACATGAGTGTTCGCGAGTCGATTGTTCGTGCCATGGACAAAGTGGTATCACCGATCATTGCCTCTGCTTTGGTATTGCTGTCTGTATTCGCGCCGACTGTTTTCATGCAAGGTATGACCGGCACTATTTACAGTGAGTTCGGTATCGTGCTATCCGTGTCGGTTCTAGTCTCTACCGTCGTCGCATTGAGCCTAACACCAGCACTGTGTGTCTTGTTCATGAAACGCCCGAAAAAAGGCGTGTTGGCTCGTTCAGTTGAGCGGGTGATTGGCGGAAAAATCACAGCCTTTACCTTCGTGACAAAACAGTTTGTGCGCTTCCCGATCATCTCTCTGTTGCTACTTGGCGCTTTAGTGTGGCAAGCCGTCGACCACGGAAAAGATCTCCCTCAAGGCATGCTGCCCGCAGAAGATACCAGCGCGATCTTTGTCGTTGGTGGTTTTGACCCTGGTACAGCCTTACCTGTTACCGACAAACATGCTCTAGATTTAATAGAACAACTTCAACAAGTTGATGGGGTAAAAAACTCGATCGCTGCCTCTGGCTTTAATCTGCTCAATAATACCGCCGATATGAGTAGCTTCTTAATTCTGCTTAATCTTGATGCGCTTGAAGAACGCAAGCACTCAGATGATGAGATCACCGAACAAGTAAACCAAGTGCTTGCAGACAACCAAATCAGTGGGTTCGCTTTCAAACCACCGGTTATTCCAGAGTTGGGCATGGTCGATGGCATTAACTTTATGTTGATTGACAAGCTTGGTCGCTCTGCGCAAGAGCTGATGAAAGACACTCAACAAATAATGGAACAGCTTAATGATTCTGACTCTATTGCCATTGCAATGACCCAGTTTTCAGTCGATAAACCATCACTAAAATTGAACGTCAAACGCGACATCATGCTTGAGTACGGGGTAACTTACGCTGATCTTGTCGCTGGTATGCAAGCGCACTTTGGCGGTCAATATGTCAATACATTCAACCTATACGGTCGAAACTACAAAGTCATGATGCAAAATGCCCCTGAGCATCGACTGAATCAAGACGCGTTAGACAACGTATTCATTACCTACGGCAATGGACAAAGCCAACCAGCGAGTAAACTGTTTGACTTGGAGAACACTAAGTTACCAAACTTCCTTAACCGCTTTAACGGTCAACAGTCGGTATCCATTGATGTGATTCCAAGCCTGTCAAGTGGTGCTGCTATTGAGACGTTGAAGTCGCTTGATCTGCCAGAAGGCTATGCGATTGAGTTTACAGGTACGGCAAAAGAGGAGATCCAGGCCGGAAACCAAACTGCCATCATTCTCGCTCTGGCGCTACTGGTGACTTATCTTGTTCTGGTCGCACAATACGAAAGCTGGTTGATCCCTGCCGCTATCATGACCATGGTACCGACAGCAGTCATCGGGATTGTTGCTGGCGTGGCAAAACTCGGCGTTGAAATTACCTTGTTCACTCAACTCGCGGCAGTCTTGCTGATTGGTATGGCGGTACGAAACGCTATTCTCATCGTGGAATACGCCAAAGAGCTTCGAGAAGTGCAAGGCTACGCACTCAAGCACGCAGCCGTTGAAGCCATGCGCTTACGTGCCCGCGCGGTATTTATGACTGCCTTCTCTTTCGCTGTAGGTTTGATTCCGTTAATGGTTGCCGATGCCATTGGTAGCGGAGCGCAACAAGCCTTAGGTTGGGCGTCATTTGGTGGCATCGTGTCAGCAACCTTCATCGGCTGTATTGCTGCTTGTGTGCTGTTCGTTGTGTTCCAGTCGATCCGTGAACTGAAGCACAAATCGATACTTGCTCACACTGCTTAGTCTGAAAGCATAACCGGTTTAAGCCCCTAAACTTGCTCGAGTCAATTTAGGGGCCTTTTGTATAAAAATACATTATTTTCAAAAACTTAAAAACCCAGCCAACGTTACAAACTGGCCTCAAGAAGAGGGTTTTTCAATGAAAACTATTAAAAAAACGAATAGTAACTAACTCTATATATTCTTTGAAGACAGGTATTGTTGTGGCCATAGACCAAAATGGAGCGGTCAGTACCGAGCCCGTGACATTTAAACAATCTCGAGCGGATGCTGTCGCAACCATCAAGGTACTGAGTGGGCAGAAGCCGTCACAACTAAACCGAGTATTGACGGCGCAATATCAGAGAGTTGCGACGTTTCACACTACAGTCAATGAGGCCAATATCATGATTATTTCCAACTGCACTGGCTCAACTAGATGGAACTTGATGAGCGTCTTGTTGCTGTTCCTGATGTCGATTTCGTCTGGAGCTGCCCTAGCTCAAAGTTCGCAGCAACAAGTCGAAACATCGAAACTCCAAACTCAATCGAATAACTTGGTCAAAATATCAGAGCAACAGTTCTCTCGCTTTAACTCCAACCAGTATTGGGACTCAGTTAAGACCACCACAGGTATTGCCAAAGCGATTCTGATCGTGCCTAAAAGCCATCAATTGGGATTTGTGCTCGGTGCACAATGGGGCAGAGGAATCCTGTTAGCTCGCAAAGAACAGCAGTGGAGTGCCCCAGTATTCGTTAAGTTCAATAGTGTTATGTTTGGCTTGCTGGCGGGCGCTCAAAAAGTCGAAGGCATTGGGGTTATCTTAAGCAACGACATGCTCAACCAGATCAGTTCGAAACCATTTCGAGTCGGTGCAACAGCTGATTTGACTATAGCCAAAGGCATTAGCGGCAAAGTGGTTGGAGGCAAAGACGGCATTTCAACACTGATGGTTTCTGAGAATAGCGGCTTGTTTTTTGGCGGCAGTATAGATGCGATCACTTTTCGCCCGGATAGCGAACTGAACACCGCCACTTACGGCTCATCGGTCAACATTGACGACATATTGAGTCATAAAATCCATCCTGATCATCCTCAGTCCGCGAATTTAAGAAACATGCTAGAAACGGCTGCGTTTAATGCTGTGTATCAATAGCTTGAAGCCGATATCCACAAAAGAGTCGCACGTCATTGCGATTTTTTTGTTTCGCTGCCCAGCAATACCATTGCAAGTCACCCTCTACCGCCGTGATACGCGTCTAGTTAACTACAGCGCTGTATCACACTATTTTTGTTGGAGTTTTTTGTGCTAATGCATTTGATAGATCCGAAAGATAAAACTCAACTGTGGATCGTGGAAGATCTCGGCATCGAAGTTCGAGTTAAAAGAGTACTCGAAAGTTCAGACCAACAGGAGCAACGACTATCTCGTGAAGCCGTTTGTCGGTTATTTGAATATGAGAGTTGGGAAGCTTTATGCAGGGCGAAAGTAAAGACCGCCACCTATCAAGGCTGGGTAGGTTTTGGTTACCGACGTTCTGCCTATACGACATGGTTGGTGTATGCCTATTTACGCCAACACCATCTATGGCGCGCACAAATTGATGATATTGTTAGGTTCTCAAGCCAGTTCTCGCAGCACCACGAGGGGTCAGAGCTTGCTTCAAGCTCACACGACCAACTCACTCAACAGGTAAAAAAAATCGGGGAAAAAGCCTTTGTTGGCGTGCACAGTTTTAGCTCTTACGCTGACATAGAAATGACCAACTGGCGAGAGCTAGCCTCTAACTGGAAGCTGGATAAGTAAGTTCACTGCCTGGTGAGTTTAACTGCAACCTAATAACATCCTGATGAGATGAAGTGCATTCAATATTCGCCAGTGAGAGCACTCAAAAGACATTTTCCATTTAAATAATTGATCGTTATTTAAATGGAAAATGGTGCTTGCCCCTAATAAAGAGACACTTAAAGTTGACTCTGGATTATGTATTTAACTAATATTTGAAAGCCTCAACCAACTGACTTTCAGATAGGATTGCTATGCTTAATCTTGAACAAATCACAGCATTCATTGCAGCCGCCGAAAAGGGCTCCTTCTCTGCAGCTGCTCGCCATTTAGGTAAAAGTCAGAGCTCAGTGAGTATTGGGGTCAATAACTTAGAGTTGGATTTAGGGGTCACGCTGTTTGACCGCTCGACCAAGTACCCTAAATTAACCGCTCAAGGTGAACGTGTTTACGAGCAATCCAAAGTCCTTCTCAGACAGGCAGAACGAATTCATAGTTTTGCTCAGGGTACGACAGAAGATGTTGAAGATGTTATACGCATCGGCATTGACCCACTGGTCCCTCTTTCGGTCATCGACAGCGCTCTAGAGAAAATGGCTCAGCGTTTCCCTTTTACTCAAGTTCAACTATTGAAACTATCTGGTGAGAAACTGAACAGCGCGATCCTAAACGGTGAAATAGATCTGGCGCTTAACTTGGGTTCAAAAGCGGTTCCTGACAACTTGGAATTTGTCGCTGTTGAACAAATCGAGTGGGTATGTGTCTGTAGTCCAGACTCTGACTTTTCGGACATGAGTGAAGTGGACAATGAAACCTTAATTGCAGAAAGGCAAATTGTTTGTACCAGTATGCTAGAAAACAGTGTGCTCAATGCGACCAGTAAACTCTCTCAAGAGATTTGGCAGGCTGCGGACTTAGATGACATGGTGCGTTTAGTCGAACAAGGTCTAGGCTGGGCGTTTTTGCCGAAATCCATGGCGATAGAGCGTCAAGCAATGGGGACATTGATCGAGTTCCAACCTGAATTTCAACGAGCCGAACTCTATTATGCCGCCGATCTGCTTTGGCGCGCGAATAGCCATAGAGGGCCGGTGTTCACGTATCTTAACGAACTTCTGACTGCCAAAAAAATCTAGCCCCATCATTGTGTTTACAGTGTAAAAGTGCCACGGTTGACCCCGTGGCACTTGACCTCACTTATCTCGATTCAACCTCAAGCACTAACGCTTGGTAGGGCTGTAAAGTGAGTTTCGCCACACTCGCGACGCTGCCAGGATAATTATTGATCACCGTCTGCTTCACCTCAGCGGCATAACTTCTCTCCACCTTTTCGTCAGTAAAGTTGGCAATCACCAGCAGTGACTTACCTTGATGAGTACGGGTGTAAGCGTAAACCTGACTATCCTCTGGGTCGAGTAGCTGATGCTCGCCATAGACAATCACGTCGCCATACTCTTTACCTTGGCGCAAGGTGATCAGGCGTCGGTAGTAGTGATAGATAGAGTTTGGATCGCTCACGGCCTGTTCGGCGTTAATGTCTGGATAATTGGTATTGACCGGCAGCCAAGGTGTGCCAGTGGTGAAACCCGCATTTGGCTGCGTGTTCCATTGGATCGGCACACGAGCATGGTCGCGTGAGAAGTCATTGAGGAAGGCAATCGCGTCTGCGTCGCTGACCCCACGGTCACGCATTTTTTGATAGTGGAATTTTGCCATTAAGTCATTGAACTCATCAATGGAGTTGAAATGCTTATTGGTCATCCCGATCTCTTCGCCTTGATAGATATACGGCGTGCCACTCATCATGTGTAACACCGTCCCGAGCATCTTGGCGCTGATCACTCGGTATTGGGGCGAATCACAACCATAGCGAGAAACGGTGCGTGGCTGATCATGGTTGCTCCAATACAGGCTGTTCCAGCCTTTTTGGTACAAGTCTTCTTGCCAGCGGGTCATGATCTCTTTGTATTGGACCAAATCGAACGGTTTTTTGACCGCGTTATGCTCTTCTCGATCAATGCTGACATGTTCGAATTGGAATATCATGCTGATCTCGTTGCGGGCCGGGTGTGAGTAGTAACGCCCATCCAGTGTAGTGGTAAATGGCGTTTCTCCCACCGTCAACACATCGTAGTGCTTCAGCACTTTATCGTGCATTTCACGCAAGTATTGATGAACCAGCAAATTGTTCGACCAATGTTCCCAACCCGCGACGCCTTGGTCAAAAATGGTTGCATCGGGAAAGTCTGACGGTTTGCCAATCATATTGATCACGTCCATGCGAAAACCGCCTAGCCCTTTTTTGAGCCAGAAGTGCATCATATCGTACACCGCCTCTCGCACCTCAGGATTGGCCCAATTGAGATCCGGCTGCTTGTTACTGAACAAGTGCAGATAATACTGCCCGGTTTGCTTGTCCAAGGTCCACGCTTTGGGTTTGAAAAACGACTCCCAGTTATTCGGCTCACTGCCATCTGGCTTTGGATCCTTCCAGATATACCAGTCACGCTTAGGATTATCTTTGTCGCTGCGCGAGGCTTTAAACCACGCGTGCTCATCGGAAGTGTGGTTGACCACCAAATCCATCACAATCTTAATCCCGCGCTTATCTGCCTCGGCAATCAGTTGGTCCATGTCGGCCATAGTGCCAAATTCAGGCGCGATCTGCTGATAATCAGAGATGTCGTAACCGTTGTCATCCATCGGAGATTGATAAACTGGGCTTAACCAGATCACGTTGGCACCAAGACCGGCAATGTAGTCGAGTTTCTCAATGATGCCGGGAATATCCCCTACCCCGTCGCCATTCGAATCATTGAAACTGCGCGGATAGATCTGGTAGACCACGGCATTGTGCCACCAGCGCCTTTCTAATTGGTGCGTGCTCATGATGGTTACTCCTTAAACGTGTTGATAACCTTTAACTGGTACTGCGAGTCATTAACTCAGTCTCGAGCACCATGGTTTGGTAGGGGATATGCCCCATCGCCATTTGAGCAGCAAGCTGCCCTTTATGCATAATCGGCTGTCTGACCGTGGTCAAGCCCGCTGGCTCAGCGGCTGGAATGTCGTCAAAACCAACAATACGTATCTGTTCAGGGACTTGTAGCCCAAGCTCTTGAGTCACCTCGAGGGCGGCAAGGGCAATCTTGTCACTCATACACAGCAATACATCGGCGCGCTTTGGTGAAGTCAGCGCGCCGCGCAACATGGTTTTCAATACCTTTTTCTCTAACTCATGTATCTGCCAAACATTTTCTACATCAAGCGTCGCCCCTTGATCACGAATCGCACGTTTGTAGCCCTCGAATCGACAACGAGAAACGGATTCTTCCTCGGTGTAAAGATGGTCGAGGTTAGCCAGTGCCAAAGCATTGGTGGATTCAAGTCGCAAACCTAGAATCAAGATTTGGTCTTGCGGGCTACGAATGGCGTGACAAGCAATGTCGTAACAAGCTTGTTCGTTATCGACGTTAATCGAGGGCACATCAGGCCAGCAGAAATCCACCGTCACTAAGGGCTTGCGCTGACGGGTGATCAAATTCATCACGTTGGCGTCCATCGGCTTACCATAGACAATAAAGCTATCGGGGATGGTTTCCACTTGGGTATTTTGGTAGTTCTCGGTCTTAGACGGCAGCATCAACATGTTGACGTGCTCTTGGTCGAGCATTTGAGAAATGCCGGTCAGAAACTCTGTCGCGACTGGATCGGTAAAGTTGAACGCCAGATTGTCAGCGAGCAACAGCCCTATCACCCCTGTTTTTCCAGTGCGCAAACTGCGAGCGGTAATACTTGGCCCGCTATAGCCGAGGTTCTCACACTCAGAGAGGATTCTCTCTCTCAAAGACTGAGATAACTGATTCGGTCGATTAAAAGCATTAGAGACCGTCGCGGTTGAAACCCCAAGATATTCAGCTACGGTTTTAAGTGTTGGCTTTTTGTTTTGCATGTGAGGGCCGCGTCCAAAGGTCAAATCTATAGGCAAAGATAGTCAATATTTTTCCAAAGTCTAAAACGATTAAGTAAAAATCAGTACTCACGCAAGTAATACAAATAATTTAACTTTGAAGGCGGTCAACTTTTGCACAGTAAAGCAGGTCAAAACTTGATCAAAAGCACAACATGCGCCCAAAAAACGAGCAATTTTGGCTGCAACTTCTACTTTAGTTAGTGACAACTTAATCGATTAAGAAAACACCTTAACAGCGCAGCCGTCTTTCGCTTATGAGGTCATTAAGTTCGATGTACATAACAAGAAACGTTAAATAGGTATCTGAACACGGAGTCTAACCAATGAAAACCACTCTAATTGCTAGTTCGATTGCTGTCGCAGTGCTCTCGCTCCCTACGATTGCTGCTGACTTAAAATATACCCCCGGTGAAGACGCTCGCTTTAATTGGCAAAGCTATGAAGCGCTCAAAAGCCAAGATCTCAAAGGACAAACCGTTACCATTTTCGGTCCGTGGTTGACCGAAGATAAAGAGTTAGTTGAAAGCGTTATCGCCTACTTCGAACAGGCGACAGGCGCCACAGTCAACTACTCAGGTTCAGACTCATTCGAGCAACAGATTGCGATTGACGTCCAAGCCGGTAGTGCCCCTAACATCGCCATTTTCCCTCAGCCGGGCCTTGCCGCTGACCTTGCTTCAAAAGGCTTCTTAACTCCGCTAGAGCCAAAAATGGCAGATTGGATCAACGACAATTATGCCGCGGGTTCATCTTGGGTCGATTTGGGCACCTTTGCCGGTAAAGATGGTAAAGAAGCGTTATATGGTTTTTTCTATAAAGTGGACCTCAAATCGCTCGTTTGGTACGTGCCTGAAAACTTTGAAGATGCGGGCTACGAAGTGCCACAAACGATGGAAGAGCTCAAAGCGCTCACAGAGCAGATCGTTGCGGATGGCGAGACACCTTGGTGTGTTGGGTTAGGTTCGGGTGGCGCCACAGGTTGGCCAGCGACGGACTGGGTGGAAGACATGATGCTGCGCACTCAATCTCCAGCAGACTACGATAAATGGGTCACCAATGAGCTCAAGTTCAACGACGCAAAAGTGGTCAACGCGATTGAGGAGTTTGGTTGGTTTGTGCGTAACGATGCCTTTGTCGACGGTGGGGCTCGTGCAGTCGCGGCCACCGATTTCCGTGATTCACCAAAAGGACTCTTCACTTCACCAGTGAAATGTTACATGCATCGTCAAGCTTCGTTCATTCCAAGCTTCTTCCCTGAAGGCACAGTGTTGGGTACAGATGCCGACTTCTTCTACTTCCCTGCCTACGAGTCTAAAGACTTAGGTAAGCCGGTTCTGGGTGCAGGTACGATGTGGAGTATCACCAAAGACTCGCCTGCTGCGCGTGCGTTTATGGAGTTCTTACAATCTCCAATTGCTCATGAGATTTGGATGGCTCAGTCAGGTTTCTTAACCCCGCACAAAGGCGCCAATGTCGACGCTTATGGCAACGACACACTGAAGAAACAAGGGGAAATCTTGCTTCAAGCGACCACGTTCCGCTTCGATGGTTCTGATCTGATGCCGGGCAAAGTCGGCGCTGGTGCATTCTGGACCGGTATGGTCGACTACAGCGGTGGCAAGTCTGCGCAAGATGTTGCCAACGATGTGCAAACCACTTGGGATGCATTGAAATAGCCGCTTGAGCCAAAAGCCGATAGACACGGTTTCTATCGGCTTTTTGACACCTCGGTTTTGTTTCCAATGGTATAAGTGAGATAGCGATGGAACAGCTCTACTCCTCTTTATTTATCATGGCGTTAGGCGTTGCCAGTTGCGTGGTCTACTTTTTAGGGACCAACTGGTTGTTGAGCGTGATCTTTCCCACCAAAAACGTATCCAACCAAGTCATGGCTCGTAACCTAAGGCGCGCAGCCTCGATTCGTCCCTGGCTGTTTCTCGGCCCGGCCTTGAGTTTCCTTGGTCTGTATTTGGTTTATCCGGTATTTGAGTCTGTGGTGTTATCCCTGCATGACCGAAACGGTGACCAGTATGTCGGACTGTCCAATTACGCGTGGCTATTTAACGATCCTGAGTTTCGCGAGTCGCTGTTTAACAACTTATTGTGGTTGCTGGTGGTACCTGCTGCCTCGACCTTCTTTGGGCTAGTGATCGCTGCACTGACTGACAAAGTCAGTTGGGGCAATATCGCCAAGAGTCTGATCTTTATGCCGATGGCGATTTCATTCATTGGTGCGTCCATCATCTGGAAGTTCGTCTATGACTACCGGGCACCGGGATCGGAACAAATCGGCATACTTAATGCGGTTGTCGAGGCGTTTGGCGGAACCGCACAGGCTTGGATCACCATTCCGTTTTGGAACAACTTCTTCTTGATGGTGATCTTAATCTGGATCCAAACCGGTTTTGCCATGGTGATCCTCTCAGCGGCGCTGCGTGGCATTCCAGAAGAGACCGTTGAAGCGGCCGTACTTGACGGTGCCAATGGCGTGCAAATCTTCTTCAAAATATTGATTCCGCAAATCTGGGGCACCATCGCGGTGGTCTGGACCACGATCACCATCTTAGTGCTCAAAGTCTTCGATATTGTGTTGGCCATGACCAACGGCCAATGGAGCACTCAAGTCCTCGCCAACATGATGTTTGACTGGATGTTCCGTGGCGGCGGCGACTTTGGACGCGGCGCGGCGATCGCCGTCATTATTATGGTTGCGGTTATCCCGGTGATGGTTTGGAACATGCGCCAAGCAAGCGCGCAAATGGAGGATCGCTAATGTCAGATTCAACCACAGCGAACCAAGCCAAATTCGGTTTGAGCAAATTAAGACGCTCGCCGCTGACCCTGCTGGTGCATTTCTCAGTACTGGTCATCGTGGTGATGTGGACGCTACCGACTGCGGGGCTGTTTATCTCGTCGTTTCGTGATAAAGACCAACTGGCGCTTTCGGGCTGGTGGACCTCCCTCACCAGTTCACAACAAAATCTGGTTGAGCGCACCGACCATCCTGACCAACAAATTCAACAGGGCGACCAGTACCTGCTGTCAGGACAACTGCTAGTCAATGGTCAACCCAGTACCATCAGCGCGTTTGGTTTTTCTTCCCGTGAACCCACCAAGTATCAGCCTGGCGACGTCGCCGAGATGAACGGTGGGGGTACGCTCACGGTTGCCGAAAATGGCGAATATCGCATGACCTCACCTGAGCCATTCAAAGGCTCGCGAGGAAAACGCATCTTCTTTACCGCGGTCGTCCCACCCAAGTTTGGTTTAGCCAACTATGAAGAAGTCTTGACGGCAGAAGGGATTGGTCGCTCATTTATCAATTCACTCACAGTGACCATACCGGCGACGGTCATCCCGATTCTGATTGCCGCCTACGCCGCGTACGCCCTCTCTTGGATGAAAATGCCCGGGCGCAATCTATTAATTGCGCTGGTGGTTGGCTTGTTAGTCGTGCCCCTGCAAATGTCCTTGATTCCACTGTTGCGGCTGTATAACGACATTGGCGCGTTTTTCGGCGTCGGTGCCAAGACGTATCTCGGGATTTGGCTTGCCCACACGGGCTTTGGCCTGCCCCTTGCCATCTATTTACTGCGTAACTACATCTCCAGTTTGCCGAGAGAGATCATCGAGTCGGCCAAAGTGGATGGCGCTACCGACTTCGAAATCTTTATGCGTATCGTGCTGCCGCTCTCGTTTCCTGCCCTCGCCTCGTTTGGCATCTTCCAGTTCTTGTGGGTGTGGAACGATCTGTTGGTCGCCACCGTGTTCCTCGGTACCGGTGAAGAGCACATGGTGTTGACCGCAAGATTACGTGAGCTACTCGGCTCTCGTGGCGGCAACTGGGAGATCCTTACCGCATCAGCGTTTGTGTCTATCGCAGTGCCGCTCGCGGTGTTCTTTACCCTACAACGATACTTAGTTCGTGGACTTCTTTCTGGCTCGGTCAAATAAGCCGTTTGCAAATGATGAGAATAATGAAATGACAGGATTAGCTTTAACCAACGTAACGAAATCATATGGTGACACTCAAGTTCTGCACGGTATCGATCTGGATATAAAGCAAGGGGAATTTGTGGTGTTTGTCGGCCCATCGGGTTGTGGTAAGTCGACCTTATTACGCATGATTGCCGGACTTGAAGAGATCACCTCTGGAGATCTCTTTATTGAGGAAGCGCGCGTTAACGATTTACCCGCCGCCATGCGCGGCATTGCCATGGTATTTCAAACTTACGCCCTCTATCCGCACATGACGGTGTACGACAATATGGCGTTTGCGATGCGCATTGCCAAAGAGTCAAAAGAAGCCATTCATGAGCGAGTAATGGAAGCGGCCAGAATGCTGCAACTGGAACCTTACCTAGACCGCTTACCAAAAGCGCTGTCTGGGGGCCAGAGACAACGGGTGGCGATTGGTCGCGCGATTGTTCGCCAGCCAAAGGTGTTTCTATTTGATGAGCCTCTTTCCAATTTGGATGCTGCGCTACGGGTGCAAACGCGAATTGAAATTGCCAACCTTAAAGAGCAACTCGAACAAACCACGATGATTTATGTCACCCACGATCAAGTCGAAGCCATGACGCTGGCAGATCGAATTGTGGTGCTGTCGGCAGGTAAAATCGAGCAAGTGGGCACCCCGCTAGAACTCTATACCAACCCAGCCAATGTGTTTGTCGCGCAGTTTATCGGCTCGCCCGCGATGAACCTTAGTACCGCCACATTGGTTTCAGCGGGAGAGCGCTGCAAAGTCAAGGCTGAGAGTGGGCTTGAGATTGACATCCCCATTGCGGCTAACCCAGATCTAAGCGGCAGCCAATTGCAATTAGGGGTAAGGCCTGAAGACTACCTCGTCGCCGAACAAGAGGACGCAATCATCTCCGGAACCGTCTTGTTTGTTGAATCATTAGGTGAGGTGACCTTGCTGCACATTAATGCCGACGGTCATGACGAAGCGATTGTTGCTAAGTTGCCCGGGATCTTAGACTTCCATCGTGGAGAGCAGATCTACCTTAAGGCCGATGTGGAAAAAATCCATCTGTTCAATCAAGACGGGATATCGCTAAAGCATCTCTAATTCCCACAGTAGACCAGAGTTTGACTGCGTCTACTGTGCATTTGCTTTGACCAACAAGGTGCCATCCATGCAAAACAAAGTTCAATTGATCACTTACGTCGACCGCTTAAGTGGCGCAGATTTACCCGCTTTAACCTCACTGCTAACCACTGAACTAAACGATCTGTTTGCAGGGGTACATCTGTTACCCTTCTTTTATCCGATTGATGGCAGTGATGCTGGGTTTGATCCTATCGATCATCAACAAGTCGATCCTCGTTTGGGCGGCTGGGCTGAGGTTAAACAGTTAAGTCAGCACTGTGACATCATGGCGGATCTGATTGTGAACCATGCGTCGGCGCAATCACCACAGTTCTTGGATGTGCTGGATAAAGGAGAGTTATCGCCATACTGGCCGCTGTTTTTAAAGGAGCAAGATATCTTTCCGGAAGGGATTACTGACCAGCAAGCAGGCGCCATCTATCGACCTCGTCCGAGCCGCTGCTTTAGCCTTAAAACACTCAAATCAGGTCAACAGGTTAACTTCTGGACCACTTTTACCGACAATCAGATTGATATCAACGTTGAACATCCGCAGGGGAAAGCCTACCTCGAGCAGGTACTGGGGCTGTTTGCCGATAGTGGGATCAAAATCATTCGACTCGATGCGGCGGGTTACGCAATCAAGCGACCCAACACCAGTTGTTTTATGCTCGATGACACCTTTGATTTTATTGACCACCTCTCCCGTCGCGCTAACGAACTGGGCATGGAAACCGTTGCTGAGATCCATAGCCACTACCAAACTCAAATAGACGTCGCAAAGCGGGTTCACCGCGTTTATGATTTCGCCTTGCCACCTCTGGTGCTGCATGCGCTATCCGCCAATGATGTCGATCCGCTCATCCACTGGTTGAGCATCGCCCCGCGCAACTGTCTCACCGTATTGGATACCCACGATGGCATTGGCATCATAGATGCGGGCCCGGAAGGAGATAAACCGGGGCTACTCAATGCAGCGCAAATCGACAAGCTAGTGGAAACCATTCATGCCAACAGTCACGGGCAAAGCCGGCTGGCAACCGGTGCAGCGGCCAACAACCTCGATCTATACCAAGTTAACTGCAGTTACTATGAAGCCTTGGGCAAAAACGATTTTCATTACCTCATCGCGCGCGCGATTCAATTCTTTAGTCCTGGCGTGCCTCAAGTTTACTACGCAGGTTTACTGGCGATGGACAATGACATGGCTCTGCTGGAGCAAACCCAGGTTGGGCGGGATATCAATCGCCCCTATCTAGACCGACAAACGCTCAGCAAACAATTGCAACAACCGGTTGTACGAGGTTTGATGGCGCTGATTCAGCTTCGCAACACTCAGCCCGCCTTTGATGGAGAGTTTCAACTCTCAGGGGGCGGTCAAATGCTGACTCTCGCTTGGCAGCATCAAAACGACCGCGTGGAATTCGCCCTTGACCTCAGTCAGCAACGTGCCCAGATTTCTAGTCAGCTCAATGGTCAAACCGAGCGAATAGACTTAAGCACGCTGGCTAAAGGCTAAACGACCGATTTTTATTGGTCGTTAAGGCTTTTATCATCCGACACGAGTTGTTCGCCCCGGATGTGCTATCTTTTGCCACAAACATCATATGACATAACAACACATGATTTGGGAGAGTCTCGATGCTCAATATGAATTTGTCTCAGCGAGTGGTGGTCAACACCGCCGAGATGGAATGGGTCGCCAGTCCAGCAAAAGGCGTGTGGCGCAAACCACTTGAGCGAGAAGCGGCTGAATCCGGACACACCACCAGTATTGTTCGTTATGAGGCTGGCTCTCAATTTCAAACCCACTATCATCCTATGGGCGAAGAGATCTTTGTATTGGCAGGTGTGTTTTCAGACGAACATGGCGACTACCCGGCCGGGACCTACTTACGTAATCCACCTGGCAGTCACCACGCGCCTTTTAGCCGCCAAGGCTGCGATATTCTGGTCAAGCTCAATCAGTTTGACCCGCGTGATGAAGCGACGGTCCGAGTCGATACCCACAGCCAGAGCTGGTTGCCCGGCATCGGAGGATTAGAAGTCATGCCGCTGCATGAGTTTGAGCATGAGCATGTGGCATTGGTCAAATGGCCCGCTGGCGAGAGATTCCAACCACATCGTCACTTTGGTGGAGAAGAGATATTGGTCCTGTCTGGTGAGTTTGCCGATGAATATGGCCGCTATTCAGCGGGCAGTTGGATACGCAGTCCACATATGAGTGAGCATTTTCCTTATGTCGAGCAGCCCACCGTTATTCTGGTCAAAACTGGCCATCTACCGGTGGATTGATAGCGCCATCCTACGGTTATCGCCCTGCGCCAGTAACGATGACCACTTTATCCATTTTTGTTCCTCTATCTTTGCACCCAATCCAGCGGCTTTACACTGTAAAGTGCCTTGGGTTTTGCATTTTTTCCACACCAGCCAATAGCCGCTCAATCAGCAAGCTTAACGCTTTTGGTTGATAGCGGCGCTGTTTATAAACCAGATAGGCTTGCCGTACCCCACGCTGATATTGTGGCAACACACGCACTAGGTTCATTCGCTGGTGAACGTGGCGAAAAGGGAGAGCCGCCACCCCAAGCCCTTTTTCCACCGCGCCGCAGACCGCAATAATGTCGTTCACGATCAACTTGGGTTTAATGCTTATCACATCGACCAACTGCTCTTGCTCGAACACCGAAATATCGAGCGCGTGATCGACGCTCACCCAATTCAGCTTGCTCAGCGCGGAAAGATCTGCAATCTCACCTACACTTTGCAAATACTCAGGGCTGACAAAGAAGCCCTGATGAGCTTTAAACAAGGGCCGCGCGATCATCTCATCCATCTCAGTCAGATCAAACGTCATCAGCAAGTCTCTGTCTGTTTGCGGAACAGCTTGCTCCTGACTAAGCACAAGATCGAGCGAGACGTGAGGAAAATCAACCAAAAACTGCTCAACCACTTCCCCAACAAACGCTTGATAAAAGTTATGAGGGATGGCCAGCTTGATTTTCCCAGACACTGCCTGAGTTTCACTGAGCATTTGCCCAAAGCCAACTTCAATCGATTCCATGCCACTCTTTAGCTGCTCAAAGGCTTCTAAACCACTTTGAGTGGCGACCAGCTCTCTGCCCCTCTTTTCCAGCAAACGTGTGCCTAAGCGTTGCTCAAGAGCAGACAAGCGGCGTGACATGGTAGAGACGGGCAAGTGCAGTTTCTTTGATGCGGAGAGTAATGAGCCCTGCTCGACCACCGAACAGAACAAATAGAGATCGTCAATGTTTCCAAATATGGAACTCATACTTCTAAACCTGAATATATTTTTCACTATTGAATGGTTATATCCTATTTGACAACAAAACAACAACCACTAAGGAAAAACCATGAGTCGCAAACAATTTTGGATTACCGCCCTACTGTCATCGTTCACTATGGCCCTATTCATGTCGGGGCTGATCTCTGGTTATCGACTGGGCTTTAGTAGTGACTGGCCTGCTATCTGGCGCGAGAGCTTTGTTGTCGCATGGCCAGTGGCATTGACCCTGAATCTGACGGTGCTGCCACAAATACGCAGACTATCCATTTGGCTAGCCGGGACAAATCCGGTTTCACAGGCATAAAAAAACCGAGCAAAGCTCGGTTTTTCGTTTAATGATTGACGCTATTACAGCTCAGCGTTGTGATAAACCTGCTGAACATCATCACAGTCGTCTAGCATATCCAAGAATTTTTGGAACTTCTCGGCGTCTTCACCTGCAACTGGCGTGTGCGTTTGAGGAACGAAAGTAATTTCTTCAACGTCTAGAGTCAAATCTGGGAATGCAGCGTTCAACGCGGTTTTGGTTTTGAAGAACTCAGTGTGAGGCGCAAATACCGTGATCACACCATCTTCTAACTCAACGTCAGTGACATCCACGTCTTCCATCATTAGGGTTTCGAGAATGATTTCGTCATCATCGCCCTTAAATTGGAATACCGCTTGATGATCGAACATGTGAGAAACGGAGCCTTCTACACCAATTTTTGCACCTGTCTTAACAAAGCACTGGCGAACATCTTGGAATGTACGGTTACCGTTGTCTGTTAAACAGTCAACAATCACACTTGTTCCACCTGGGCCAAAACCTTCGTAGCGTGCAGGTTGGTAATCTTCACCGCCGCCACCGTTAGCTTTATCAAGCGCTTTTTCAATAACGTGTGCTGGAACTTGGTCTTTCTTCGCCTTAGCAATCAGGTGCTTTAGCGACAGGTTCATATCTGGGTCTGAACCACCGTTTTTCGCGCACATGTAAATTTCTTTACCGTATTTGGAATAAACTTTAATTTTTGCGCCAGCAGTTTTCGCCATTGAGGCTTTGCGCACTTCAAAACTTCTTCCCATCGGGATGTTCTCTCTAATTCAATTTAACGCGGAAGATTCTAGCAAAATACGAGCGCTTTTCAATTTCTCGCCTTGCAGAGGAAAAGGCAGGTTACGCCACGCCCATTACTCGTTTGTATTTTTCAACAGACTCTAAGAATGAGGCTTTCTCATCATCGTCAGCAATTTTCGCGGCTTGCTGATCGATTTCATCAGGCATAGCCTTCGCTTCTCGGAGTTTCCAAACCAAAAACGACGCTTGTTTATCAAGCTCAATTTTGTTCTTCTCGCTCGCTGGAAGAGTAGACAAGTTGATCGACATACCTTGGCTCTAATCTGTAGAAATATGGAGTGGGAATATACCATACCGAAGCCGATTGTAGAGAGCCAATCTCAGTATGTGTCGCAGAATAGATCAAAAAAATGGCAAAAATAAAGGGCGGTATTCCAGTGCCACCCTCTAGTGTTCGTGTTAGTTGGTCGAACTAATGCAAAATGCCCAGTTCTTTTGCCTCTTCAATGGTCAAACCGCTTTCGCGAATCTCTCTCAGTGCTTCGATGCGACGACGAGCTTCGGCAGATTTGACACCTTTAGATGGCGCTTTCTCTTCAACTTCTTCCGTGAAGTCCCAAGTACTAGCAATTTTACTGATTTCATCATGGTCAATAGAATTAATGGACATAATCACCTCCGAACAAACCATGCTAGGGACGCTTAATCTGTAGCAAAACCTATCGCCCCTTGTTAAGAATTTTAGCTCCAGAATGTGATTGTGCTAATAGTTCGGTAACTCTTATTGTTTTTTGTATAAATAACTTTTGCACCCCTGTGTGTGGCGAAGTACATTTAAAGGATTACCCCTACAGAAATGAAGGCGATCAGCGTCTCACTTTCTTGCCCCCACTCTCTTGGTTAGAACCGCGCGGCATCAGCGCAATACCCAATGTGGCAAATCTCTCCAATCCGAGCCAAGCTTAACCAAAGCCCATAGTCGCCAACGGATGCATCATGACCCCTTTGACCATTGAAAACTGGCTCGTTCAAGTGAACGATTGGCACCTAAAGCGGAAGCATGATCAAGTACAAGAACTCGAGCAGCTTTTGCTCGCTACCCCCAAAGCGGTTTGGTCATCTCCCACTCATTCGTTGAGCCAACAAGTTCTTCCACTGTGGCTGGACGCGTGCCTGCGGCTCTATTTACATTACCGAGAATCAGCGCCGCTGCGCGCCTATTCGTTTATTCAGCTTGCTTACGGACGCTTGCAGCAACTGACCAGCCAATCCGGTGCCGAATTCGAGATAAAAAACTGGGCTATTCAGCGCACGCAACACTTGGTTGTGCTAAGTCTGGAGTTTTGTCAGCAGCAAACACAGGATCAATGGCGACAAGAGTCTAAACAGTTGATCGAGAACCATGTGCGATTTATGCAGCAACAGGCTTGGAATGAATCTCGAAACGATGATCAAGGCGGTGAGTTACGTCATTAGCAGAAAGTGAGTGGAACAATGATCAATATCGTCCTTGATCATTGTTCCAGTAGACCTGGTTAATTCACTGAATTTTAGGCAAAAAAAAGCGAGTTCAGAGAACTCGCAAAACAATTCAGAATGAATGTAACAATATGAGCCAATCTATTCGGGATAATCCTATCCCTCATTCATCAGAAAGGACAAAAGGTTGTCTATTCGGGATAAATAATAGCCAACACCAGTGGTGCCATTGTCAGTGCGATGTCAGGGGAATGTCGTAGGTTTGTATATATCGGCGTAGAGTGTAACAGGGTGTGAAAGGCGGTAACCGAACATAAAAAAGCCAGCAAATTGCTGGCTAAGTGAGTCGACATCGCTTGATCACACCGCCACTTCATCCAGTGCGCGAAACACGGTTTCGTCTAAGTGACCTTCGAATACCTGTTTACACACTTTACGCCGAACTGCTAAACCTGCGATCAAACGCTCGATCGACAAATGTTTATTCTCACTCTGGCTATTGTAGAGCTCGACCATCTTACTCAACGTCTCATACGGGATAACCTGCTCGCCTACTCGCAGGTAATCAAGCTTGTCAATGAGCTCCAGGCACTCTTCTTGGATAGAGGCGTGGGAATGTCCGGTCATAGCAGCTAAAGCCGTTATAGAGCGTTCTAGGGCCACTGGTGAGGTATATTTGGACAAGGTTATGGTAATTTCGTCCGCATTGATCTCGACGAGGTGTTTACGCTGTTTGACACGGCGGCCTAGTTTACCACGCGGTGAACGCTCTTTGCGTTGGATTGGCTCAAACTCGCCATCGATGATCTGTGACATTTCTTCAAGCTGTTGCTTAGAAACCATTTCATTTCGCAACGGGTTAGGAAGCGTTGGCGCCATATTGCGCTTACCGGCGTTAGTGGTGCGCGCACGGGAGTAACGCAACACCTCTTCAGCGTCACATTTAATGTCAAATTGATAGTCTTTGATCTTATCTTTTTCGATCTGAGCCGAGATCGTCAGATGGTAACCCCACAAATTGACCACAAAGAAATCATCGGATCCTTTGTCTTCAGACAGTCTTTTTAGCTCACGGATCAGATCCATAGAGAAGCGACGCCACTCAATATTGCGTGCTAACTTCTGATTGAGTTCACTCAGAAGCATGGAATCGGTATGACGACGTGACATCCGGCTACGGAAGTAACTGTAAAGCTGAAACACTAATGTGTGTTGCTTCAGGATTTCTGGCGGAAAGAGGAAGAAATAATCGCGCGTGAGTAGCTCTTCGTAGAATGAAGGCTCCCAAACCAGGATGTATAGGTTTGGTTTAATGCGAATTTCGCCGTCAGCGCCCTCTGTAGGGGCTTCTTCCGATGCAGTAATGGTACGAGCTAGAAAACGAAAACGATCGCTCTTAAAGCCTTCTGGCATGTTCTCGCTTAACCAACGTCCCGTCAGTTCGTGCAGTTGGAAATCGGTAAACTCGATGCGATCAATACTGTCACGGATCGAATCGCGAGCAGGACCACTGTCTTTTTTGCCACGCAGCGACAAAATATCGGTGATGTAGAGTGGGGTTTTGTTGGGAACATGAGTGCCATCGAGCTGGTACTGATGCTGGTGGTGCTCGTGGTACTGCACGGTCAGCGTGAACAGGGCGAACAGCGTCATCAGATCATCCACTGTCATGATGTTTTTCGATGATCGTGTTTCGATCACAGCGCGGGTTCCGGAGATCGAAACCATACTTTTTTGATAACTTTTGCGCGTGCGTGGTGGTGCGAGGGCCTGGTCAATGATACCTGCCCAATTGGTCGGAGATACCACAAATTGATCCGCTTCATCTTTCATTGCAGGCGGAGTATTGAGACCATGTTCGTTGAGTAGACGTTTGTTCACTTGAGTTTGTGCTAACGCCTTGGAACGTTTCTGTTTCTCAGTTTGTTTGACCGACTCGGTGACTAAGCTGGTGGCACCAAGTACTGAAATGAGCTGGTTCGGATTGACGAAGCGATGCAGCATGGTTTTCCCTGCAAGCCCTTCTTCAAAGCGAACGGGAATTTGTTGGAACAGGCCAATGTTAACCGCTGCGCGCAATCGCTGTTGAATTGCAGCGCGGGTCACTTGTCCGTCAGTGGCTTCAATCAGCTCAGTTGTCGACACCAGACCATCTTTACTGCTAAAGCCACGCAGTGAAATCAGGTTCAGAAGCTCAACGATGCTTTTCGTAACGCCTTTGAAATGTTGGTATTGCTCTATCCAGTTCACCGCCGATTCAGACACTTCAAATAAGTGTCCATCTTTATGGCTTCTTGGCGCTTTGATCAGTCGTTTTTCTTCAGAGCTCATTATTAGATCCGTGTCACACTAGCCGTAATATCGCTATAGTTCCGAAAGAATAAAGAAAAAAAGATCATAAATAAAGAAAAACTTATTGCTTTTAAATAACTGATCTTTTTGATTAATCTGATCTTAATTGATTATATGATCTATTGATCCGAGAGGTGTTAGCTCCGTAAGTAATTGTCTTTAAAGAGCTATTTTTTTAACGCTTGGAAAGCATGATCATGACTTTCTCGCAAGCATGATCATTAAGTATCTGAAAGCATGATCAAAAATCCTTGAAACCATGATCATTGTTCAACCGAATCAATGATCAAAGGGTTAATGAAAGCATGATCATCAAGGTTACACATCTTATCCACAGCTGAATGGATAAAGGCAACAATCAAGCTGCTTGTCACGGGTGAGAAAACCGCCATCTCACTCGAAACAATGATCAAGGTGAGCTCATATTAGCGTGATTTGCACGCTTAAGCATCAGATTTATCGGTCGAAATACACAGGATGATGAATTCGATTCGATGAGATAGCGGAACAAAACGTGCGAAAGCATGATCATGATGGGTGTCGCAATTGGTCAACTTAAGCTTTGTCATTCAATTGCTCGCCACGATAGCCAGTCAACGGACGTTAACCTTTAGTCTGTCTGCATTCTTCCGTAATTTGAGTGATATTTTTCATGCTTCCGGAGCTGGATATCACTTGATCATTTTTCCGATCTTTGATCATTTCAACCGACCATAAGTAAAACTTGCTATTGGGCGATTTTAGCCTTGATCATTGTTCCCTACCCTGACTTATCCCTCGCAAGCATGATCATGATAACCTTCTTGATCATCGTTCCGGTTACAAACGATGTAGAGAGTTTGTGTATGTCCTATTCAAGAGGATTTCTTACCGTCGTTCTCATTATGGCGTTACGTTAAATTGAAAATGCACTTGCCGTAAATTAGCAGTCAATCTTAATCGTTCCGAGTAAAACCTATTCAATTGCTTCACACTCTTTACATTGTAAATATGTGACACTGTAATATTTTAAAAGTAGTCCGTGTTCATTGGTCTTTGGATACAAAAAAATATCAATATTTAGACGATAGATTCGCTGATATTCATTAAATTTATGTAAAATTTATATTTAATGTGATTTCTATCGATAATTGCCCGTTCACCTTTTTATTGTATGATGCCAAAAATGCTGTACAATCGCACTTAGGTCAATAACAACGGAATTTGGCAAATGAAACGAGAACAGACCATAGAGAGTCTCATTCAGTTAGCAGATCAGACCGCTCAGGTTCAGGCTGATCGAATTGAAATCGTATTGGAAGAACGCAGTGACGAACACTTTCCTCCAATGTCGAAAGCCTTGATGGAAACGCGCTCAGGATTAACGCGTCGCAAATTGGATGATGCGATCAGTAAGCTTGAAGAAAATGGCCATCAGTTCACCAAAAATAATGCCAACCACTATTCGATTTCTTTGCAAGAAGCGCACATGCTTATGGATGCAGCCGGTATTCCTAAGTTTCATGAACGTAAAAAGAACAGTGACAACAAGCCTTGGATCATCAACGTACAAAACCAAAAAGGTGGTACTGGAAAATCAATGACTGCAGTGCATTTGGCGGCTTGCTTGGCACTTAACCTCGATAAGCGCTACCGTATTTGCTTGATCGACTTGGACCCACAAGGGTCTTTGCGCCTGTTCTTGAATCCTCAAATCAGCCTCAACGACCACGACAACATCTACTCTGCCGTCGATGTGATGCTGGATAATGTCCCTGAAGGGGTTGAGGTCGATAAAGAGTTTCTGCAAAAGAACGTGTTGTTACCGACTCAATACCCAAACCTCAAGACAGTATCTGCGTTCCCGGAGGATGCGATGTTCAATGCTGAGGCATGGCAACACCTATCCAAAAATCAATCGCTCGATATTGTGAAGCTACTTAAAGAGAAGCTGATTGATAAAATCGCGGATGAGTTTGACGTTGTCATGATTGATACGGGTCCTCACGTTGACCCACTGGTATGGAATGCGATGTATGCATCGAATGCGCTGCTGATCCCATGTGCTGCTAAGCGACTGGATTGGGCGTCGACGGTCAACTTCTTCCAACATTTGCCAACCGTTTATGAAATGTTCCCTGATGATTGGCAAGGACTCGAGTTTGTTCGTTTGATGCCAACCATGTTTGAAGATGACAACAAGAAGCAGGTCGCGGTGCTGACGGAAATGAACTACCTATTGGGGGATCAAGTCACAATGGCGACGATTCCACGAAGCCGTGCGTTTGAAACTTGTGCCGATACCTACAGTACGGTATTCGACCTTACTACGGGTGACTTCGAGGGCGGCAAAAAAACCTTGGCGACAGCGCAAGATGCGGTGCAAAAGAGTGCACTTGAACTTGAGCGTGTATTGCATAGTCACTGGTCATCACTCAATCAGGGGTAATTGAATAATGGCAATTAAAACTTCAGATTTGAACGCTAGATTATTTGGTAAAGCGAACAAGCGTCATGTCACCACACCACAGGAAGCCCAACAAGCGGCCAAAGAGCAGACTCAAGTGATTGAACTGGCAGTTGCTGGTGAAAATAAAGTGCAGTTTGAGTTGGTGCGCATTCCGGCCGAGTTGATTGAAGCGCAGACCGTTGTTTTTGCTGATAATGCCCGTGAGCAGTCTTTCCTCAATGAGCATGCTCTGTCTGATGTGTTGGTGACACTGCGCGAGCGAGGACAACAGTATCCGGCAGTGGGCCGCAAGCGTGATGATGGAAAAATTGAGGTGCTTGATGGCAGCCGTCGTCGCATGTCGTGTCTGTTGGCTGAGAAAGAATTCCTGATTTATGTGGGTGAAAACATCAGTGCTGAACATGCGAAGTTCTTGTCTGATGTCGCCAATGCCCACAAACCGCTCTCTTTGTACGAAAAGGGCAAAGAGATGCTCGCTAAACTCGAAAGTGGAGAGGCCGCTGATCAAAAAGCGCTCGCTAAGATGTTCCAGTGCAGCGAAGCCTTGGTAAGTGGCGCACTAAAAGCGGCCGATTTGCCACTGGAGTTGTTGCAAGCTTATCCAAACGTTGCCGATCTTGGTCGTCCAACGATTGTGAAACTGCACAAGCAATTTAATGGCTTAGATGATGAGCAACGCGCTCAGTTGCTAGATAAGTGCCGCTCAAAAGAGGGCTTTGTTTGGCAACGCAGTGAGTCACAGGGTGTAGCGCGAATTACCAAGGAAGTGAGTGAAACCATCGAAGCCTGGATTGAAGAGTTGTCTCCTTCCACCAAAGGGGCGGTTGCCAAAACCGAGCTAGTGAAAGGACGCGCGACCTACTCTCGTAAAGGCAATAATCTGACACTGAATCTAAAGAAAGTCGATGATGCTTTGATGAGCGAGATTTTGGCGCTGATTGAACAGAAACTAAAATAATCCTTCCCCCCTATTGAGAGCCGCTTTTTAGCGGCTTTTTTTATGCCATAATATTGGCCAGCCCAATGTTGCGCACCTATGGACCTATGAATTCAACTGATCTGTTTTTTACCCAACTCCTCGACATCGCTGCACAAGGTAATCACCGCTATGGCGTGGTACTTCAAGGCGATAGAGATTGGCAACTGCGCGCCCTAGCCCCCCTACTTCAATCTATTGCTGCGGAGCAAATTTTTTGCCTGGGGGCTGATATTGAAAGCCAAACCAATACCAGTGTGGCGTTTAACAAAGGTCATCAACTTTTGGGTCGTGAATGTCAGTTGTTGGTGTGTGATTTTGAACAAGGGTTTGATGCCAACAGTTTTAGCGCGGCCAGCGGGTGTATTGTCGGCGGTGGATTATTGGTGATATTGACCAAGCATGCCGAGCCATCCGGCTATGCTCAGCAATGGTTATCTCGAGCTTTGGAGAAGTTGATGGTTATCACTGATGGTGGTGTGTTACCCAGCTTACCTGTGGTCGCATCGAATCCAGCGCCTGCTTTTAATCAGCAGAATATAGCTGTCGACAAGATGCTTAAGGTGGTCAACGGCCACCGTAAGCGCCCATTGGTGATCACTGCTGATAGAGGTCGAGGCAAAAGCAGCGCATTAGGTATTGCCGCGGCGCAACTGATGCAAAGTCGCCCTATTCATATCGTGCTTACCGCGCCAACTTTATCTGCGGTCAAACCTGTGTTTGCCCACGCCGCTCGTTTGTTACCTGAGGCTGAGCACAGTTCGACTCGACTCAGTTTTCAAAACTCAGTTCTTGAATTTATCGCGCCGGATGAGCTACTTCGCTGCGGCTCCATAGGGGATTGCTTAATGGTGGATGAGGCGTCAGCCATCCCTATTCCTATGTTGCAATCCATGGTGGATTCTCATCATCGCGCTATTTTCTCAACCACCATCCATGGCTATGAGGGGTGTGGCCGTGGCTTTACGGTCAAGTTTCAATCTTGGCTCAAAGACCAACGACCAGGCTGCGCATTTTATCACCTTGATCAGCCTATTCGTTGGAACCAAGCCGACCCATTAGAGCGTTGGCTGTTTGATAGTTTTATTCTCAACGCAGAGCTAAGCAACGGGGTCGCGAGTCAAACCACTCATGAGATAGTGCTGCGCCCGATAGAAAAACAACGTCTAGTCGAACAGCCTCATCTATTACGAGAATGTTTTGCTTTGCTAGTCAACGCCCATTACCAAACAACCCCCAATGATTTAATGCTGTTGTTGGCTGATGAGGCGATTCAACTCTATGCCTATTTTGAGCAGCACCATTGTATCGGCTGCTTACTGACGGTAGAGGAGGGGGGATTGTCGTCTGAACTGGTGTCTCAAATACAAGTTGGTAAACGCAGACCTAGAGGACATCTGGTACCGGTCACTGTCGCTAATCACTTGGGCATTGCCGAAGCAGCGCTGCAACGCAGTCTGCGGGTGATGCGAATCGCCGTTCACTCAGAGCGGCAAGGACAAGGAATTGGCAAACAGATGTTGAGTCAGCTACGAGCGCAAACCGATTATGATTTTTACTCCACCAGCTTTGGTGCCACCGCAGAACTGATTAATTTTTGGTGTAGCAGTGGTTTTTATCCGGTTCGCTTGGGCAATCAACGCGATCAAGCGAGTGGGTGCCATTCGATAATCATGCTTCATGGAGAACCGGATTGGCGGGCGAAGGCTGAGCAACTCTACTTCGATTCGCTCTGCTTTGCATTGAGTGGTAACTTTACTGCACTTGAGACTGAAGTTGTCCGTAGTTTGTTAGCAAATTCTAATGCTTCCGTTGATTTTCCTAGTGGTTTCGAGCTGGTTGAACACTATCTTCAAGGTGGAGCAAGCTTCGAAACGATAGCGCCACTGCTCGATTTATGGTGGAAGCGGGTCCCTAAACATTGGCAAAATGCCACTCCTTTATTGATTAAGAGAGTGGTGCAAAGAAACAGTTGGAGTGAGTGTGTTGCACACTTTAATCTGGTTGGTCGCAAGCAAGCCGAAGCTCTGTTTCGAGAGCAACTCACCCATCTTCTTGGCTCAATCAATCCATCACAACGATCGAACTGATGCCGATAATTTACACTGTAAAGCCACGGCTGACCGTCTGCTTTTACAGTGTAAATTTCACCACCTGCTGCGAATTGAACACTCGCCTCAATACCTGTTAACTCGTTCTTTAGTTGAAATAACATCTCAACCTGCATGGCTGATTCAGCAAATATTTTTCAGATAGAATAGTCAATGTAATCGTTTAATTTATATCAATTTTTTCAGACTCACTCGCCCACTTTAACCGCCGTCTTCGGCTTACACACCTTTGCACCTTCTTGCGTATTATCAAATAGTTTCTACACTGATTTATAAGCAACGTGCTTAATATTTGGCTAGAAACAATAATGAAAAACGGTGATGACATGGAATGTTTATTGCCCGAGAGCCTTGATATATCAACCGTTCTCGATAGCACTGACCTCTATAAAACTTGGCTTAGCGAAGACTGCGCACTGTTACTCGACGCGTCGAACGTAAAAAAAGTCGATGCAGCCGGAATCCAAGCGCTGACCTCATTGTTCCTAACCGCTAAGGCCAATCAGACAGATATTCAACTACTTCGTCCGACTGAGCTGTTGATCGAAGGTATTAACACGCTCGGACTAACTGAAATTCTTGAGATTAACCATTAAGTTGGGGATAGGGATATGACAAAAATTCTTGCTGTGGATGACTCAGTTTCCATTCGTCAAATGGTCAGCCATACCTTGCGTGACGCAGGTTATGACGTTGAAACCGCGAATGATGGGCGTGATGCCTTAGCTAAGGTAATGCGCGCCAAATTTGATGTCGTGATCTCAGATGTCAACATGCCAAACATGGGCGGCTTTGAATTAGTGAAAGCGTTGCGAGAGAAGCCGCAATACAAGTTTACGCCCATATTGATGCTCACCACAGAAACCAGCAGCGATAAAAAACAACAAGGAAAAGCGGTTGGGGCAACGGGCTGGTTAGTGAAGCCCTTCAATCCAGACACACTACTCAAAACACTAAAACGTGTGATTTAACTACCGATCAAAACTAACAACGTCAACGGGTAGGGTGAACAATGGCTTTAGACATGGAACAACTGCGCAAGATGTTTTACGAAGAGTGTCGTGAAAACCTGACTGTGCTTGAAGAAATACTGCTCAACTTAGAGATAGAGCAGGTCGATGATGAGTCTATCAATACGATTTTTCGTGCAGCGCATTCTATTAAAGGTGGAGCGGGGACGTTTAACTTGCTCGATATTAGTGAGTTTACTCACAGTGTCGAAGCCTACCTCGATTTAGTACGCAACCACCAGCGTCAACTTACTCAGCAAACGGTCGACCTATTGCTCAAAAGCGTCGATTGCATTCACAGTATGCTCGAAGGGCATGAACTTGGCAGCGAGGTAGACAAAGAACTACAGCAGCAAGTCACTCAGAGCTTGGTGGCGCTGCTCGACGACTCTGGCGAGAGTGAGCAGAATCAAGATCAGGTGCAAACAAACATAGAGCCTACGCCTGATACCTCAAGCACAGACAAGCCTTGGGAGCTGCGCTTTATTCCCCATCCAGATATGTTCTTCAGTGGTAACGACCCACTGCGTATTCTTCGTGAATTAAAAGAGTTGGATGTCGAGTGCCACATTGATGTGGATACATCGAATTTACCCGAGATTGATGCGCTTGAGGCAGAGTTATGTTTTCTCCGTTGGTCTGCAACACTGCCCGCTCACATTGACGAAGCCTTAATTAAGGAAATTTTCGAGTGGGTTGAAGATGAGTGTGACCTGATATTAGAGCGATTCGAACCGTCATCATCCCAACCTGAAGATGCTCAACCCACTTCAAGCACGGAGCTTGCCCCAGTCGAACCCGCATCCAAACCGGTTGAGTCAGTGAGCGCAGCTCCGGCCGCGGCGAAAAGCGTCAAATCAGAGTCGAGCGTCAGTTCGATTCGTGTCGATATCGATAAAGTCGACAGTCTGATTAATCTGGTTGGCGAGCTGGTGATCACTCAATCCATGCTGACGGAAATTGGTAACGACTTTTCCATGGATAAGCTCGACAAGCTAAAAACAGGGCTGGAACAACTGCTGCAAAATAGCAAAGACCTGCAAGAGAATGTACTGAACATCCGTATGTTACCGGTCAGTTTTGCGTTCAGCCGTTTTCCTCGACTGATTCGGGATTTGTCGAGTCGCCTGGATAAGCAGGTCGAACTCAAGATCAAAGGTGAACACACTGAACTGGATAAAACGGTGCTAGAACGCATTGTCGATCCACTCGTGCACCTAGTTCGCAACGGTATTGACCATGGCATCGAAGCACCAGCAAAGCGGGTTGAAAACGGCAAACCCGCAGCTGGAACCATAGAGTTGAATGCCTACCATCAAGGCGGGTCTATCATCATAGAAATCAGTGACGATGGAGCGGGCCTTGATTGTGACAAACTGTGGAGTAAGGCGCTAGAGAAGGGCGTGTTGGCAGAGGAGGCCCGCCGAGAAGAGTTCTCTGACAAGCAGATCATGAATCTGATTTTTGCCCCCGGTTTCTCAACTGCTGAGCAAGTGTCCGATATTTCCGGGCGCGGTGTCGGCATGGACGTTGTTAGACGCAACATTGAAGAGCTCGGAGGCCATATCGAGGTTGAGTCTCAGCTTGGGGTTGGCAGCCGGTTTGTCATCAGTTTGCCGCTCACTCTGGCCATCTTAGATGGACAATTGGTCAAGGTGGCCGGGGAGGTGTATGTCATTCCTCTACTAACGATTGTCGAGTCGATTCAAATCGACCCTGCCAGTATCAAGTTGGCTTCAGGGGGCATCGAGTTGTACCGATTACGCGACGAAAACATTCCTATTTTGCGTCTTCAAGATGAACTGGAAATGGGGCAAAGCGGCGCCTTAGACCAACAACTCTTGTGTTTTGTTGAAGCCGCTGGCCAGCGAGTCGGTTTGCTCCTTGATGAGCTGTTAGACCAGCAGCAAGTCGTGATCAAAAGCTTAGAGTCTAATTACAGCAAGGTGTCGGGCATCTCAGGTGCCACCATCTTAGGTGACGGTTCTGTGTCACTAATACTCGATATTCAAGGTTTAGTGACCAGCTTTACCCACCGAACCCATGACACATCGCACAGTGGAATTGCTGCATAGGAGCAGGCTATGGACAACATCACTCTAGGCTCAGCTCAGACGAACTCACAGGATGCGCTAACCAAGATGCCACTGATCGACGGATTGGATCCGGTGACCGAAGTCAGCAATGAAGTGAGCGAAAACGCCGACTATTTGAGTTTCGAACTCGCCGATGAACTCTATGGCGTAGACATCAAAGACGTCGAAGAGATACGCGTTTGGGAACGACCTACGCCTATCCCAAGGGCACCCAAATTTGTACTTGGGGTGATCAACCTGCGCGGCATGATAGTGCCAGTCGTGGATCTTCGAGCCAGATTTTCAGTTGGAGAGTGTGACTATCGCCCCACAACCGTTGTGATTGTGTTGCGGTCTCAAGTAAGCAGCGGCGATAGGCTGATGGGCTTAGTGGTCGACGCGGTGAGTGATGTTATCAGTCGCGGCGAGAGTGAGTTATCTCCGTCGGTGGGCGACTCTCTAGTCACCCCTTATTTGCAGGGGCTGATCAATGTTGGTGAGCGCGTCATGGCGCTACTTGACACCCAAGAGCTACTCAATATCGACAGAATCTTGAGGAAGTGAGCATGACACAAGAATTCCTGAGCTTTGTGCTAGAAGGTGATGAGTACGCGGTACCCATTCTTGATGTCCGAGAGGTGCGAGGCTGGACGCCAGTAAGACAGGTGCCAAATTCGCCCACCTATATGCAAGGGGTACTTGAGATCCGAGGAGAGTACATCCCAATCGTGGATTTACGCCTGCGGTTTGGTTTATCCCCTGCTGAGATTAACGCCACCACTGTGGTGATTGTGCTTAATGACGATCAACGTCATCCGCTGGGCATCATTGTCGATGGCGTGTCAGAGGTCTACTCATTGCGTGATGATCAAATCAAGCCTTCACCGCACGTGTCCTCAGATGTTGATCACAGCTATGTCCATGGTATCGCCTCGGTGGCGAATGGGCATCTAATAGTCATCAATATGCAAGCTTTGTTCGATGCAGCAGAGCTCGCGCAACCCGACCAGGTACAAGAGAGTTGGGCTTAATGCCAATCTGAATGTGGTTTATTCGTTTTGGTACGACGGTCAGAAGAAGCAACCAGTGAGAGGTAACTCATGGCATTTTGGAATAGAAGAACCGAGTCAGAAACTCAATTTGTCGCCCCAACGCAAGACACGTTGGCGCAGGAGTTTGATATCGAACCTGAGCAAGGGATAAGCAAAAATCAACTCCTGTCAGCACTGAACGCGGCGCAGACGGCACTGATGATGATTGACCGTGACTTCAACATCACTTACCTCAACGCCAAGTCGCTTGAACTGTTACAGCAGCACGAGGCACTATTTCAGTCCGTGTGGCCCAATTTCAAAGCGACAGAAGAGTTCCTGTTGGGTTATTGCATTGACGCTTTTCATGCAAATCCAAGTCATCAGCGTCAGATTTTGTCTAATCCTGCCAACTTACCCTACACCACAACCATCAGTGTCAAAGACGTCAAGATCGAGCTTAACGTCGGTGCCATTATTGACGATCTCGGTAACTATGTAGGCAATACACTGGAATGGTCTGACGTAACTGAGAGCTTGAAACAGAGCCATGAGCTGAGCCGGCTGCAAGCAGCGATTGATCAAGCGCAAACCGCCATGGTGATGATCGACCGAGACTTCCTGATCACTTACATCAACCAAGAAACCTTACAGTTATTCGCGAAACATGAAGCGACGCTGCGAAGTGTCTGGAGTGGGTTTACCGCCAGTGAAGAGTGGCTGATGGGACGTTGTATTGATGAGTTTCATCGCAACCCCGCTCACCAGCGAGCACTCTTAGCTGACCCTAGCAATCTGCCTTACAGCACTGATATTCAAATTCAGAGCTTAAAAATCGAACTGAACGTTGCGGCTATACATGATGGTCAAGGCAATTATATTGGCAACACCCTCGAGTGGCGCGATGTCACCGAAGAGCGAGCCAAAGAACAAGAGATTGGTCGCCTAGCGTCAGCAGTCGAGGGGATGACAACCAACTTAATGATGGCAGACAAAGACGGCATCATTACCTATCTCAATCCCTCACTTGAAAGCCTGCTGCGCAGCCGCGAGAGTGACTTACAAAAAGTGTTACCCGGTTTCGATGCAAGTAATTTGGTGGGCAAAAACATCGATGTGTTCCATAAGAACCCGAGCCATCAACGTAACATCATTGCCAACCCTGACCGCTTACCGTTCTCATCCAACATTGCGGTGGGCGGGTTGGAATTTCACCTGACCTGTATTGCGATGCGCGATGGACAAGGCAACTACATTGGTCCGGCGCTGCAATGGGTGGATATTACCGAGCAGCAAGATGGCCAGCGCCAGGTTGAATCTTTGATTCAAAAAGCCATCGCAGGTGAGCTGAGTGAGCGCATTGATACCAGCGTCTATAACGGCTTTATGCGCGAGCTGGGAGATGGCATCAACAACCTACTCGATACCATGGTCGCGCCACTTGGACAATGTATTGATGTGATGAGTCAAGTGGCGGATGGCAATCTCAATGTCACCATGCCCGATGACAACACCGGAGAATTTGCGCGCTTATCGAATGCGGTCAATACCTCCATTGTCAATCTGCGCAACATGGTAGAAAAAATCACCCAATCATCTGCTCGTGTGGCAACGGCCTCGACGGAAATTGCCGAAGGTAATAACGACTTAAGCCAACGTGTTGAAGCACAAGCCTCCAACCTTGAAGAAACAGCGGCGAGTATGGAGCAGATGACCGCTACGGTACGCCAGAATGCCGATAATGCCCGAGGTGCCAATGAGCTGTCTGACGATGCGGCGAAAAAAGCCAGCAAAGGCGGAGAGGTGGTCGGTCAGGCCGTTTCAGCAATGGCAGAGATTAACGCCGCAAGTAAAAAAATTGCCGATATTATCGGCGTCATCGACGAGATCGCATTCCAAACCAACTTACTGGCGCTCAATGCGGCGGTTGAGGCAGCCAGAGCCGGAGAACAGGGGCGCGGGTTTGCAGTCGTAGCGGGTGAAGTGCGTAATTTGGCGCAGCGTAGTGCCGCGGCCGCTAAGGAGATAAAGGGGCTTATCAAAGATAGCGTCGAGAAAGTGGACGAAGGTTCGCGCTTAGTCGATGAATCGGGTGCCACCTTAAATGAGATCGTTGAAGCGGTAGAGAAAGTGACTGAGCTCATCGCGCAAATCGCCTCGTCGAGCCAAGAGCAGTCGACCGGTATCGACGAGATAAACCGCGCGGTCGCCACCATGGATGAAATGACCCAACAAAATGCTTCCTTGGTTGAGCAAACTTCGGCGGCCAGTCAATCACTCAAAGATGAAGGGAAACAGTTACTGCACTTAATGAACTTCTTTGTCACCGATGCCAATGTCGCGACGTTTGAAGCCAAACCGAGCACCTCACGTGACACCAATGTTAGGGAGATCCGCACCTCAAAAGTGGCCAACTCTGGCTTTAAGCTTGAAGAGGATGGAGACGAATGGGAAGAGTTCTAGCGCAATCGGAAAACCGAGTGGCCGACGAATTTGAACTAACGGATAAGGATTTTAAATATATCCAATGGTTTATGCATAAGAACGTGGGTATCTACTTTTCTGATCGTAAAAGAACCTTGGTCTATGGCCGGATCAGCCGTCAGTTAAGGCGGCTGGGCCTGCGTCGCTTTGCCGATTACCGTGTGTTGATTGAGCAAGACTCACAAGAGCACGCCAATTTTATCAACTGTTTAACCACCAATAAAACGCAGTTTTTCCGTGAGTACCACCATTTTGATTTCATAGAGAAGGTCTTAGTTAACGAGTGGCAGCAGCAAGGCGTCGAACGGATACGCATTTGGTCAGCAGGGTGCTCAACAGGGGAAGAGCCTTACAGCTTTATCGCCTCTTTATATTGGTCCAAGTTACTCGACAGCGTCTCTGACGTGAAGATTATCGCCTCTGACCTTGATACCAATGTGCTGAGTCACGCAAAGGCGGGTATTTACGATCAATCAGCGGTTGATTCGATCCCGGTTAAGTATCTCAAACCCTGCTTTGTGAAAGGCACAGGGGCTCAACAAGGCAAGATTAAATGCAAAGCGGGGCTGCAGCAGTTGGTCGAGTTTCGTCAGCTCAATCTGTTGAAAAACTGGGAGTTCGAGCAGGAGTTTGACGTAATTTCATGTCGTAACGTTATGATTTACTTTGATAAAAAAACACAGCGCCAATTGATTGAACGTTTTTATCAACACCTTAAGCCCAATGGCGTGCTGTTTCTCGGTCACTCAGAGAGTGTGCCTGCTGGCATCAATCTGTTCCATCACTTGGGACACACCATTTACGTGAAGAAATAGGATAAGACAGTGCTGGGTCCAAAACTAATGCCACCTCAATATCAAAACAGCCACTTTAATCGGTTCTATCATCCGCTTAGAGATAAGCACATCGTTAAAGTGTTGCCTGGTGGCGTTTACTGCACTGAGGCCGAGGACGAGTTGATTGCGACCGGACTGGGCTCCTGCGTGTCGGCTTGTATGTGGGACAGCGATTTACATATCGGTGGAATGAATCATTTTCTGTTGCCGTTTGATAGCAAATCGCAGCTTAAAACATGGTGCCCGGATGAAGTGGCATCGACTGCTTCGCGCTACGGCAGTTACGCGATGGAAATCCTGCTCAATGCGCTGCTAAAACGCGGCGCGCGACGCACCTCGCTGCGCTTGAAGCTGTTTGGTGGCGCGCAAATGCTTGGGCGTAACTCGATGATTGGCGAAAAAAACGTGGCGTTTATTCTCAATTACGTTGAGCAGGAGGGCATGGAGGTCGTCTCTCAAGATTTAGGAGGATTGAAGCCGCGCAAAATCTTATTTGACCCATACACAGGAAAGGCCTGGCTTAAGCGTATTCCGTTCACTGAAGTTCATCACCTCCAACATCAAGAAGAGAAATACGCCAGTCAGTTGGATAGAGAGAGCCACGCAACAGATAACAACGATGTGGAGCTGTTTTGATGAAAAAGATAAAAGTATTGATCGTTGATGACTCGCCGGTGTTTCGAGCGTTGCTGTCACAGCTTATCGATGCCGATCCTGAACTTGAAGTGGTCGCGACCGCTGAAGACCCGTTTGAGGCGAGAGAGCTGATCAAACAACACAACCCAGATGTGCTGACGCTCGATATAGAAATGCCAAAAATGAATGGCGTTCAGTTTTTGAAGAATTTAATGCGTTTACGCCCCATGCCGGTGGTGATGATTTCGACCTTAACCCAGCATGGAGCCGACGCGACTCTGGCGGCACTCGAGCTTGGTGCGGTGGACTATTTCCCCAAACCGGCAGTGGACAACACTGCCGAGATGCTCAACTACAAATCCTTGGTCAATGACAAGATAAAGATTGCTGCTGGAGCGAATGTCACCTCCGCACAGCCACCCAAACAACAAAAATTGGCTGTACCTAAACATCATAATGCGATTGAACTGATTGCGATTGGCGCCTCAACAGGCGGTACGGAAGCGGTAAGAAATGTTCTCTCTGCTTTACCCGCGGGGCTGCCACCTATCGTTATCACTCAACATATCAGCGCCAAGTTCTCAGCCTCATTTGCCGAACGTCTCAACCAGAACAGCGAAATTGAAGTCAAAGAGCTGACGGCCAATCAAGCACCTTTAACTCAAGGCTGTGCCTATCTCGCCCCCGGAGATAAACACTTAACCGTATCGCGTCGTGGGTCACACCTTTATTGCCACCTTGACGACAGACCCGCGGTCAATCGGCACAAACCTTCAGTGGATGTCATGTTTGATACCGTCGCCGAAACCGTGGCTGATAAAGCGATTGGCGTTATTTTAACCGGAATGGGGCAAGATGGTGCGCGAGGCTTATTGCGCATGAAGCAGCGAGGCGCGAAAACCATAGCGCAAGATCAAGCGTCTTCTGTGGTGTGGGGCATGCCAAGAGTAGCCGTGGAACTCGGCGCTGCGCTGTCAGTGGTCGACATTAACCAGGTCGCCCACCAAGTGATTCATTACCTCTCGCCTGACAGCTAGTCAGTACGACAACAGCAAGGAAGCAAACATGCAAACAGACAAGCGAAACATCAAAACACGCTACCTAGCGGCAATAAGTTTACAAGTGATTTTGCTGCTGGCAGCACTGAGCATGTCCTCCTCGATGGCCCATGTCGTGATCATGGTGTTGGTGGCCGCTATCCCTTGGTTTGCTATTGGCAAAACCGAGCCCCGCACTTCAACACAACCAAGCCCTGCTCTGCGCGAGAGCGAACCTGAGCGCTCGTCGGTTGATTTAAGTCCGACCCTTGATCTGATTTCGCACCAGTTAACCGAGCCACTCGATCACCAACGCAGTATCGTCGATGAGTCGGTAGAAACGCTTAACGAAAGCTATTTTGGCTTGCAGCAGTTGGCAGAAGAGCAGAACCAAATCACCTCTCAATTGGTCGAGAATCTACTCGGTAACCGAGACAGCGATAGCGACATCAGTCAGGTGCTGCCGAAAACCGAAGCCATCATTCGTCAGTTTGTCGACACACTAGTTAACGTGTCGGAAAAGAGCATTTCCGCAGTGCACAGCATTCACGATATGTCGGATAAGTTGGATGCGGTATTCAAACTACTCGACCAAGTTCGAGGCTTATCGGAACAAACCAACTTATTGGCGTTGAACGCAGCGATAGAAGCGGCGCGCGCGGGTGAGGCAGGGCGTGGTTTTGCGGTGGTCGCTCAAGAGGTGCGTAATCTTTCTGTCAAAGCAGAAGAGTTAAATGGTTTGATAGAGGCAGAGATTAATGTGGCGCAAAAAACGGTGCAAGAAGCGAACAAAACCGTCGGAGAAATGGCATCAATCGATATGACAGAGGCGATTGAGTCTAAGGAAAAAGTCGACGACATGCTGCGTGGTGTGCAGCAAGTCAATCATTCTGTGGAGCAAGAGGTTCATAAAATCAGTTCCAGTGGCGAGCAGCTGCGTGTTCAGGTCGACAATGGTATCCGCGCGTTGCAGTTCGCCGACATCATTACCCAGCAAGGTGATTATGCGAAGCACACCGTCACTTATCTGCAGAGGCTGTCGGATCTCTGCCAGCACTGGGCGAAGGGTAGCTTGACGATGGATGAGTTTACCGAGCAAGTGATGGCGCTTCAGCAACAGATCTCTGGGCGTGATGCGCCTGCCGCTTCACAGCACAGCATTGATGAGGGTGAGGTTGAACTGTTTTAACCCAAAATGAGATATCGCGGGACGATATCGACGACAGATGGTGAGGAAAAAATAATGACAGTAGAAGCACAAATTGATGCTGCGGCCAAGCACATAACAATCTTGATAGAGGGCGCCTTTGGTTTCAACTTAGTCCAAGAGTTTCGGCGCACCTACAGTGACCGCCAAGAGTTTCGTTTTACCATTGATCTGCGCAAGGTTGATTATATCGATAGTGCCGGGTTGGGGATGCTGCTTAACATGCACAACTACCTAGGCCAGCAAGATGGGACGATTCGCATCACTAACACCCTACCTCAAGTGAGAAAGATACTGACTATCTCTCGGTTCGACAAAAAGTTCGACATCGAGTAGATGGCTAAGGAGATCGTATGCATGTAATGATCGTAGACGACCATGCAACGAACAGAGAGCTATGTCGTTTTATGCTCAGTCACCTAGCCGAGCAGGTGACCACGTTTGAGAATGGACAAGGGGTCGTCGAGGCCATGAGCGAGATGAAGGCCTTGCCAGACATCATTTTGCTTGATGTGATGATGCCGATTAAAGATGGATTCACCACTGCGCAAGAGATCCGCCACGCGTTCCCTGATACTCATATACCGATTATTTTCCTCACGGTGCTTGACGATCATGCGTCGTTTGAGCGCTGTTTAAACTATGGTGATGATTTCATTCTCAAGCCGATAGAGCGCAGCATCATCATTGCCAAAGTACAGGCGCACTACCGCATTGTCCGTATGCACAATCAGGTGATGGAGCAGCGTGATGAACTGAGTCAGTTTCACGAGCAGGTGCGCTACGAGTATGCGATAGCCGAGTCTATTTTTTCCAACTTGATGCTGGAAATGAGCACTCAAGTGCAAAACATTTACGGCATTAACTACCTGTCTACCCCTTCTACTGTGTTTAATGGCGACTTAATCGTAGTGGCAAACCGCCCTCATGGCGGTGTGTATGTGATGATCGCCGACGCTACCGGACATGGTTTGCCCGCAGCGATTTCCGCGATTCCTGCTACTCGTGCCTTTTTTTCCATGGCGGCAAAAGGTCTGTCTTTAGGTGAGATAGCCCGAGAAATCAATGAAGTCTTAGTTCGGTTTCTACCGATGGGGATGATGCTGGCCGCCAGCATTTTTGAAGTTCGAGCCAATGGCTTTGAGGTGTCATGGTGGGGCGGGGGATTGCCTGATGGTTATTTGATCGACCGTAAAGGTGAGATAGTCAGTCGTTTGGTCTCCACTCACATGCCGCTTGGGGTGTTAAAGCCGCATGAGTTCGAAGCGGATATTGTCAACTTTCGCTTGGAGCCAGAGCAGCAGATTATCTGTTATACCGACGGGGTCATTGAAGCTTGTAACGAACAAGGGGAGCAATACGGTCAACAGCGGCTTGAGTCGGTGTTTAAGCAAAATCGCGCCATCATTCCCACGCTGTATGAGTCGGTGCGTCAGTTCGCCGACAAATCGGTCGGGGATGATTTGTCTATTTTGGCCATGACGTTTCCCATCTCCAATGCCAATATTCAAGAGCCACCACCCAACGAAATTGTGCTCAATAATATCCCCATCGACGCAAAACTGCATCTTAACGGCGCGACGTTACGTGGTATTACAGTGATGACCGAAGTGCGCAAGTTCTTGACCGGAATACTCAATGGCGGCGTGCACCTTGATTTGGTCTGCTCGGTGTTGTCCGAGTTATTTGCCAATGCGATAGAGCACGGTTTACTCAAACTGGACTCGTCAATTAAAGAGGAACCCGATGGTTTCTTTCTGTTCTATCAACTGCGAGAAGAAAAGCTGAAACAGTTGGACGATACCGCATGGGTTGATCTTAATATTCATTTCGATCCGCACCAAGCTCGTTTGGTGATGACACTCGAACACAATGGTGAAGGCTTCGACTACCAAGCCAATCAAGCGCGCACTGATAAGGTGCTCACTCATGGTCGCGGCATTGTTCTTGCTACAGAATTATGTGATTCATTGGAATATTCAAACCAGGGTCGCTGTGTCACCGCTGTGTATTCGTTATCGGCTTCACACCATTTTCCAAGCTCGAGCTAGTACCATTTACAGTGTAAAAAACATCTAGTGATGTACGCCTTAAAATGTCACAGTTTTGATACAGTCCCAAGAATATTTTCTATACACTGAGGTTAGGAAGTACTAAGGACAGAATGACATGTGGGATAAATTTGTCGCGTTTTCTGACGACAACACTCAGGTGCTAGCCAAGCTTTCACCTGATATCACGGTAGACTCGAATTTCGATACGCGCGGCCTCAACGAAGCGCTAGCGGCAATTGAAGCGGCTGACCTCTATCTAATGGAAGAGGCGGTGACTAAGTTCATCAATTACGCAAAAGAAATGAAAAGCGAGGCTTACGTGGGTGTGGCCATTGCTGAAGTCAGAGATGCGTCGATTAAGGTTGAGCTGTCTGAACAAGATATGCTGGCCAGTATCACAGTCACTGGCGCTTATCGTGGTAAACCGCTAAGAGGCCCGCAAATTGTTCAAGCGCTAGCAGAAGCCCATGTCACTAAAGGCATCAATAAACTGGCACTAAAAAAAGTGTTAGTGATGAGTCATCAACTCAAGCCGGGCGAAACCTTCACCCAACCTGTCGCCAAAGGTAAAGAACCGATCCAAGGCACTGACGCCAAATTTATCCCCCTGGTTGATGACCCGACCAAACAGGTTCTCGCGCCTAAAGAGTCGAGCCCGGGTGGTAAAGTTGACATGCTCAACTTGGGAGAAACCATCAACGTTGCGGCCAATCAACCCCTGATGAAGCGCGTCCCCGCGACCAAAGGTACGCCAGGTATGACGGTACAAGGCAAGCCGATCCCACCGAAACCGGGCAGTGATGCCGATTTAAAGGTTGGCAAAGGGACTATAATCTCGCCCGATAACCCTAACCTGCTGATTGCAGAAGTTTCCGGTATGCCGATCCTCAAAGAGCGCAGCGTCGAAGTGGAAGATGCGTTGTGCTTGCCTACCATAGGGGTTGCCACCGGGCATGTTAAGTTTAAAGGCAATGTGGTTGTGCTCGGTGATATCGAGTCGGACATGATGGTTCGCGCGACGGGTTCATTAACCGTTGGTGGGTTTATTGAATCGGCGGATGTTCAAGTGCAGGGCGATATCGAAGTGGCTAAAGGCATCATCGGCCACAATGTGTCAGAGGGCGAGAAGAAGAGTTGTGTCGTCAAATCTGGCGGCACCATCACCGCTAACTACGCCCAGTTTTCGGAGCTACAAGCAGCGAACGACATCAAGCTCAGTGTTCACTGTATGAGTAACGAACTGCGATGTGGCCACGACTTAGTGGTTTGTGATGCCTCTGAAAAGCAAGGTACCCTGAGTGGCGGTCATGCGAAAGTGGGCGGAAAAGTCACCTGTGTGAACTTGGGTGTTGAGGGCGATACCGCCACCTACGTTCACGCTTTCGCTCGTTTTCAGATGTTCAAAGACAAACAGGCGAAACTCAAAGAGCAATACACTCAAGCTCAGGAAGGAACCATGTCGATGGTGCGCAAAGAGCTGGAGTTCAAAAAAATACCTAAGTCTGAACGAACACCCGAGCAAGAACAAAAGCTAGAACAAGACAAACAAGCTGCCAATGCGTACCTTGAAAAAGTCAAAGCCGCGCGCGATAACCACGAGAACGAACTGGAAGTTGCCCTAGAAGAGTCGATTGTCGAAGTGAAAGGCAAGGTGTTCACCCATGTGACCGTTCAGTTTGGTGAAGAAAAAGTCATCACCAAGCGCGCTCATGGCGCCAGTATCTTCAAGTTTAATCAATTCGAGATTAAGTTCTCATCAATGTTCGAAGACGACGATTTAGACCAAGAGCTGTAGTCGTTGACCACCGATAACCCAAACACCCTCAGCAATCACTGCGGGTGTTTTTGTTTGTGTAGACTGGCGCAATGAAAAGGGTATCGCAAAGCAGAGACGCATCGATTGACTACAATCGTCGAACTCATTTAGGAAAAGTGTTTTGGCAGAACGCCTACAAAAATTTGATGAAATCAGCATAGACTGAAAGGAGCGAGATTATGGGCGTCCATGCCCTTGATTTAGTATTGAGGCGCTTAGAAATATACTTTGTAAAAAGCCCAAGCAACCGTATCATCAATATCAATCTTAGCTTTAGACGATTCCATGCTGCCATAGGTATTTTCAAGCTTAAATTGTCCCCATCGCTTACCATCCGCCGACAAAGGTGTACCCACCGTTAGTGAAGTTTTTAGTGTCGAAGTTTCAATACTACCGTCCATGTAGGTGTACTCCGGTGAGAACATAAGGTAGGTGCCATCGGCTCCAGTTTTCCAGGATAAATATGCGGCGGCCATCCCGCCCACTATATCTTTGTCTGTTTCTCCCATTGCCTGAGTAAAGCCCTTATCATATTGACCAGCTAATACACCTACACGGCCGAATATTACAAAGTTTTCAATTCCTGGGTTGAACATCGAAATCGCGCCGACTGCAGCAGTTGTAAAGTTTGTATTATCGATAATGTCTAGTGAGACTGCTGCTTTTGGAGCAATGCTATTGCCAGTATTAAAAACTTGGAAATACTGTGCACGGCTATCGCTGTAATTACCATCATCGTCAATTGTCCCTTCAATCGTTGCCATTCCCATTTGGCCTTCGGTTATGCCAAACCCGAACGATGCCGAAAGTTTAACATCACCTTGGTTATTCATGCCCACATATCCTGAGGTGCTGACTTGAGTAAGATCAGAAGGATCAATTTTATCTGTTACAGCATCTTGGGCGAATGTAGCCTGTGCACTAGAGGCAACTAGGGCAGTGGCAATTAATGTCTTAGTGAGTAGTTTCATGTTAGTTCTCCTGTATTGAATCTGTGGAGAACTATACGGATTTCGTTATACCTCAAATAGGTCAGTTCGCGCCAGGCGATGGGTCAGTTAGCGCCAAAACATTGCCTAGTTCAAGCCTAGTTTTACTATAGGTGAAATGGCTATATAGATATAGTGGATGAGGAACTCCTACTAGCAGGATAGAGCTTCGCCTACATTACTTGCTTTGACTTTTCTTAAACTCCGTAATGTATCTTTCGATTGCAGGTACAATAACGTGCTTAACATCTTTCAAAATATTTGAATGTTGACAGCATAACGTTAGAGGTACTTTGAACCCTTCCAACAATTGAGGTATTTTCAGCGGAACCAGTTCATCCACCGTAAGCTCTGATTGAGAAAGTGACAACGGAAGCCATGCCCAACCTAAATCATCCTTAACCAGTTTTACGGCCAGTGCCAATTGATCGACATCTTCATTATTGCCAGAAACAATGAACTTATCGCCCAACCCTTCATCAATGAGCGAGCGCAGGACGAACTGTCTTTCCGTTTGCAAAGTAGATAACAACTGGGATTCTGTTACCTGATGGATTTTTCCACCTTTCTTTACGAATGGTACAAACTCCGTGTGGCCGATAAATACAGTATCTAAGCTTTGTATCGCGGTGCTTTGATGTGAGTTAGCAATGCCAAAATGATACTTACCATCTAATACTCCGGTTCTAATATCTTCCCTATCTCGAACCAGAAAATCGACTTTCATGGTCGGGAATGCCTTTGAGAGCTGCTGGCGTATTTTTAGAAGGGCGTTGTGTGGGATATAGCTGGGATACGCGATAGTCACTCTTTCTAACTCACCATAAGAGAGACTGAGCGCAACCTTGTCAAACACTTTGGCGTGCTCAATCGCTTGCTTGGCATAGTGATAAAGCAAATGTCCATCTTTTGTCGCTTCAACAGAGCGGCCAAGTCGCTCAAATAGCGTGACTGCCAGTTGGTCTTCAAGGTTGGTGACAACCTGACCAATAGTCGTGCGATGTTTGTTCAGTTGCACAGCTGCTTTGCTAAGTGATGATTGTTCATAAACAGTCACAAACGCAAGGAGTTGTTCTAGGCTGAAGTTCATGTAGAGCACCATCGTTGTAAACTCGTATTTTAATCATACCACCAAGTTTTGATTGTCGGCTAGAAAGCGCAACTGTATATATCTCATGAGCAAGGGATTGAGATTTCGGTGGTGGTAATGTTGTTGCTTAGGTTAATGGTTCAACGAGAACGGATGGTGCTTCTTATGTTCAGTTAATTTGTTTTTTATCGATAAACTTGATCAGATCACAGCGTCATTAGTGGCTTTCTTAGCCGATGACCCATCCATAATCCAAACAGGATTGACAGCGCCACGGTAAAGGTTTGTGAAAACTGCTCTAAGCCAAGCGTCACATCTCCATCAGTGATATTAATCAGACCTCGAAAGCCTATTGTTCCACTAACTAGCATCACTACAACTGGAACCATAATTACTGAGCTAGGTCGACCTGTACGCGTCGACCATTCCCCCGCCAACAACACAGCGATAAGGCTGCCCAATAATGCGCCTAAATGGGTACCAGACAACTTGCCTCCCATTAAGTAAACGGCAAATGCAATCACAGCGACCAATGTTACCCACAAAAAATCTCGTCTTGAGACTTGGAATACCACATTCAGCCCCACCATTAAGATTGGGAACAGAATAACAAACCAGTATTCATTGACCGAAGGTACACTATATGGAGACACTGACAACGCTATCGACGGGTAAACAAGGTTAAGGCTCGCCCACGCACCTATGACCATTTTTGTCATACAGAGCATACCCATTGATAAATTAACCCAGCCAGACCGCCATCTAGTCGCCGCCAATTCACTGACCCCCAAACTAATGGAGTACCCTGGCAGTATAATTGCTGTCGCCGAAACAATAACGATGACGCTATTTATTGCGGGCAGCCAGGTGCTGACAACAGCCGTTAGTAGACCAACCGAAAAAGTCGATACTAATGGCATCCAAGGCTGTAACCGCACATTCCAACGAGAACTGGATTGGACGATAAAAAAGATAAGAGTACTCAGCATTGACGCAAACAATGTATCTAACCAGTTGCCGCCAATTATGCCTGGCAATCCAAATGCAACAGCGACATAGCCGAACAGCACCAGATGCGAATCCCATTCTGGTTGCATTGTGTCAATGGCCTTAAGGTGTCGTACCGCAGCGGCAGGAGATACCCTACCTTTTTCTAGCTTGGTGACAACGTCTCCAATCAAAGACAGTTTGTGTAATTCAACATCTCCAGCCACTTGAAAAAAATCACTTTTTTGCCAGCCATTATCAATCCTTGTCAGAGCTATTTGTAATCGGTCAGGGAAGCTCTCAACTTGAGCTCTATACCCAAAAAGTTCAGCAAGAGACTTGAGATACCCTTCAATCCGAATGGAGGAAGAACCATATTTGTGAGCACAAACTCCTACTAGAGAAAGTACCTCCCATATTTCTTCATCGCTATAATTTGAGCTTCTAGCAAGACATTCTAAATCAGCTGCACTCTTGCTGTCTCTTAAAGTCATTATTTCAGTTCTAGACATAATACAACTCTAATCAATAGTCCGAATCCGGACGTGGAATATGCAATATCATCAGTCTATTTAAAGGTGCCTAAATGGCGTACTCGCCTTTGTAGGATCTGATCCACTGAATCTAGGTGAAACGTTAGAAATTGCCACGGAAGCTAGTTAGCGCAGGCTGTATAGAGGTCAGAGGCAGTTGGCCGAGTAGGCTGAAGAGTGAGAGTAAAGTGACCTTATAAAGAGGAAAGTACTGAAATACTGTTTGTTGGTCGTTTGGCATACAATGACCTAAAAAAGGTTTCTCTACCGAAGCATAATGAGCTCAGTTCGAAAACAGGAGAAACAGCATGAAAACACAAACATCAAATCACACACAAAATGAAATCGACCTGAGCCGCCGAAACTTTATGAGCAAAGGAGCCGCTGTTGGAGCGACTGCTGGATTGGTTGGGATGGGATTAGCGTCTGCAACGAATGCCATCGCAGCACCGACGAAAGCGCCAGCCATATCAGATATCAGTACGGCAATCTCTCCGCTAGAGGTAGAGAGCAACATGGCGCGTTGGAAGCTGCCACAATCGATTGACTTTGTTAATGGCGCAACAGAGAGATTTGGCTTTAGAAACTGGCAGTCGGGGAATGATGATTCGGTGTACTATAACCTGAACATTCCATCATTCTTTAAATCTAGTGTTGTAGCGCCACCTTTCGCCCCATCAACTCTAGAGCGTCAAATAGATGAGCGAATTAAACACGTTTCGTTTACTGCTCATGATGGTTCGAAGACACCGACACTAGAGCGCTATCTTACTGGTCCAAAACAAGTACAAGCCATGATGATGGCTCATAAGGGTAAAGTCGTGTTTGAAACCTATCCGGGTATGAATCCGACCGACTTTCATGTGTGGATGTCAGCGTCTAAAACCACAGCTGGACTACTGGTGTCTATGTTGGCGCAAGACGGCAAAATTGACTTATCTAAACCCGTTTCTCATTACGTGACAGAGCTTAAGGGCAGTGCCTGGGACAAGGTGAGTGTCAAAGACACAATGAATATGGCTCCTGCGCTAGATAATGAAGAGACCTTTGAAAGCTTAAGTAACCCTAAGTCTTGGATGTCGACTTTCTTCACCGCAATTTTTGAATCGCCAGCGGGTAGTCACAAATGGAGAGAGCTTCTAAAAGAAGTTCAGCCATTACCAAACGAAAAGCCAGGAGAGCGCTTCCGTTACTCCACAGCTAACACTCAAGTTTTGGTGTTAGTTGTTGAAAGCGTTACAAATATGTCTTGGCAGCATTACTGGAATCAGCGCGTTTGGTCTAAAATTGGGGCCAAAAACTCGTTTATTGTCGGTTTGACCCCTGATGGTACACCTATTGGTGGTGGACTCAATTTCACCACCGCAGAAGATATGCTTCGTTATGCAATGATTTACACACCAAGTTACCAAGCAGTGAGCAACGAACAGATTGTTGATAATGAGTTGTTACGATTAATCCAGAACATGGGCAGCCCAGAAGCTTATAAAATCTCGACAGAGCTTGAGTATGGCAAACGTTGGTTCGGCGAAACCCCAAAGCTAAATACTGCGCAATGGGATCATGCTTTCGCCGATGGTGCAATGTTCAAACATGGCAACATGGGACAAGGTATCTATGTCGATCCTAAGCGAGACTTCTGCGCGATCTACTTTGGCTTGGCGAGTAATGATGAAAGCGTTACAGGAATTGACCACTCTCCTGGCTACCTGCGCAATGCAGCGAAACTTATGGCTGGCTTCTAACAGCGAACCTAAAACTTTATTATACAAAGCCTCACGAAGTGAGGCTTTGTCGTTTCGATTGTCCAGCTAGAATGGTGTTTGTCCATCTTTATTCAGTACAACATGCCTATACAACAAGGGTGAGATACTCCATTCCATTGCTCTTAACTTCGGTTGCTGCTGTCGAAAGTAAAAAAGTTAACTCATCCTCAATTGATAAGTACGCCCATAGCTGGCGTCGCCCTTACTGCTTCATCTTCATCCTATCTCGCAATGTGAGCCCATACCAGGCTTTGTGTTCCTTGATAGTTAAGCGAAATAGTCTTTAGTATCGCACACCTGCACAGACAGGTACCTAATATTAAATGATGACGCGAAATGACCTACTTTGGTGAGGCGAGATCTCCTATATTCTTCGTACAGAGCAAATCAATAGTCATGTGTCTATTTAGTTAATCAATGAAGATGATTGCTTTACTAGCATTTTATAAACCTTATTTAACTGTATGAGAACGAACCAATGAAATATTCCTATTCGGCAATAAAAAAGGCCTCTCTTCTTAGTCTCGCACTTTTGTCACCGGCCATTTTGGCGGCAGATTATGACACCGTCATTTTGAATGGGCGAGTTATTGACCCTGAAACACAGTTTGATTCAATCGCCAATGTTGGTATTAAAGACAATCAAATCGTGACCATTACCACCGACGCTATCAGTGGCAACAAAACCATCGACGCGACAGGCAAGGTTGTTGCACCGGGTTTTATTGACGTTCATGCCCACGGACAAAACATTGGCGACTATCGCATGCAAGCAATGCAGGGGGTTACGACAATGCTAGAGCTAGAATCAGGCGTTCTACCAATCAGTGACTGGTATGAGACACAAGGCGAGAAAGGGTTGCCTCTTAACTACGGTGCTGCTGCAGGCTGGACTTATGCACGCATCGCTACTTTTACTGATACCGAACCGAAGGCTACAGCCACTTACTTTCAGCAAGCACAATCTAGCGACGACTGGAAGATGGACATCGCGACCCCTGAACAACAAGACAAAATACTTAAACTTATTGAACAGGGCCTAGATGAAGGTGGCTTAGGCATTGGAGTTAATGCTGGCTATGCGCCGGGCCATGGTCAGAAAGAATATTACGCACTGGCTGAATTAGCAGCAGAACGCGGTGTCGCAACATATACTCATGTGCGTTATGCAAGTAACACGGAACCACAAAGTTCTTTTGAAGCGGTAAAAGAGCTAATTGGCAATGCCGCGATCACAGGCGCTCATATGCATTTATGTCATATCAATAGCACATCACTCAAGGATATTGATACTATTCTTCCAATGGTCGAAAGAGCCAAAGATCAAGGTATTAACGTTACTGTAGGTGCTTATCCCTATGGTGCGGCGAGTACCGTTGTCGGTGCAGCCATGTTCCAAGGGGAAGGTTGGCGTGAGCGTATGGGCTCAACAGCAGAAAATTTCCAGCTCGGAAAAGAGCGTATGACTGAAGAGCAGCTCGCTGATTATCAGGAAAACAACCCTGGAACCTTCATCGTTTGGCACTTTCTAGATGAAAATAATCCCCAAGATCTCGCTAAACTTGACGCATCAATTCTGAGTCCAGATGTCCTAATCGAGTCTGATGAAATGTTCTGGATGCATATGGATGAGGAAGGTCACGTAGATAACTACGAGGGAGATGAATGGCCTTTACCTCAAGACCTTTTCTCTCATCCACGCTCAAATGGTACCTTTGCCAAAGTGTTGAGAGTTTATGTTCGCGAACGTGGTTTATTATCTATGTCTGAAGCGTTACGAAAAATGACCTTAATGCCAGCTCAGTTGCTTGAAGACTTTGTTCCGCAAATGAAACGTAAAGGTCGAATTCAAGAAAATATGGACGCCGATATTGTCGTATTCGACCCTGAAACCATCACGGATGTCGGTACCTATCAAGATCCAAATCATCCTGCTGTTGGTGTTCATTGGTTGCTAGTTAACGGTGAGATTGTCGTTAACAACACTGAGCTCGATACTACGGTCAAAGCAGGCCAACCAATACGTCGTGAACAAAAATAATTGCTAGCTCTGCGCGCAGACTCACTGCGCGCATTGAAAATGCTTTCTACGATATTGTGCTGGTGTCATATTTAGCCAGCTACGAAAAGCTCGATTAAAGTTAGACAAGTCATTATAGCCACATCGCCAAGAAGTCTCGTCAGGAGAGAGCCCATCTTGAGTTAACAATTGGATGGCGACATCTCTTCTCGCTTCATCTCGCAACTGCTTCACGGATAAACCATGCTCTGCTAGTCGTCTCTGTAGTGTTCGAGCGGACATGCTCAAAAATTTAGCAAACCAATCAACACTAAAAAAAGGTAGTACGGCATAAGTTTGTGATAGACGTTTCACCCGTTGCGACCACTCTACTTCATCTTCGAGTGAAGGAGGGATCGGCTTAAAATCATCCTCAAGATCTATCCTAATGGCACCGAAAGGGTGGCCAAAGCTAAACGCTGTTTTAGAAAAACCAATGGGCAATCCTTTTGTTAAGTGTTCAGAAAAGCTCATAAAGGCATGTTCGGGTACCCAATCCTTCCCCAAAAATAAGCGGCACATTGATAATAAAGCAAAAGATCGAAACCACTCTGTCTGATCAAAGCCTGGTGTAGAAGGATGGTAGGCTCCTCTATGACAGAGATACCAATGGCCCTCCATTTTCTCCACCCAAACAACAACGTGACTATTGAGTTCCGGCATTAGCTTAATCAAGGCGACTATCGCCTCCTCTAAGTCATTGCACTGCTTAAACTTTTCTTCTAGCGAGGTTGATATTTGACCGAGAGTTATTAGCTTTCCGACTTCTATTCCTACTCTTTTATTACTATGGCGCATCATGTCCAATAGGAACGACATTACTTGTTGTGAAGACAGCCATACAGTACGACTGGTTAAATCTTCTGGAATTTGATGCACCTTCGCGAGCTGTTTCCATTCAATTCTGTGTTTTTCAAAATACCGAACAAATGGGACAAGATTACTGGAACTAGTGGTATTAATGTTAGTTAACACGAGTACTCCTTGGCGCTATATGACCTAAAAATCCACTCTACTATCAAATAGTATAGATACATAACAAAACAAGGGATGGAACAATGAAACTCCAATCTCTATCAGTCATTAAATGAATCCAAGCCAGTGGTGACTATAACGCTTATGCTGGGACAACCAATGAAGAGAGCTCTGTGCATGCCTTCAACCAAGCTGAAAAATACCAGGCTTAGCAGTTGGACTTCATATCCGAAAATGGTGCGATGGAAAAAGTGGACACCTAGGTCAATGATTATACATTAATCTAGAGCGTTACTTTATGGGAGTCTCCTACTTTACCAATCCACGTCAATCTGGGCTTGGTGAAAACACAGCACCTGCCCTTATGCGTTCCGAAGCTAAGAAGCTTGCTGGAGACTAACACTATTTTGGCGGTTTCTCCCTTGTTTCTCCTGTTGGCAAAAGGGAGAGACTGCCTTCTACCCCGAACTCGATGGTTCTTCAATGGTCAGGCTTAGCGTTGAGTTTATCTCGTCGATAATTCCCTCTGGTGATTGCTCCAAGCTGTTTCTTTCATTTAGCGCCAATGACTGGGCTATGCTGTTCTCCACTGGCTGATATACTGAGCGGAAAGCTAATAAGGAAGATTATGCCCCGTTCCATTCAATTGATTGTTGCTTTAGTCGCATTTGCGGCTAATTCGTTTTTTTGCCGCTATGCGCTCGCTGATGAATCCATCGATCCTGGTTCATTCACTTGGATCCGCTTGTTGTCGGGGGCGGTAACCTTAGCCACACTTTTATGCTGGCAAGGAAAGCTCAAAGTGTCGCTGTTTAACGACAAGTTAAGCTGGTGGTCTGGCGCGGCTCTATTTGGCTATGCGATCTGTTTTTCGTTTGCCTATACCGCCTTGAGCACCGGTACTGGGGCGTTGATTTTGTTTGGTATGGTGCAACTGAGTTTGGTTGCTTTCTACGTCGGCTCTGGGCATCGGCTATCAAAGAGTGAAATGCTGGGCGTTACCGTTGCATTGGGCGGTTTTGTGCTGTTGATGTTGCCCTCTGCGCAAATGCCGAGCCTCTCTGCTGCGCTATTAATGATGGTTGCAGGGGGATGCTGGGCGGCGTTTACCTTGATAGGGCGTAAAGCGGCCAGTGCGCCTGTGGCTATCACTCATGGATTTGTTCTCGCATCCGTCATGGCGGTGTTTGCCAGCCCTATGTTGTTGTCGCTCGAACAAATAACTTGGTCTGGCGCTGGTTGGGGCGTGTTGTCTGGCGTGTTAGCGTCGGGCTTTGGTTATATTGTTTGGTATCAGGTGGTCAAACAAATTAGCGTGTTGCAGGCCTCTGTCGCTCAACTTGCCGTGCCAGTGATAGCGTTTATTGCGGGTGGGCTAGGGTTGGGTGAGGTGATTTCTGTGATGGCGTTAATATCGTCTGCTTTGGTGCTTGGCGGTATCGCGTTGATCTTTATTGGTCATGCGCGGCAATAGGCCCGCTTGTTGCTTCAGCGGGCCATATATCATTCACTATACTCGATAGTGTTCTATCTCGTTACGCAGCACTTCTGCAAGCTCTGCCAACTCCTGTGTCGCCGCACTGCTTTGCTCGGCACCCACTGCGTTTTGATTAGAGATCTCGCTGATGCTACTGATATTGGCGTTGATCTCTTCAGTCACTAAACTCTGCTCCTCAGCTGCGGTGGCAATCTGCGCGTTCATCGCGGTAATTTGGTCAACGCTGGCTTTGATTTGAGTTAGCGCATCTCCGGCCTCGCGCGCTTTATCTACCGTCGATAGGGCATTGTTGGCCCCTGCTTCGAGGCGTTGGGTAGAATCTCGGCTGCCTTGCTGCAGACGTTGAATGGTTTGCAGAATCTCCTCGGTTGACTCTTGAGTTCGACTGGCCAATGTGCGTACTTCGTCTGCTACGACCGCGAAACCGCGACCTTGTTCGCCAGCGCGCGCGGCTTCAATGGCGGCATTGAGCGCCAATAGGTTAGTTTGCTCAGAAATCCCTTGAATCACATCAACCACACTGCCGATCTCTTCCGAGTGCTTGGCCAGTTGGTGCATCGCGTCGACCGACTCTTGCATCTCTTGCGATAAACGCTCAATCATGGTGACGCTGTCCATCACCACCTGTTGGCCGTTTGCTGCGGCGATATCGGCTTGCTCAGACGCATCGGCGGCAGAGGCGGCACTTTTCGCGACTTCGTGTACGGTGGCGGTGAACTGGTTAATCGCAGTGGCCACCTGCTCGGTTTGTGACTGCTGAGTCATGATGTTTTGTTTGGTTTGCATCGACACCGCTGAGTTTTCTTCCGCAGAGCGCGCCAGTTGACCAATAGAGTCACGATTGGTTTGCACCACGTGTTGGAAGCTGGTCACAATACGATTGACCGACTGGGCAATGTGCGAAAACTCGTCGTCTCCAGACGCATCTAAACGTTGGGTCAGATCGCCCGCAGCGATTTTGTCGGATTGCTGTTCTAGTTCAGCAACAGCATGGTTCACTCGTCGAATCACAAACAGTGACATGGTAATAATCACTAGCAGAGATAAGATGGTGATAACACTCACAACCCAAATAAAGCGCTCGCTATTGGCTTCAGCATCTTCAAAGCTTTCACGTCCTTCTTCTACCTGCATCGCAAAGAACTGCTCTGCGTATTGGTAGGCCTGCTGAAAATTGGGGTTGATGACTTTTAATAGCACCAGATTAGACCCGTCAAAATCGCCACTCTTCAATTTTTCTATGGCAGGGACAAAACCTAAATCGCTAATCCGATCAACAATCTTTGCCAAGTCGCTGACCAGTTGAGCCTCGCTAGCATCTAGGTCTGACTGAAGTAACTCGTTATCAATAATGTGGTGCAGCGTCTTAAGTGACTCTTCAATCTGCTTGATGTGAAACTCGACCGGATGATCGTGCATTGAGGAAGTTTTGGATGAGGGATCGTGTTGAAACGCCAGTAACAAAGCGCTACGAGCGTTACCGAGCTCATCGATAACTTTACTGGTACGTATGGTGTGCTGCATCCCCTGGCTGTAAAGCTCTTCAATGTCACTGGCGGCGATTCGCATCCCGGAAATACCTTGATAGCCCAATACTAAAAAGGCGATCAAAGTCAGCAGCACACTGATTTTAAGTTTGGTCCCGACACTTGCGAAAAAATTGGATAACTTCGTTTGCTCTGGACCATGAGCTTGAGTGGATTCTAGCGTCGCTGAAGTCATGTTCATTCCTTATTATTAAAATATGTTTTTCTAATATAGCTAGCATGGCGAAGATTGGCCGTTTTGGGGTTTGATATAGGTCATAAATGGGTGAGATTGTTCTTATCCGTACGGCTTATTGTTAACGCTGTCAAATAGTGAGCGCATCGATAGGTTAACCGAGCTCTCAAAGGTGTTTACCGATGTTGAACAAACCACACAATCGTGCATAGTGGTGTTAACCGTGAGTACACTTTTCATTAGTTCGGACACGACTTGATGACAATTACACTTGGCAACGTCAATCAACTAGATTCTCAGGGAGAGACTTCGTTAGAAAGCGGCTTGTTAATGGCGCTGCTTCATGGTGCGCAAGAGCTTGTCACCGGTGGTGGTTCGTTGCACAGCATTCAGGGGTTGCTAAAAGAGCTGGGTGGTGTCACTGGTGTGAGTCGGGTGTGGATCTTTCAAGTCTTGTCGCTCTCCGACGATGAGATTTTGCAAGATTACGTGTTTGAATGGGCCAAAGATGAACAATATGTACAAATAGGTTTACCTCAGTTCAATCACTTTCGCTCTTCGTTAGCCAACCCAGAATATGCCCAACTGGTTGCTAGCCGTCAGCGAGGTGAGTATCAAGCGGTCCTGACCGAGCAGTTACCGGAGTCCTGGCTTAAAGGGTATTTACAGCAGCAGAGCATTCGTTCGATGCTGACCATTCCTGTTGTGGTAGATAATCAATGGTGGGGGACGCTTGGTCTCGATGACTGCGCTCGCGAGCAAGCGTGGAGTGCCAGTGAAATTACCCTGCTGCGAACGGCCAGCTATCTTATCTCTAGCGCGATAGTGAAAGATAACTTGTGGGCTAAGCAGCGCCAATTAGAGATCATCAAGCAAAGTAGCTTTTTTAGTACCTGGGAAGTGGACGTTCGCCGCGGTTTTTGCTGGTGCACGTCAGAGATCCTTGGGCGAAGCAGCAGCGTCCGCTATCTAAATACCTATACCAGCCGCCAATGGCTGAGACGCATACATCCTCAGCACCGCTCTGCTTTTTTTCGCCATTTGCGGCTTTATCTCAGTGGGCAGCTAGACACATTGTGTTTAGACCTTGAAGTGTGTAACGACAGCGGAGAGTATTGTTGGGTCGATATCCGAACCAATCAAAGCTTTGATATGACAGGCTCCCGCGCCGTGATTGCTGGCGTCATGTGGGACATATCCGAGCGCAAACGCCGCGAAGCGGCACTGGAATCGCAGGCGGTGACCGACCCGTTAACTGGGCTAAACAATCGCCGTCAGTTTGATAAGGATTTGCCTGACTTGATAGCGCGCCCAGAGCACGAGCCCCTTAGCCTGCTGGTGATAGATATTGATTACTTTAAGTCGATCAACGATCAGTACGGCCACGCAATTGGCGACTTGGTATTAAAACAATTGAGTACTCTCTTCTGCAACCAAGGACTGAACATGGATTACGTGTATCGGATTGGCGGCGAGGAGTTCGCCTGCTTGCTGCTTAACATGCCGCTGCCGCTCGCAGAGCGCGTTGCGCACTCTTTGTGTCGGGCCGTTTTTGGTCACCCAATACGGATTGATGGGGTGGAAGTACGTTGTTCTATCTCTATTGGTTGTGCGCAGCGAAGTGATCATTCGAATGATGGCCAAGCGCTTTTCACTCAGGCCGACCAAGCGCTGTACCAGGCTAAGCGTTTAGGGCGAAATCGAGTGGTAGCGGCTAGCGCCTAGAAATCAGCATAATAGGTGAATGCCAGACGCTTTCTGATTTACATTGTAAACGGGCTTCCTAAAGGAAGCCCGTTGTCTGTTTGAAGCGGTTAGATCGGTACAACAAGGATATCGACCGGAGACTTATCCACTAAGTGTTTAGAGTAGGAGACGATTTTGCTCCAGAAGTCATGATGGTGGCCACACAACAGCAGGTCGACTTGATTGTCTTCAATTGTCCCTTTTAGCTTGTCGGCGAGGTCGCCGGTGCCGACGAGAATGTGTTTGATCGGATGCTCACTGTAGGCTTCAAAAGCACGAATTTGCTCAATCGTGTGCTCACCGAATGGCTGCTGATCTTGATTGGCCTGAATATCGGTCACTTCAGGATAAATCTCTCCATGGGAGCCATCGATATGGATAAACGAAATCTCAGCCTCGGTCAGCTTGGCTAAATAGTTTGCCTTGTCGATCAGCACCTTGGTCTCTTCACTAAGCTCAATGGCAACCAGAATGTGTTTGTAGTTCATAATCATGACCTTCTCGTAACTAGCCTAACTTAAGCATAATCTCTCAATCGCGACAAAGTTGTCGCGAATGTCTCGAAAACGTAAAAATTTTAAACGGCGTCGACAAACTCGGAAAAATTAGCCTCACAACTCAACCTTATTTGTGCCGATTTTGCTCGCTACAATGGGTGAAGTATTGAGCGTAATCTGGAGTAGACAATGACGTTTCCAAGTGACTTTTTGTGGGGTGGGGCCATCGCGGCTAACCAAGTTGAGGGGCATTTTGACGGTGATGGCAAAGGGCTATCAACCTCAGACATGTTGCCAAAAGGGATTTTAAGCCCACATCAAACTCGAGCGCAGCGTGGGCCGGGTATCAAAGATGTGGCTATCGATTTCTATCATCGCTATCCACAAGATATCGCGCTGTTCGATGAGATGGGCTTTAACTGCTTACGTTTGTCTATCGCTTGGACGCGCATTTTTCCCAATGGTGATGAACTCGAGCCCAACGAAGCAGGACTTGCCTACTACGACAAAATTTTTGATGAGTTGGCTCAGTATGATATTCAGCCGTTTGTGACTCTTTCCCATTATGAGATGCCGTATGCGCTGGTGGAAAACTATGGTGGATGGGCAAGTCGAGAGTTGATCACGCTATTTGAGCGCTATGCACGTACGGTCTTTGAGCGATACAAAAACAAGGTCAAGCTATGGCTGACGTTCAATGAAATCAATATGTCACTCCACGCACCATTTACCGGCGTCGGTCTGGCAGAAGAGGCGTCGGAGCAAGACATCTATCAAGCCATCCATCATCAGTTATTGGCCAGCGCCAAGGCGGTCAACTTGTGTCATCAAATCATCCCTGATGGCAAGATTGGCAACATGTTGCTTGGGGCGATCAACTACCCATTCACTTGTAATCCAGATGACGTATTGGCAGCCATGCATGAGAACAACAAATGGCTGTTCTTTGGCGATGTACAAACGCGCGGTAAGTATCCAGGCTACATGCTGCGTTACTTCCGTGATAACAATATTGATGTGCAGATGTTGCCGGGCGATCTTGAGTTATTGGCTAGCGCCAGTGTCGATTTTGTGTCGTTCAGTTATTACGCCAGCGGCTGCGCCAGTGCCGATGAGCAGCATAAAGAGGTGGGGAATATTGTCGATAGTGTGCCTAACCCGTATTTGGAGAAGAGCCAATGGGGCTGGTTAATTGACCCGAAAGGTCTGCGCATCTTACTCAACTTCCTCTACGACCGTTACCAAAAGCCGCTGTTCATTGTCGAAAACGGCTTAGGAGCGCGTGATGAAATTAATCCGCAAGGGGAGATTGTCGACGACTATCGAATCGCCTATCTGAATGACCACTTAGTTCAAGCACGAGAGGCTATCTTAGATGGTGTGGAGCTGATGGGCTTTACCAGTTGGGGACCGATTGATCTGGTGGCTAACTCAACCGCAGAGATGAGTAAGCGCTATGGTTACATCTATGTAGACCGTCACGATGACGGCACTGGTAGCTTGACCAGAAAACGCAAAAAAAGCTTTTACTGGTATCAAAGCGTGATTCAAACCAACGGCGAGTCACTCAAAGGATAATCATAGGGAGCTTTCGAGCTCCCTTTTTTCTGCCCTTGATTGTTGATATTACCATTTGGTGAGAAAATGAAGCGAAAAGATATTACGCATTCTCGCATTGTAAGAATATAGTTTGATCGAAACTCATTCGGAGCGATACAAATAGGCATAAAGGTTATGAAGCTAAATAGTGGACAGGTTAACGAGAAAGTTCTGCAACTTTTGATGCAAGTTGCGGTGAGCGATGAGCCTGTCACCGCCAAACAGTTAAGCGAACAATTGGGTACCCCGATCAGCAGTCTCTATCGACACCTGAAACTGCTCAAAGAGTGGAACCTAATAGAAGAAAGTCCGAATGACAAAACCTTGATCATCGGTCCGGCAGCTTTGCTGTTGATGCGCAGTTATGAGACCAGTCAGCACGATCTCGATGTGATTGATACGGTGCTGAACCGACTGCAAAAGCAGACTGGCGAGATGGCGGCATACATGGTGCCGGTTGGATATCGAGCTTTGTGTGTCAGTCGGAAAGAGAGTATGCAGGCGCTTCGTTGCAGTTACGTCCAGGGTCAAAGTCAACCCCTGCTACGTGGCGCCTCATCCAAAGTGATGTTGGCTTATATGCCAGTTGCGCGCTGCGAAAAGATTTTACGCCACTTTGGTGAGCAACAGAGAATCGAGCAGTGGCAGCAAGAGTTAGAGCAGATCAGAAATCAAGGCTACGCGGTCAGTACCTCGGAAATCGACGTTGGGGTATCGGGGATCAGCGCGCCGGTAATGAAAGGCTCAAAGTTGATTGGGGCAATTAGCGTGATGGCTCCGGCTCATCGCGTTCAACTCAATCAACAAAGGATTGTTTTACACGTTTTACAAGCAGCGAGGGCACTGCCCCCAGAGAGGTAATGGATATGTTTGGGCTATTTCGTCGTCACAATAAACACACAACCATTGGGATCACATCCCATCGTTTAGTGATGTTGAGCGTGAGTGAGAGGCTCAAACCTATGGCCCAAGTCGAGTTTGAAATGGCCAATCAGAGCCTTGAGGAGATGTATCAATGGGTCGCGGATAGCCAAGGGTCACACTGGTTTAATGGTGGACATTTTAACCTCACTGCTCAGTCGCGCGACGACTACCAGCTTAGCTTAAGTCATTGCTTGGGCTCGCAAGCGATGCCAGTGGTATTAACTAACCAGTGTGAAACACTGCTCTACACCTTACCGCTTATCCAGTCATCTAGTCGCGAACTTGGCATCGTCCATATTGGTCGTCAGTTTGAGCTTAAACCGTCACTTGAGTTGGAGCAGGGCAGTGCGTTTCACTTTGCGCTGAGCCGTTTCAGCGAATGTCGTCTATTTTGCTTGGGGATTGATGCACTGCAGCAAAGCGAGCGCGTGTTAGAATACGCCGAAGACTTGGGCTGCGACTGGCTGAGTATCGAAGAGTGTTCGTTTACCCACCGCTTTCAGGTGAAGCAGCAGTTGGCGACCTATCTTGCTCATTGTGATGATATCGTGGTTAACATCGACCTAAACAGCCTCTACCCGCTCACTCGTTTGGAAGGTCACTCGGCGCTCGAAGTGCCAATGGTGAATCGGATGCTGCGACAGTTGCTCCTTTTCAATAAAGTGCGTCAGGTGCAGTTGGTCGGCTATAAAGACAAGCACTTGTACTCGAAACAGACTCAGAGCATTTTGCATGAGTTGGGTCAGTTGAGCCCTTTTCGCGATAGGGCTGCATAATACTGAGCGCTAAAAACACAAAAGCTGGCGGTTAGGCCAGCTTAGTACGGTGGGTTGCGCGTTATGATGATTTGTTCGCGTTTTTGTTCGACTCTTTCCAGTATTGAATGCGAACGCGATGCAATTGCGCTTTTCTCATTTTTTTCATGATAATCCCTCACTTAAAAAACAACATTGCTCTTCAATGAGCCTTTTGTGAATCTAGTTCCTCATGAACAAAACTCAATGTAGCCGTCAATTGGCAAAAGATCTAGACCTTTGATCACATTTTTCTGTATGTAAACGCTGTTTTATTGCATTAAAGTGAAGGGTGACGCGTTTACATGAAGCTGTCATGCAAACTCACTTAAATTGACGTTTTTCTTTCATCATTTAGAAACAATAGCTTAACCACTTTGTCACGCTGCACTTCTACGATCTCTGCGCTTTTTATATAAAAATATCAACACAAGGAGTCAGCAATGTGGGATCGTGACAATCAAGATTCTCAATTCAGCCAAATGATCGATGCACGACTATCCCGTCGTCGATTCTTAGCCGGAACCGCCGCCGTCAGCGCGAGTGCTTTCCTCTCGCTTAACCCGATTACCAAAGCGTTTGCCGCTTCCAGCCAAGGATCTTTGCTCAATTTTGATCCCGTTCCCGCTTCAACCGCAGATGCGTTCGTTGTTCCCAAAGGCTACAAGGCAACGCCACTGCTCTCTTGGGGAGACCCAATTTTTCCCGATGCCCCAGAGTTTGACCCTAGTGGTAAACAAGGCTCACAAGCGCAACTCCGTCAGTTTGGTGACAACACCGATGGGATGAGCCTGTTCCCGATTAACGACTCACGTGCCGTGATCGCCGTCAATAACGAATACACCAATTACGATTTGCTGTTCGACCATGGCGGCAAAGCGATGACGGCTGATGATGTGCTCAAAGCACAGGCGGCGCATGGTGTCACTGTGTTTGAAATTGTTAAGTCTGGCGGTGAATGGCAGTTAGACAAAAATGGCCAGCGCAATCGCCGCATTACCGCGAACACGGAAATGCGCTTAACTGGGCCAGCGGCCGGTCATTCATTAATGAAGACCAAATTGGACCCAAGCGGCACCAAGCCACTTGGCACCTTCAACAACTGCGCCAATGGTGAGACGCCTTGGGGCACTTATCTCACTTGTGAAGAGAACTTCAACGGCTACTTTGGTACCAGCGGCAGCGCTGAGCTGTCTGCGGATCACAAGCGTTACGGTATTAAAGCGGCGAAAAGCAAATACCAATGGCATGACAGCGATGAGCGTTTTGATGTCGCCAAACATCCTAATGAACCGCACCGCTTCGGTTGGGTGGTTGAAATCGACCCGAACGACCCAACCTCTACGCCACTTAAGCGCACAGCGCTAGGACGCTTCAAGCATGAGAACGCGGCGCTACTTATCAATGATGATGGACACGTTGTGGTGTATCTAGGTGATGATGAACGTGGCGAGCACTTGTACAAGTTTGTATCGAAGAACAAGTACCAACCAGGCAATGACCGCGCCAATCGTGACCTACTCGAAGAGGGCACCTTATATGTGGCCAAATTCGATATGGATGATAAAGAGCTGAAAGGTCAAGGCCAATGGATTGAGCTTAGCTATGGCAAAAACGGCTTAACCAAAGAGAATGGCTTTAATGACCAAGCGGAAGTGATGATCTTTGCTCGCCGCGCAGCAACACAAGTGGGTGCGACTACGATGGACCGTCCTGAGTGGGTAGCGGTGCATCCAAACAACCAACACGTGTTCTGCACTCTGACCAACAATAAACATCGTGGTGTGAAAGAAGGTCAGCCAGTAGGTGGGCCAAACCCACGTCAAGAAAACCACTATGGTCAGATTGTGCGTTGGTTACCACAAAATGGTGACCATACCTCAGAGCGTTTTGACTGGGATCTGTACCTGATAGCTGGTAACCCAACGGTGCACCAGGGCGATCTGTATGCCGGTAGCGACAACATTAATGCCGACAATATGTTCAATAGCCCAGACGGAATTGGCTTCGATAAAGCGGGCCGTTTGTGGATTCAGACCGACGGTAACTACTCAAACCAAGGGGACTTTGCCGGTCAAGGCAATAACCAGATGTTGTGTGGCGACCCGATCACTGGCGAAGTGCGCCGTTTCCTGACGGGGCCTATCGCGTGTGAAATTACCGGGTTAACCTTCTCACCTGATTACAAAACCATGTTTGTTGGCGTTCAGCATCCGGGTGAGAGAGGCGCACCGTCTCACTTCCCAGCGGGCGGTAACAGTAAGCCACGTTCGACCATCATGGCCATCACTCGAGAAGACGGTGGCGTGATTGGCGCATAAGCCATCAAACGACATAGGAATGGGGCAGTGTGCCCCATTTTTTATGTATTACAGTGACGGTGAGCATAATTATGCGCGCAGCAGCATAAAATTTGTGATCTTTTGACCAATAGACACTAAATATGGTTGCTTCATCTATACGGTATCACTATATTGAAAGGGTAGCCGAATAACTTCAAAGGTGTAGAGAACCAAGTAAACTCCCAGAGCAAATACGAACAACTGAACGCAATAGACACACACAGCCTAACGAGCAATTCGTTATCGTGCATCGAAAAACGTATAAGAATTAGTATTTTCAACGGCCTTTTGCTTTACCCCTCTTTATCTCTCACCTGTGAGTTATCGATACATTTTTTGATAACCCAGAAGGAGAATGATTATGGTATCACTAGGTATAATCGCGTTAGCTTTCTTCGTATTTATGTGCTGCTGGGTTGCACAGCATGGCCTGCCCGTTTTGGGTATGAAGCTGGACGAGTCGGACTTACTGCTTATCTCAGAAATGTCTGGCGAAGATGTCCTTGAAGCATAAATGACTTTACGCTAAGCAAAAAAGGAGCCGTTGTGGCTCCTTTTTTGATCTTGTGGTTCGAGCTTAGCCGTTTCAATACCCCCCCACACAAATCCCACACCACCTATTTGTCCCGATTGGCATCATTCAGCGTTTGCTTAAGGGTGTGTTTGATAGTGTCGAACCTTGCCGGGAGGCGACGATGACGTTTGGTCAGCAAATACAGAGTTTCAATCACGGTTTGCTTGGATGGGTAAACGGCAATGCGCTCTTTGTCACTGAAAGCCTCCAACGCACTTTGTGGGAGCACGGTAAAGCCTCGCCCTTTGGCGACCGGGAGCAGAATTTGACTCAGTTGGTTGATATAACCTGTCACGGGCAATTGATTGATATTAATGGTGGCTAAGTCAGGTTCAGCGCAGCGTGAGAAATACAGCGATAAATAGTGCTCGGCATCAGGGTGACCAATTAAGCCGATCGCTTGTAGTTGCGCTAAAGTTAAGGTTTCGGTTTGGCACATTTTCGGCAGCATTAAACAGAGCGGTTCATCGCCGATTTTAACCGACTCGACTCTTGGGTCTGAGCTTTGATGAGTCATGAGGCCAATATCGACGTCGCCATTGATCACACCCGCCAAAATCTTTTGCTGTGGAGCAACCTCTAGGTGGGTCACCAGCTGAGGGTGTTTACATTGTAAATCGAGTAAGTGAGGGTAGAGCCGCAGTGCCAACGAGCCTGAGCATGACACAGCCAACTTGCCCGAAAAGGGATCATCTTGGTCAAGCGATTGCAGCATTTGCTGCTGCTGCGATTCCATCTCAAGCGCATACTGGTAAACGGTTTTGCCCGCCTCGGTAATTTCGAAGCTTTTGTTATGCCTTTCAATCAATGGGTGACCACACGCCTGTTCCAGCTTTTTAATGTGCTGACTAACCCCTGGTTGGGTCATAAACAGTTTGTCAGCGGTTTTGGTGAAGTGGCCAGTATCAATTAAGGTGGCAAATGTTTTAAGCCAAGCTGGATTGAGCATGCGCTATACCTATAAGAGATGGTTATGTTAATGAGTGTATATGATAACAATAAATTTCGGTACTGCGGCCACTGGCTCACCGTTGTGACATTTTACCCTGCACATGGGCAATAATTGCTGCTAATATCCAACTTCGATAGTCGGGGTGCCTAGTTAAGGCTGAGATCGCTGTGCGAGACCCGTTGAACCTGATTCAGTTAACACTGACGTAGGGAACTATAAACGCAGTCCTATCCTAGGCTGCGTCCTTATTCGCTTTGCAATAAGGGTTCCTGCGTCTTGTTGTAGGAGCTTTTATGCCACATTTACAAGACACTTCTCCCATTGTTCTCACTATTGCTGGCTCTGATAGTGGCGGTGGTGCTGGAATCCAAGCTGATATTAAAGCCATCTCTGCCACGGGTAGTTATGCCTGTTCAGTGGTCACGGCGATCACCTCGCAAAATACCCAAGGCGTACGAGCCATTCACCCGATTCCTATCGAGCATGTTGCCAGTCAGTTAGCGGCTGTGTTTGAGGATTTGAATGTGGTTGCGGTGAAAGTGGGTATGCTCGCCGATGCCAACATCATTCAAGTGGTCGCGGATCACTTGGCCAAGTATCGTCCCAAGTTTGTGGTTGTCGATCCGGTGATGGTGGCGACCAGCGGCGACCTGTTACTCGAGCAGCAAGCGATACAAAGCCTGAAGCAACAACTGCTTCCTCTTGCCGACTTAGTGACCCCTAATTTGCCAGAGGCGGCTGCACTGCTTGATATACCGACACCAAGCAGCGAGGATGAAATGGGCGCGCTGGTGGCTGAGCTGCGCGGGCTAGCGTCTAATGCCGTACTGCTAAAAGGAGGTCATTTAACCCACCAACCGACCAGCAACGATCTACTGGTCACAGCGGACGACTACGAGTTGGTGCGCGCCAAGCGAGTGCTCACCAACAACACGCACGGCACTGGGTGTACGTTATCGTCGGCGATTGCTTCCTATGTCGCGCAGGGGCATCGCTTGCATAAGGCAGTCTGTTTAGCTAAACAATATCTCACTCAGGCACTGACCCATGCCGATGATCTGCAAGTCGGTCACGGACACGGACCGGTGTCGCACTTCTTTCCTGGCCATTACAATGTGCGCTAGTAGATAGCGCAAACGGTGAGCAGGCCGAGGTTAATTTCGCTAATGGCTTCTCCTGACTCAACATCGCTGCTTTTGAGTGCTAAGATCTTTGTATCTAAGTGAATGAGATGATTACGATGCAAGCGCCAAAACAGCCACAAAACGAAGCGCAGCGAATTGAGGCGCTAAAACGACTCAATATTCTGGATACTAAACCTGAGGAACGCTTTGACCGAGTGACCCGTCTTGCTCGACGTTTGTTTGATGTGCCCGTCGCTGTGGTCAGTTTGGTCGACTCGGATCGCCAATGGTTTAAATCTTGCGATGGCCTGGATTTTAGTGAAACATCACGCGAAGTGTCGTTTTGTGGCCACGCCATTTTGGGCAACGAGCCGCTGGTGATTGCCGATGCACTGGAAGATGAGCGCTTTCGTGATAACCCTATGGTCACAGGAGAGACGGGGATCCGTTTCTATGCAGGCGTTCCTCTGGTCTACCTTGATGGTTACAAACTGGGAACGCTGTGCATTTTTGACACTCAGCCGCGTCACCTCAATTCTGAGCAGTTAGTCGACTTGGTTGATTTAGCCAAGATTGCTGAAAATGAACTCTCGGCCAGTTTAACCGCCACCACCGACGCCCTGACGCAGATTTCCAATCGGCGTGGTTTTGAGCTATTGGCACCTAAAGCGATGGACCACTGTTTGGTGGCAGGGTTGTCAGTCTCGCTGGCTTATTTTGATCTCGATAGCTTTAAACAGATTAATGACACCTTCGGCCATGCGGTTGGCGACCAAGCCCTAGTGAGCTTCACTCTGCTGTTGACAGAGTCGTTTCGAGATTCCGATGTGATTGCACGGATTGGTGGCGATGAGTTTGTGGTTCTGATGTCTGGTGCCAGCGATCGAGTGGCCGATGTTGCCATCAGTCGTTTTCGCAGTGCAGTCGAGAGGTTCAACCAAGACCATAGCGGACAATATCAGCTGCGATTTAGTGTCGGAGTGGCGTCGGCGAAAGACAAAAGTGACATGAAACTAGAGCTCCTGTTGCAACGGGCAGATAAGCAGATGTTTGCCTCAAAACGCTAGCGGGTTAACAGGACGATTTTCCTTGGCAACAAATTGACATTCCATTGATAAACCGTAGCGATCTCTTCGGCTAACATGCTGACTCAGCATTGTTAGGTGTGTCGTCTATCGTGAACAATCTTCTTCGAAACAAACGTAGCGGGTTACTGCTACTTGCCGTGTTTTTGCTTTCAGTTGCGCTGATGTCGCTGCAGGTAAGCCATATCAACTTAATGGAACCAGTCAGTGACCTGTCGGGCGTGGCGTTTAGCGCGATGACCGACTCTGCTGGTCATCACGGCTTTGCCATCACTTTGGTGGTGCTGATTGCCCTCTCTTGGCATCTCGTTAGGTACAGATTGCGCTTTGTCACCTTAATGGCACAGCTGGGGTTATTGCTGGTGGTCGGCTTTGCGGCGAAAACCGGGCTGAAACAGATGACGGAAAGTCCCCGTCCCTATACTGAGCTATTGACCCAGCAGCTTCTTATTCCTGAGCCAAGTCACTTCTACAAGTTGAACGATCAGCAACAGGCACAAATGATTGAGCAGATCTCTGCGAAGGTCTCACCGTGGCGAACTCAACATTGGCAAGGGGAGAAAGATTACTCGTTTCCGTCAGGCCACACTATTTTTGCCGCGATTTGTTTGGTCTTTTTCGGTTCACTGTTTATCGAGCATCGACGCTATCTTCTTACCGCCGCTTTGGGAGGATGGGCTTTGATGGTCGCCTACAGCCGGTTGTGGATCGGCATGCATCGTCCTATCGATCTGATTGGCTCGATTGTGTTTGTTGGCTTGGTCTATATACTCATGCCCAACGTTCAGCGCGTGGTTGAACGTCTTTTCTCTGGGTTGCCGCTGGTTCGACATCATGGCTAGGTGAGGCTCGAGTTAGTTCAAACCTCACTTTTGCCCATTTTTATAGGTCACACATCAACACTTCAAACTCGTCAGCAGCTTGATCAATTAAATGATGAACCTCAGCCGCGTCTTGATCAGACAAGGTCACTTGCCAGGGTCGACCAGCATGACGACCAATCAATTGCGTGCATCCGTCCGCTTTTTTAAACACTAACTCACTGAACTTTGCGCTATGGTGCTGCTCGCTTTCTTCGATATCGACATCAATGAAACCGACAGGATTGATGGCCACATGAGCGTGATAGTGGCCGGTGTCGTTTAACTGATAGTCTCTATGTAGCAAAATCATCAGTCTCCCTCCTTGCTTTTCCAATTTGGCTACCACAAGTTTAGGCGAGCCTATGCCGATACTTGACCAAATCACCACTAAACTTGATGTAGGTTAATTTTTGCTCAATTAATGGTTCGTTCTCGGTTTGCCGGGCAATAGATAGACATGGGTCAAGTTTAAAGGTTAAAAGCCGATTGAAAGGGATTGTAAGTTGCGTATGCTTCGACTACTTTGGAAATGTATCAACGAGTAGGAGTGATGAATGGAGCTGGAAGCGGTCGCTAAAGCGTTGAAAGAGTTAGGACACCCAACGCGACTGTCGATTTACAAAAGTGTGGTTAAAGCGGGATACCAAGGCATCGCGGTGGGTGGATTGCAAGAAAAGTTGTCGATTCCAGGGTCAACCTTATCACACCATATCTCCAACCTAGTCGATGTTGGTCTAATAAGCCAAAGGCGCGAAGGACGAATCCTTTATTGTGTCACTGATTATCAATGCCTCAAGGAGGTGATTGATTTCTTGCAGCAGGAATGCTGCGCGGATGAGCGAAGCTCGTCGGACTGCTCGATATCGGGATAAGCGGTTAAAGCAGCGGATGAATCAAGGAGTGAAAACATGGTAACGGCCCTTTATGCCAGTTTATCGGCGCTGCTTTTGTTGTGGCTTGCGATTGAGGTGATCAAGCAACGACGTAAAGCACAAATTAAGTACGCAGATGGCGGCGTGACCGCCCTGCAAATGGCACGCAGTGCGCATAGCAATGCGGTTGAGTATGTGCCGATCACAGTGATTATGATGGCTCTTGCCGAGTACAATGGGGCACCGCTTTGGATGATTCATCTACTCGGCGTGGCCTTTATTATCGGGCGTCTGCTTCACGCAAAAGCGATTTTGGCCGATAAACTGAAAGGGCGCATTAGCGGAATGAAGCTGACCTTTGCGGTGATGGTGGCGCTGGTGGCTATCAACCTTTTCTATCTGCCTTATCATAGCTTGTGGTAGAGAGCTAAAGTAATACCAATCACCCCAATTCTCTGCACATCTCATTAGTGCGATTGGTATGCAAAGCGATGAGTTAAACTCATCGCTTTTTTATTAAATCAACGAAACAACCATCGATACAGTGGCGTTTTCTCAAGAGCCTTAATCAAGCCAAACGTCAGGACCGTGGCGCCAAATAACAGCAGAATATCTTTGCTTAAACCGCTAAGGCCGGCCGCGCCCGCCACATTCATCATGACGATGATCATCGGTAAGTGTGCCACATAGAGCGGCAAGACATAGCGAGATTGCGCCGTTAGCCATTGGTTGCTGCCCAAGTTGGGTTTCGCCAATAGCCATAAGAAACAGCCCGTTCCCCACAATACGGTACCAAACACAAAGTCATTGGCGTTAAAAGCTTGATTGTGACCAGTGAGCACCCACGCTTCGGCGAAATGGAGGGTCATCCCCACCAAGGCCAAGATACCGGCTTGGCGAGCGGTTGCTTGAATCGATTTTTGCCGAATGGTAAAGCCAATCGCAAACAGTAAGGTGCTAAAGAAAGGGCCATTTCGCGTAAAAAATGGCGCGACAAAGCCCGTCAGTTCTTGATAGCTGCCAGCCAACACGCCATAGACGTATAAAGCGATGCCTAATGGGACAAACAGCGCTAATTGTCGATAGTGACTGAGCAATGCGCCAATGGCGGTGGCGATGATCAAGGCCGGAAGAAACCACAAATGAACCAGTCCGCCCTCAAGCAGCGAGTTTAGAGGCGCTTGAGCGAGAAAGCCCCAATATCCTTGGCGCTCAGCCAAATAGCCGTGCTGCGCCACCGTTTCAAGGTTAAACGGCATGGCGAGACTGATAAAACTCCAGACAACGAACACTCGTAGCAGTGGCGAGCTGTAGCGCTTTAACGTTTGCAGCGGTTGCTGGCTGAGTTTGGGCTCAATCAAGTAACCAGAGATGAGGAAAAATAGCGGCACGGCAAACCGTGTGGCTTGGTTGAAAATGTAGGCGACCCAAGGGGTGTCTCCAATATGCCAATAACTGAGGAACAGTTGGCAGTGCATGGCAGCGATGGCCAAAATAGCGACCACACGCCCAAGCTCGATACTCTGAATTTTTTTATTTTGCATAACGACGACTGAATAATCTAAAGTCGCCAAATTACCTCAGCTGCCCTTCAAGCGGGTATGATTTTTGTCAAGGAGTGGGTCGACTTGTGTGTGAGTGGTGAGATTATGCGGTCATTCACTCATCGGATTGGCTCATCCGGTTTGAATCTAAGTTGGAAAAAAAGAACGAGTGTGCTAAAACTAATAGGTTAGCGATGAGAGTAGATGATGAGTAAAGGAAAAATTACCCGCGAGAACATACTGAACAAAGCGTTTGAGTTGGCCAGTGAAAATGGTTTAGAGAGTCTAACCATTGGCGAGCTGGCGAAGCAGTGTGGTATGTCAAAAAGCGGTCTGTTTGCCCATTTTAACTCGAAAGATAACTTGCAAATCGCGGTGTTAGAGCACGCCAATCGTGTGTTTACTCAGCGAGTGATCGCACCGGCACGCGAGCAACAGACGCAAACCATCGAAGCTAAGTTGACCGCGCTGCTCGACAACTGGCTCGGCTGGAACCACTCATTTCAAGGCAGTTGTATGTTTTTGGATGCGTGGAAAGAGGCCGATTCAGACAATGTGCCGACTCAACAGGTATTGAAGCAGACCATTGCGTCTTGGGTCGAATACTTGCGAATTCAGATTGCCAAAGGTGTCGAGCAAGGTGAATTTCGCGCCGACCTAGACCCAAAGCAAGCCACCTTTGAGTTGTACGGGCTCTATCTTAGCGCGCATTTGTTCTACTCGATCCACGGTGAGCAAGCGAGCTATCAACACTTTTGGTCGGGTGTTAGGCGTTTGTTCAACGCTTGGAAATAATCGAAATATAGGCCGAGTCAGTGTGCTTGGCTTATTATTTAACTATAAATAGCACGGTCGTTCGCTTTTTGCGTAATCTAAAGACTGGCTGCAAAAGGAAAACCCCATGAGTGAGAAGATTTACTTTAATACCTCGCAAAAGTTCAGTGTGAAAAAGAGTTTGGTCAATATGACCACTCGGCTGCACCATACGCTGTTACCCAACCACGCGAAAAAAACCGCACGTCAGTTGTTGCTGACCCCTGCTCGCACTCAGCCCAAAAACAGTGAACCGCAGGGGCTGATCAAGGCGGAAGTTCACTCGAGAGAAGGGGTATTGAAAACCTACCAGCTTGGCTCAGGACCGGTGTGGTTGCTCAGCCATGGCTGGTCTGGCAGCGCCAGTCAGTTCTTCCCGTTGATGGCGCATATTGCCAGTCGTGGTTACACCGCGCTGGCGTATGATCATCCGGCACACGGTCAAAGCGAAGGCGCGTACGGTCATATACCCGCGTTTGTTCACGGCTTGGAGGCGATTCTCGATAGCGTAGAGCAAGAGGTCGCAGGCTTAGTTGCACACAGCATGGGGACAGTGTCGGCGATAGAGTGTCATCATCAAAAGCTGGCTAACAAACCTTTACTGCTTATTGCTCCGGTGCTTGATTACCTAGATAACCTGTTTGGCAGTGTGGCCCGCTCGGGGTACTCGATGCGTTTGTTTAATGCAGTTGTCTCTGAAGTGGAGCAGGAGTATCGCTATCCGCTTCAGTCTATCGACCCCTACAACAAACTTAAGCTGCGCACTTCACCAACAATTATCGTTCATGATCAAGGAGATAAGTTCGCAAAATATCATGTCTCGAGCAAAGCCGCTGAAGAAATAGCGCGAGTGGAACTGGTGACGACCCAAGGTCAGGGGCATGGCCGCGTGATGAAGTGCCAACAAGTGATGGACAGTTTCGACAAGCTCATTGGTTAGTCAATCTAAGGGGAAGACGTCACTTCCCCTTACCTCTCTATTCTCTTGACCTTTCTCTGCTATCAATGGTTGCTTTGTCTATAATTGCTAGCAACCAACAATGCTCTGTCAAAGATGTCTCCCGATTGAGATAAGACAGACATCGTCTTGGTTGGTGGTGGTTTTATCGTCAGGTATTGGGCGCAAAATATCCAAAATATTCATGACGTTAACATCCTTAACCTTGTTTATGATGTGGTTAACAAATTCGTAATGAATCGTTATTTCCGAGTGACGTTATGTGGGATCATTTGCAATGCCACAAGGCCCTCATAAGGAAAATAATAATGAATAGAAATGATAGTGTCCCTTTGCCCACCAATACCCGAGAGTGGTTTTTTAACCGCAACAGCATGATTATCTTAGCGGATATCGCTTTGTTTGCGGTGATGTACCTTACCTTACCCTTTGACCCTCAAGTGGTGTTGGGGATCTGCATGCTTACCTTTATCGCGATTCTTTGGTTAACCGAAGCCCTACATGTCACCGTCACGGCGATTTTGGTGCCGATCATGGCGGTGCTGTTTGGGGTGTTCAATACCCAAACCGCGCTCAATAATTTTGCCAACTCGATTATCTTCTTGTTTCTCGGTGGTTTTGCGTTGGCCGCAGCCATGCATCGCCAAGGTCTAGACAAGGTGATTGCCGACAAGGTACTGATTATCGCGAAAGGTAAGATGAGTGTTGCGGTGTTTATGTTGTTTGGTGTGACCGCAGCGCTGTCGATGTGGATAAGTAACACCGCGACCACCGCAATGATGTTGCCATTGGTGCTCGGGGTGTTGAGTAAAGTTAATTCAGAAAGCGGGCATAAAACCTATGTGTTTGTGTTACTTGGTATTGCTTACAGCGCCAGTATTGGCGGGATTGCAACCATTGTCGGTAGTCCGCCCAATGCTATTGCCGCTGCTGAAGTGGGCTTAACGTTTACCGATTGGATGCGCTTTGGTGTCCCTACGACTCTAGTACTATTGCCTGTGTCGATTGCGGTGCTGTATTTGGTATTGAAACCGAATCTGAGTGGCGAGTTTGAACTCAACTACCAACCAGTGAACTGGGATAAAGGCAAAGTAGTGACGTTGGCCATTTTTGCGGCCACCGTCTGCTTGTGGATTTTCAGTAAGCCGATCAATGCCATGATTGGCGGTTACGCTAAATTTGATACCTTGGTGGCACTGGCCGCGATTGTCGCAGTCAACTTTGCGCGTGTTGTGCACTGGAAGGATATCGAAAAGACGGCCGACTGGGGTGTGTTGCTGCTGTTTGGTGGCGGTATCTGTTTGAGTAACGTGCTCAAAGCGACCGGGACCAGTGTATTTTTGGCTAACGCACTGAGCGAGATGATCGCCCATCTCGGCATCGTGTTCATTGTCGCTGTGATTGCGGTTTTCGTTGTGTTCTTAACTGAGTTTGCCAGTAACACCGCCAGTGCCGCGCTACTGATTCCTGTTTTTGCCAGTGTTGCCGAAGCGTTTGGCATGTCGCCAGTGATATTGTCAGTGCTGATCGCTATTGCTGCCTCGTGTGCGTTTATGTTGCCAGTGGCAACGCCACCCAATGCGATAGTATTTGGCTCTGGCCATATTAAGCAGAGTGAAATGATGCGAGTTGGGATCTTGCTTAATTTCGCGTGCATCGGTGTGTTGACCATAATCGCACTAAGCTTCTGGACTTAACGAGCACTATGACAATCCCCGAAGTTTTCGGGGATTTTTTTCAGCTGTGAACCAGGTCGAGTTAAGTTATCACTATCAACGTCCGCCAGAAACTAGAGCATGGTTCACGCAACCTGCTGATTTCCATTTGAGTCAAATTCAACGGTTATCATCTACGACTGGGCATGTTAGCATAGGCAGCTTTTTGAACGTCCTCACACTTTTTTGTCGACTGTGTGGGGGAAATACACGGCTAACATAGCCCTAAAAAGCGAAGTAACTATGTCAAATATGACGAATACCGCCTCTCATGTCTCGATTGAGGACGCGGACTACTCTGCCATTCATCCTCCTTCTATCCTCAAGCGCCTTGAACTGACCAACCCTGTTTTTTGGTTAAGTGGCAGCTTCCTCACTCTATTTGTGCTTCTCGCTCTCACGAGTACCGACTCTCTGACCGCAATGGTTAACACTGGCTTTGGCCTAGCAACTCAATATTTTGGTGCCTATTGGCAAGTTCTACTCCTGGTTAATTTTCTCATTGGTTTGGCGATAGCGTTCGGACGCACAGGTTATGTTCGTCTTGGTGGTCTCGCGAAACCAGAAATCGATACCTTTAAATGGTTATCGATTGTGCTGTGTACCCTATTGGCCGGCGGCGGTGTGTTTTGGGCCGCTGCAGAGCCGATTGCACACTTTGTTTCTGCGCCGCCTCTGTTTGGCGAAGCACCTGCACGCTCGGCGGCGATCAATGCCCTATCTCAATCTTTCATGCATTGGGGCTTTCTGGCGTGGGCCATTCTTGGCTGTCTCTCATCCATTGTGTTGATGCACCTTCACTACGACAAAGGCCTGCCACTTAAACCGCGCACTTTGCTCTACCCGCTGTTTGGGCAGCGAGCGATCAAGGGCTGGATTGGCAACGTCGCTGACGCTTGCAGCATCATTGCCGTTGCTGCCGGTACCATTGGCCCGATTGGTTTCCTAGGCTTACAAATCAGCTACGCGCTCAATAGCCTTTTTGGCGTTCCTGATACCTATGTCACTCAAAGCCTAGTGATTGTGTTTGCCATTGCTATGTACACCTTGTCGGCTTTAAGCGGTTTGAGCCGAGGCATTCAACTGGTGAGTCGCTACAACATCATTTTGTCGGTGGCGCTGATAGGTTTCATCCTCGGTTTTGGCCCGACGAGTTTTATTGTTGATGGCTATGTCCAAGGGGTTGGACGCATGATAGACAACTTCTTCCCGATGGCACTGTATCGCGGTGATACAGGATGGTTGAGCTGGTGGACCGTGTTTTTCTGGGGCTGGTTTATCGGTTACGGACCTATGATGGCGATCTTTATCGCTCGTATTTCGCGTGGTCGCACTATCCGCCAATTGATACTTGCCATTAGTATCGTCGCACCGCTGATTACCTGTTTCTGGTTTAGCATTGTTGGCGGCAGTGGTTTAGCGTTTGAACTTGCCAATCCAGGCTCTATTTCATCGGCGTTCGAAGGGTTTAACCTTCCAGCGGCTCTACTTGCCATTACCGCACAGTTGCCGATGCCCATGGTGATTTCGGTGCTGTTTCTGATCCTAACCACCACCTTCATTGTGACCACGGGTGACTCCATGACCTATACTATTAGCGTGGTGATGACAGGCACGACTGAGCCGAGCGCGGGTATTCGTGCATTTTGGGGAGTGATGATGGGGGTGGTCGCGATTGCGCTTATCTCGATGGGGGCTGGTGGGATATCGGCGCTGCAATCCTTTATTGTGATTACTGCCGTACCGGTCTCTTTTATCTTGCTGCCGGGCATTGTCAAAGCCTATTCGATCGCCAATCAGATGGCGAAACAGCAAGGTATTATTTAATCGTTTTGGTCAACAGATCTTGTGATATTGAAGAGCTCCGTTTGGAGCTCTTTTTATATTGATGGTGTCAGAAATACCCGAAAATACTGTCCACAGCCGAAAAACAAGAATGTTGCAAAAGGTAAAAAAATGACTGCTTAGATGAATCGTTCCCCAAAACTGCGGTGAATGGTTTACGTTTAGGTATAGGAGCAACCTATCGTTAGCAGGAAGCAATGAACAAAGAGCGTTGTTTGGACTCACTCGAAGGCAGTAAAGGTACTAACCATGACAAGCGTCATGCGTTGCTGCTGTTTGCGCTTTTTCCAGCCGCCTTGTTGGTGTTGTTACTGGCCGAGTACTCGCCTGCAGGCTCTCGCTATCAATTGGAATGGGTGCCGAGTCTAGATATTGCTTTCGCGTTACACCTTGATGGCTTATCCATGCTGTTTGCCGGATTGATTGCTGGCATTGGTTGTTTGATTCAGCTTTATGCCTGGTCTTACATGCGAAGCTATCAAGGACGTTTCTCGTTCCATCTTTATCTCACTCTATTTATGCTGGCGATGCTGGGTGTGGTGCTCAGTGACAACATTTTATTGCTGTTTGTTTTTTGGGAGCTGACGACGATCACCTCGTACTTGTTGATCGGTTTTAATCATCATAAGTCGGTATCGAGAAAAAACGCGCTGCAAGCCTTGTTGGTGACCGGCAGCGGTGGGCTTGCTTTGCTCGCCGGTCTGATTTTGCTCGGCAATATGGCCGACAGTTTCCAGCTTGCGGTGATTATCGACCGGGCTCCAAGCTACTTCGAACATCCGGCTTTCATCCCCTCATTGGTATTGATTCTACTAGGGGCACTGACTAAGTCAGCACAGTTTCCATTTCACTTCTGGCTGCCCAATGCCATGGCAGCACCCACGCCCGTAAGCGCTTACTTACATTCAGCCACTATGGTCAAGGCGGGCATCTATTTACTGGCGCGTTTATCGCCGGTCTACTCTGCAAGCGAACTCTGGTTTTGGTCACTTACCAGCATTGGTGCGGTTACCGCCATTTGGTGCGCTTTGGTGGCTTTAAAGCAGACCGATTTAAAGCTGATGCTGGCGTACAGCACCAATGTCGCTTTGGGAAAACTCACTCTGCTACTCGGCATTGGCACCGAGCTGGCACTGGTGGCCGCGCTTATCTTCGTTTTGGCGCACTCTTTCTACAAAGCGGCACTGTTTATGGTAATCGGCAATATTGATAGAGCAACCGGGACGCGAGAGGTCGCGCAATTGTCCGGATTGCGAACCGTGCTGCTGCTCAGCTTTGTTGCGGCGATTGGTGCCGCCTTGTCGAAAGCAGGGTTGCCGCCGATGTTAGGTTTTATCAGTAAAGAGTACATGTACAAAGCGGCGTTAGAGATGAGTATTTGGCCGTCGCTAGTGCTACTTGTCGTCAACGCAACCATGGTGGTGATGGCTTTGGTTGTTCTGATCAAGCCATTTCTTGGTGAACTTAACAATCGCGAGGATAGCTCGCCTAAGCCGGTTGAGCGTGATTACAGTGCTTGGGCACCAGCGCTATTGTTGGCGCTGGCCAGCCTGTTCGTGCCAGTGCTGGCACTGAGTGGTTTGAGCGAGGCCTTATTGAGCAGCGGAGTTCGCGCTATGGCGCCGATGGCCACGATGCCAGAGGTTAAACTGTGGCATGGGCTTAACACGGCGTTAATGCTGAGTCTTATCACCTTAGCGCTTGGGGTATTGGGGTATCGTTACTATTCGCGTCTGATTACCTGGCTTGGCGCGATGATAGATTCCCTGCCAAGTGCCGATCGAAGCTTCGACCAAGTCGTCAAAGGGATGACTACACTAGCGAGCTGGCAAACACAGCAGCTACAGCGCAAGCGCCTCACCCTTTATGTTGCTCTGTTCTTTACGGTATTAGCGGCTTTGCTGCTCAACTCCGTCACTATTGCACCTATGGAGACGTTCCAGTCGTTTGGTGAGGTGAGCTTGTATCAAGTGGCGATAGCGTTGCTGATCATGGTCTCGGTGGGAGTGGTGATTTATTCTCGATCGCGATTGTTGTCGGTGGCGTCGCTGGGCGTGGTCGGTTTTCTCTCCACTTTGGTGTTTATGATCTTCAGTGCGCCAGATGTGGCAAAAACCTTGCTGCTGGTAGAAACCTTAATGGTGATTTTTGTTGCCATCTTAATGCGCCATCTACCTAAACTGGATCAAGTCGCCAGTCACAGTCAACAGCGTCGAGCCTGGCACGGTTTGGTTGCTGTAGCGATTGGCGCTTGTGTCTCACTGCTGCTGATAACCTTGACTTCGCAACCGATAGATACCCAACTGAGTGACTTCTTTGCCGAAAACAGTGTGCCGGGCGGCTTTGGGCGCAATATTGTTAATGTCATCTTAGTGGATTTCCGCGCGTTCGATACCTTGGGCGAAGTAGTGGTGGTGGTGATTGCGGGTTTAGCCGCCGTTAGCTTGCTGCCGCAACAAACCCACTACATCAATCGGATTCATTCGCTGATTTTTACCACGACGGCGCATATTGTCGCGACGCTAATGCTGCTGTTCTCGTTCTACTTGCTGCTGCGCGGACATAACGCACCCGGCGGCGGTTTTATTGGCGCGTTAGTGGCGGTGTTAGGGCTGTCGTTATTGATGTTGGCAGAGACGCCCAACTATGTGCAGCGCCGATTGCAGTTTGCACCCTTCAACATCGCCCTGTTTGGTATTGCGCTCAGTCTTTGCGCGGGTGTCATCGGCTTACTGTCTGGACAAGCCTTTTTGACTGGCTTGTGGTGGAAGCAGGTGCTGCCATTGGGTACGCCGCTGCTGTTTGATGTGGGCATTTACTTAGCCGTCATTGGTGGTGTCATGGGCATGATGTTGAGAGTAAATCAGGAGCTGGATTGATGGAAGTACTGTGGAGTTTAGTGATAGGCGTCATGGTGGCGGCTGGCATCTACTTGATGATGGAAAAGCACGTCCTGCGCGTGTTGTTTGGCCTGATCATATTGAGTAGCGCTGTGAACTTGTCGATTCTGGTTTCAGGTCGACTTACGGTCGCTGTACCGCCGTTGATTGATGCCAGTGCCACACTTCCTCCTGAAGGGGCCGCTAATTCGCTGCCGCAAGCCCTGATACTCACCGCGATTGTGATCGGTTTTGGTTTGCTGGTATTCGCCTTGCTGCTGATTTATCGCGCATTCGTTGAAACAGGGAGCGCGGATGTGGATAAGATGCGCAACTCGGAGCAAGAAAGATGAGCGGGCTACTTCTTACCTTGCCTGTTGTACTGGCGTTGGGCACAGGGGTGCTCCTGTACACGTTGCGTACGCAACCGCGCTGGGTTGAGTGGGTGAGTGTACTTGGCGCCGCTTTGCAGTTAGTGGTGGCTTTACTGTTAATGGCAGATGTTATTGGCACTGGCGTGCAGGCAGTGGCATTTGGTGAATGGGCTGCGCCGTTTGGGATTGTTTTTGTGGCGGATCATCTGAGTGCGGCCATGGTGGTGGTCACTGCGATCATTGGCTTGGCCGCTGTTGTCTATGCCATTGCTGATCTCGCCAAACAAACCAGCTACGGATTATATCACTGCTACTTTCACATTTTACTGGCCGGGATCTACGGGGCATTCTTGACCGGCGATGTATTCAATCTCTATGTCTGGTTTGAAGTGATGCTGATTGCTTCGTTTGCGCTAATGGTACTCGATGCTGATAAAACCCAAATTGATGGCGCGGTGAAATATGTGGTGCTGAACTTGATTTCAACCTTGAGTTTACTGCTCGCTATAGGCTTACTCTATGGGGCCACAGGTACGTTAAATTTGGCCGATTTACACAGTAAATTGCCGCAGGTTTCGCTGGATATGCAGCGGATGTTAGCTGCACTGTTTCTGTTTGCGTTTGCGATTAAAGCCGCCTTGTTTCCGCTGTTTGCCTGGTTGCCCGCCTCTTACCATACGCTTCCGAGTGGTGTTGTGGCGCTGTTTGCTGCCTTGCTCACCAAGGTAGGGGTGTATGCGTTGATGCGAATGTTTAGCTTAGTGTTTCCTTTACCTGAGATGGGCTTGCAACCGTTACTCATTGTGGTGGCCGGTTTGACCATGCTGACCGGCGTATTGGGCGCCGCCAGTCAGTTCGATGTTAAGAAAATCCTCTCGTTCCACATTATCAGCCAGATTGGTTACATGATTATGGGGTTGGCACTGTATACCCCGTTGGCGTTAGCTGGGGCGATTTTTTACATCATCCACCACATCATAGTGAAAGCGAACTTGTTTCTTATTGGCGGCGTACTCGAGCGCCAAATGGGGTCGAGCCATTTGAGTCAGCTCGGTGGCGCTTACAAAGCCATGCCTGGTTTAGCGCTACTGTTTATTATTCCTGCGTTTTCATTGGCTGGGTTTCCTCCGTTGTCAGGTTTTTGGGGCAAGTTTCTGGTGATCAAATCCAGTATTGAACAACAGCACTATCTACTGGCAGCAACTGCGTTAGTGGTGGGGCTACTTACTGTGTTCTCGATGAGCAAAATCTGGGCTGAAGCATTTTGGAAGCCAGCCCCGAGCGATGATACGCCGCTTCATCGTGTGCCCACTCGGTGGGGATACTACCTGCCAATCATTACCCTGACAGGGCTGAGTGTGATCATCGGCTTGGCGGCTGAGCCGTTTTATCAGTTTGCTCAGCACGCAGCGGCGCAACTGCTGAGTCCAGATGATTATGTGACTGCGGTGCTAGGAGAGGCGCGATGAACTATTTCTTGCTCAACTTGTTTCTTGCCATGGCTTGGATGCTGTTAAACGGGCAATACGACAGCCTGAGCTTCGTGGTTGGCTTCGCGCTCGGTTTTGTTGCTTTGCGGCTTAGTCAGCCGTTTGGCTTGAAAACCAGTTACTTTCGCCGTTTTCGTGCTTCACTCGGGTTATTGCTGTTCTTCTTTTATGAGCTGATCGTATCGGCTGCACGTGTGGTTTGGGATGTGGTTACACCAACTCACTTGAGCCAACCCGACATTGTGTATGTGCCACTGGAGGTCAGTAGCGATCTGGAGATCACCTTGTTGGCAAATATGGTCTCATTGACGCCGGGCAGTCTGAGTCTCGATGTGACGCCAGATAAAAAGCACCTTATTGTTCATGCCATGTTTGCTGAGCGGCATGATCAAGTGATAGAGCCGATCAAACAGGGTTTAGAGAAGCGCATTTTGGAGGTGACTCGTGGATAGTTGGATGACGATGTCGGTCTATTTTGCTTACTTTGGGTTAATCGTCAGCATTGCGATGGCTTTAGTGAGGTTGGTGCAAGGTCCAACTTTGGCTGATCGTGTGGTAGCACTGGATGTGATTGCCTTTATCACCATAGGCTTTATCGCGGTGTTTACCTTAGAGAGCGGCCAAGAAGCGCTGTTGGATATTGCCATTACCTTGGGATTAGTGGCCTTTCTCGGCACCGTGGTGTTTGCTCGTTTGATTGTGAAGCAGATAGGAGAGGAATAATGACGCTGCTGATTAGTGTGCTATTGATTGTCGGCACCATACTCATTTTTATTGCCAGTTTAGGCGTGCTGAGAATGCCTGACCTTTACACTCGAATGCACGCTGCCACTAAGGCGGGAACGGTTGGGCTCGGCGCTTTGCTATTAGCCGTGGCGTTTGCGTTGTCAGACTTAACCGTGTGGTCGCGTGTGGTGGGCACCGCGCTGTTTATCTTCTTGACCGCGCCGGTAGGCACGCATCTATTAGGCAAGGCGATGCGCCACAGCGGGTATAAAATGTGGCGCAACCAGAGTAATAAGCCTGAGAATAATAAACCTAACAGCTAATAACCTGATCTAGCTGATGGGTGACACGAACCCATCTGGCTTTAAGGCAACCAAAGAACACTTCACTGACTGCAATATATTCTCGGCGGTATTACCAATCACAAAGCCGGGAATTCCGGTTCTTGCCAGTGTCCCCATCACCAACACATCAATATCTTCACTTTCCACACAGTCAGGAATCTTGTCATCCGGCACACCATGCAAATGATGCACTTGAATATTGCCTGAGATATTGGCTTCAGCAATCATCGAATCGAGCGCTTGACGATGATGCTGTTTGGCTTTGTCGAGTTCACGGTTAAGCTCTTGGTCTTCGATTTTGATCCACACATGATTGCTTAAGTAGCGCTCAAGTTGATACTCCCAACACGACACCACGTGTAGGCGACTGTCGCAGCTATCGGCAATCGAGCGAGCCAACTCGAGCAAGCGCAATGACAATCGGTGGTGCTCTTCGCTGTTGCTGGTGGGATCTATCGCCACCGCGACACGACGCTTGTTTCTCGGCTGGTGAGCGGGGCGGTTTAACCAAACTGGGCATGGGCATTTACGTAATAGCGTCATGTCCATCGCCTTAAAGCCCTCGCCATCATCATCGACGGGCTCGGCGTCTTTGATCACCAAATCATGCTTTTGACTCAATACCGAACGAATAATAGTGACGGCAGGATGCTCGTCACAGGAGAGATGCAATGGAAACGGCGTATCAGCATGGCTGATGTCGTTGACTTGGCGAGCTTGGCTTATTTGTTGTTCCAAAGATTGAAACAGCGAGCCACGGTACAGCTCTTGATATTGTTCCATGTGCGCTGGCAGCGCGGGACTCACAATCAAGCCGTTGAGGGTTGCTTGGTTTGCCGACGAGAGACGCAGTGCTTGGCCAATAGAGTCGCTCTCGCTTGGCAGTCCTTGGCTGACATACAGTATGTTTTTAAACCTTTTCATCCCTGGCTCCTTAGATTGTGTTCAGTATGACGAGCGCTGAAACGATTGATCCTCAGCCATCGTCCTATTGATCTAAGTGTTGTACCAAGCAGGGATTTTTCCAAGTTCGATTTGTAAAGGTGTGTTGCGAATTGAGTAAAACTTGCAGGTTGTGAAACAGCTTGAAATAAATCTCGAACCCAACACTGTTTTTCTCGCGCTACGGCGCCTCGTACAGCAAGTGAAGCGGTGAGTTTTTGTGGTAGAGTGGACAGCACGCCTGATGCAAAAATAGATAACCATTTATCATGTCTCAAAAACTTGATCTCAACTTGCTGAAAGTATTTGCCGCCGTTTACGAACAAGGTTCGGTAACAAAAGCTGCCGATAAACTTAATGTCACTCAGTCTGCGGTGAGTAACGGTCTCACCCGCTTGAAGAGTCAGGTTGGTCAGGCGTTGTTTAGTCGCACAGGACGAGGTGTGAAACCTACCCGTTTTGCTCAAGAGTTTTACAGCCAACTGCAGGCGCCATTATTAGAGATGGAGTCGTTAATGGAGGGGCTGTCTGAGTTTAATCCTGTTACCTATCATCGATTTGTTGTCTATTGCCATGAAGCTATGTTTCACACTCTGCGCCAAAGCTTAGATCAACGGTTAATGGATACTTCTATCGAGGTGTTTCTAATTGAAATGCCCTCTGATGAAGAAAAAATCTACGATGACCTGATCAACGAGCGAGTGGATCTGGTGATTGATATCAGTCGCCCCACAGGCGCGATGTTTAACTCGGTGGTTGTAAAGCAAGAAGAGCTGTGCTGCATTGTCAAACAAGGACACCCGCGTTTAAATTCAAACACAATGAGTAAGTCGAGTTATCTCAATGAGCAACACGCGCTGTTTGATCTGACTCGACTCAATCTAAAGTTTGTCGATTGGATTACTGATGAAGTGCTGCCACAGCGCAATGCCTACAGTGAGCACAAGTCTCTACTCGGTATGATCGAAGCCATCTCTTATAGTGAAGCCGTAGGTGTGGTCCCTCTCTCGGTTGCTCAGCGCTACCAATCGGCTTTCAATCTAGATTTGCTTCCTTTTCCGTTTGCCAATCACACTTTTGATTCCTACATGATCGCTCTGGCAAAAATGCATACCAACCAAGCAAATAGCTGGCTAAGAGATTTGATATCGAGTGCGATTGAGTAATTAGATATCATATATATAAATATCAGATATGGATTATTACGGTTATTTGCTGATATCTAGTTCGTTATAGTGACCTCATCGAAACGCTACATGGTAGCGCTAATCAGTTTATTTACGGTTGCGGAATGAAGGTATCTACGATGAACAAGTCAATTCTAGCTCTTGCTGTCTCTAGTTTCTCTTTTGGTGTAGTGGCAAGCACTCATGATCACGAGCATATCAATGTCAGTGGTTTAACCAGCACCAAGGGCAAGTCAGCCTCCGAACATACAGTCGCGGCTAACCAGGCATTTGCCGAAACCTTGAACTACCAAGACACCAAGGTTTTCACTGACAACGACCGCGGTCTTATCGTTGAGTTGGACGAAAAAACGCACGCCACTCTGCGTGACCGTTTCGTCAACCTGCATGAAGGTCTACGCCTGCATGACTCGTCTCCAGACACAGTAAATCCATCACTATGGCGCCAAGGTCAGGCTAACTTTTCAGCCAACGGTCTTTACCAAGTGACCGATGGCATCTATCAAGTGCGTGGTACTGACTTAGCGTCAACCACCTTCATTAAATCAGATTCAGGCTGGATCGTGTACGACGTATTGATGCACGATAAAGCGATGGAAGCGTCATTAGAGTTCTTCTTAAGCAATGTGCCAGAAGGCGGTGATGAGCCAGTGGTTGCGATGATTTACTCTCACTCTCACGCTGACCATTTTGGTGGCTCACGCGCGGTTAAAAACCGTTTCCCTGATGTAAAAGTCTACGCGCCACATGGTTTTGTTAAAGAAACCGTTGATGAGAACGTGTTAGCGGGTAATGCCATGTCACGTCGTGCAGCCTACCAATACGGGGCAACTTTAGGTGCGGCGTCGACCACCGGTGTTGTCGATGCGGCGCTGTCAAATGGTTGGTCTCAAGGGCCGGATTACCAAATCACGCTAGTGATGCCAGATGAAACGCTGCCATCAGGCGACAAACAAAAATTCCACGAGCGTGAAATTGATGGGGTGAAGTTTGTGTTTATGGATACCGCAGGTACCGAGGCACCCGCTGGTAACGTGGCTTACCTACCTGAGCACAAAGTGATCTGGACTGGTGAGATGCTATACCAAGGCATGCACAACATCTACACTCTGCGCGGTGCCAAAGTGCGTGATGCTCTGAAATGGTCGAAAGACATCAACGAGATGGTCAACGCTTGGGGTGGCGAGATCGAAATCCTAATGGGTTCTCACTCAGCGCCAATGTGGGGCAATGACAACATCAACGAATTTATGAAAGCGCAACGTGACAACTACGGCTTTGTACACAACCAAACGCTTCGTCTAGCCAACAGCGGTATGGTGCTGCAAGACATCGGCGCGACCATCAACGATGAGCTGCCAATGAGCCTGCAGCAGATGTGGCACACCAATGGTTACCACGGCACTTACAGTCACAATGCGCGTGCGGTCTACAACATGTACCTAGGTTACTTTGATATGAACCCAGCGAATCTAGACCGCATGACAGTGGCTGAAGAAGCCGAGCGCTTTGTCACTGCATACGGTGGTTGTGACGCGGGTTACCAAACTGCGAAAACCTTCTTTGATAAAGGTGAGTACCGCTTCGCAGGTGTCATGCTTGACCACATTGTCCGAGCTTGTGACTCTCATCTTGAAGCGCGCAAACTGTTAGGTGATAACTGGGAGCAGCAAGGTTACCAAGCAGAAGGGGCTGGTTGGCGTAATATCTTCTTAACGGGTGCGCAAGAAGTTCGTATCGGTACCCGCCCAGGCAACCCGAAAACCACTTCACCTGATGTGTTGTCGGCGATGACGGTAGAAAACCTACTCGATTACATGGCAGTGAAAGTCGTAGCGAAAGAGGCGGATGGTAAAGACTTCACTCTCGCTGTGAACGTGCCAGACCTAAAAGAGACCTACTTTGTTGAACTGTCTAACGGTAACTTAAACAACATTCAGACCACAGAGCTTAAAGATGCCGACGCAACGCTGCACATCAACAAGGCCGATATCAACAAAATCTTGTTGCAGCAAACTAACTTGCAACAGTTGTTCGAAATGGGCCAAGCAGGCTTGGAAGGTGATAAATCAGTGCTACAAACTCTGATGTCGGTGAGCACAGACTTTGAATCAGCATTTGAGATTGTTCCTCGCCCGGCACAAGGTCAAGAAGTCGATACTAAGATTTATAACTAATCGCTGTTAACACTAAAGCCCCAATTGATTGACTCAATTGGGGCTTTTTTCATTTGGTATCGCAATAGTTTGATCTCGGTTGCATGACGGTGGCGATTTTTTGACTAATTTAATCATTAGAGACATGAGTCAATGTCCCAAACGTCAGGTGGGCTGCAAATCAAGGTGACGCCAATGAACGACTGGTTGCAACGGTCAACATATGCCAATGTGTCTGGCCATAATTTAGAGTATTTACTCACACTCGAGCTTGGGCGATTGGGCTTAAACTACTTTGTGCTGATGATTATTGACGCTAAGCAAACGCCAATCTATCAACACGTACATGGCTTTTCTGAGCACCAAATGGCCGTTTATCAGCGTCACATCGACCACGATGCATTCTTTCATCACTATATGCAGCGTGGTTTGCTGGGCAATTTGATGTACATGCAGCAGATGCTGCCAGTCACAACTATTCGCGACCCTATCTTCCAAGATATCTTAGTGCCGACCATGGAGCTTCACCACTCTCACAGTGGATTGGTGCATTTGAATCATCGCCACTATTTGATGTTGAGTAGCCATGGTGACGCGCGGTTAAGCCAACGCGACCAATCTCAGTTGCAAAACGTTTGGCAGTTTTTACGCAGTTGGGGCAATTATTGGCTGGCGCAGCGCGAGATGGAGAGCCGTTTTGCCCAGTTGGCCACGCACGCGGGGCCAGCTCTGCCGCTTGAACTGTTGACCAGCGCCGAGCTTTCGGTCTTGAGTTTGCTGGCGCAAGGCTTTGATGGCAGTGAAGTGGCCAAAATGCGTAACGTTTCAAAAGAGACGGTGCGCAGCCAAATCAAACAGATCTTGCATAAAACTGACTGCCGTCATCAGAATCAACTGCTGAGTCGTTATTTTGAGCGTGTGCCAGCGCCGACCAAGCGATGGATGAGCCCGCCTTCGCGTTTAGCAGAATTGATATAAATCAAAGCCGCTGTAACTAGAAATCATTCATCCCCCAAATGGGTGATGAGCTTTAAATGGCTGCTTTCTAAGCTGATTGTGACTCAACGAAGTGCGCGATTGCTAGGGAGGCAACATGAGAGCGAACAAGATAGCCCTGGCGCTGGGATTAACTGGCGCCTTGTTGCTGGTCGGGTGTGATAGTGGCGGCGATAGTCCCTCTTCCACCGGCTCGACTACCGCAACACCATACTCAGTCAAAGCCATTGATGGTTACTTGCGTAACGCTAAAGTATGGCTCGACATTAACCGAGACTTTCTCCACGACGAAGACAGCGAACCGAGCGCGATCACCGGTGAGGGCGGGGTAGCGCTGCTCGATGTGTCTGCCATTCCCGACTACCAAAACTACCCGATAGTGGTGCACGCCATTGCTGGTGAAACCATTGATGAAGACACCATAGATAGCACCAACCCCAGTGGACAAGTGATGCAAGGCAGTATGGTACTCTCGGCGCCTGCCGGCGAAGCCAATGTCACGCCGCTGTCATCTATGGTCAACCTGCTGATGAATAAGAACCCCGATGCTTTGTCTGATCCGGCTCAAATAAAACAGCTTAAACAGCAAGCCACGCTAGAGGCGGCGAACCTACTTGGCCTAGACCCGGATACTCTGTTTGATGACTACCTAGATCCAGCCACTCGCAGCCCCAAATCAACATTTGCGGCGCAAAACCTTGTTAAATCGCAACAGGTGCTGCCCGCTACCCCTGAACAGATGCTCAATCTGGTGCAAGATGTACAAAATGCCGGAGCCAACGCCAGCCAGAGTGTGCCGCAGTTGATGGTTGCTGAAGCGGTCAGCGATAAAATCAAACAAGTGTTGGATAACACCGCTGAGGATCAGCTAGCCAATACCCCAGCGCCGGTTACGCCACCAAGTGACCAAAACGCGAGTGTTGATAGTGATGGCGATGGCGTGCCGGATACGCTCGATGCCTTTCCCAATGAAAGCGATGAATGGTTAGACAGCGATGATGACGGCGTGGGTAACAATCAAGACGCCTTCGCCTTTAACCCTAATGAAACCAGCGACTTTGATAGCGATGGGGTCGGTGATAACGCAGACCTAGATGATGATAACGACGGCTATCTAGACGATAACGACAGTGAGGATTTCAATCCCAATATTGCCGGTGATCACGACGGTGACGGTTATGACAGTATTATCGACCTATTCCCCGATGACATTGCTGAGTGGGCTGATAGCGATGGCGACCAAGTTGGTGATAATGCTGACCCATTCGACGACGATCCCACCGAATGGGCAGATACAGATAACGATAACGTCGGCGACAACAGTGATGCTTATCCGGATGACAGCACTAAGTCCGTCGCTGATAGCCATCAAAGCAACGATGTTCGCCGCGCCGTGCTCAACATCAATCACCGCCATCCAATGCTGCTCAATATTGCCGTTAGCAAACGGGTAGAGCAGCTCAATGATGGCTCAGTGCGCACGACGCTCACTCACCTTTATACCGATGAAGACAATGATATTTATGGTGAAACTGAGAGTCGCGAATTGGCCTTAGCAGGCAGCTTTACTCGCGTGCATGAGTTTAGTTTTGATTTTAACCTCGATGGTAACGCCCAGTTTAATGGGCAATTGCTCGATATCGGTAGTCGCAGCCCAAATGGTGACAGCGAAACGTTCTGGCGCTATGTCGATGAGAGCGATGCCACTCCTGAAGGGGGCGTCAATGGCGATACGCCACGCCAAAATGATCACCTCGATTTCAGCATAAGGCAGCATCCTAGCGATTTAACCGCTATCGATACCATTCAGCACTTTACGGTTGATATTGCAGATAGCAACAATCAGCAAGTTGTGACGACCACCATGAAGCAGTATGTGGTGCAAGGATTCGACGTCGATAGCGGTGTAGCGCAGCCACAAGATTACATCAGCTACAACCGTACTGTGTGGCAAGACCTCATCGCGGTTGAGGTAGAAGATAAGCAAGACTGGCAGGCCGACGGCACCATTAACACAGTGTTAAGCCTGATCAACAATCAAGAGGGTAGCTACCAATATGGTTTTGCTCGTCCGATTTGGGCTAATCCGCAAGATGGTATTCATGAGGAATACGCCGACTTTAACTACACCGCAGGCAATTGGGACAACTTAACCAGTTATTGGTATGACTATTCTGTTTTGACCCGCGCGGATGGTAGTCAGCAGCAGTTTGGCCAACGCTTTGTGCTTGCCGATAACGACACCAAGCTCGTCGATGTTCAGTCGCCACAGGGCTATCGCTTCCATTGGTGGCAGATGGACTCGCGTGATGTCTCGGATAATGAGCGCAATGAGTATGTGACTTGGGCGCATCTTGCCCTCGATGGCTATGACTTTACCGCGGCCAGTGACAATATCGGCCAAGCGTATCGGATCTACAGCCGTCAACAGGATGATATTTGGACCACGCTCTCTTTTGATGAGTGGGGCAGCACCGATGTGGTCAATCTTGCCGAACGAATCGAAGCGGCTCGCTCTGGCGGTACTTGGATGTACGATATTGATGGGTCGATTATCCCCGGTCTCGATCGCTACGCGGCCTCATTGCCTAACGAGACTTTCCAATATCTTGCCGATGGCTCGCCACGTCAATGGTACGCCGTGACTCAAGATCCACGCTTAACCGACGGTACGCCGACGGTGGTTCCTCTCACCTTAACCCAAGATGGTGTGCTACCTGACAGTTATGTGGTCAGTAATGGTCCCGATCTCATTCTCACTGCGCCAATAGACAGCAACAATATCAAGCCTGAAGCGAGTGCATACTACCGTCAACGTATCGACATGTATGGTTTAGATATGGATCCGCAACGCTTTAGTTGGACCACCAATCTTGGTCAATTGTTTACCGACCAACAGGTGGCAGAGCAGCGGTTACATCAAGTGCTGAATCCGAGCTATCGCATTTGCGAGTGGCAAAATTCACTGCGTCAAGGTGAGGTAGATGCGTATGGTGACTACCTTGCAGCGGCCTATCGCTGTGGCTATATCGGCATTGATAGCAGCTACTTAGAAGGGCTCACACTACACTATCGTGAGAGCGATACCTTCTGGCTAAGCTATCAGTTCCTCGCCAATGGCACTGGCGACTATTACGAATCAAATGGATACAGAGATTCCTTTAGTTGGACGATAGATAGCAACGGTATCGTATCGATCAATAACGGTGGTGACCAAGAATATTTCGCCTACATCGCTCAACAAGGAGGAAAGTTCAGCTTACTTGGCTTCTTTAAATGGCAAGACAACGGTGTGGAACATAGCGAAATCAGTGGTATGGAACTGACCACTTACGCACCGAATGTGTTGATGGCGAGCAGCTGCGACTTGGCGAACACCCCTTGGGATGACGCCAACGACAAGCCTGAATCTTATGCCACCACCCAGGACTATCGAGACGCCTTAGCGAGTTGTTATCTACAGATAGGCGATGGTAGCAAACTCACCGCCGACTTGATGGCCGGTATCAACCCCAATGTGCGCGGCAACTGGTTAGTGGGCCACTATGCGGAGGTTAATGGTGAGCAGACCTTTGTCGAAGAGGAAAAAGTCTACTTTAAACCCAACGGTGAGGGGGCATTTGTTGACGCGGAAGATGGGGAGTTTGGTTTTACTTGGTATGTCGTGGATGGTCGACTCACCATCGACGTGACCCACCCAGCGTATACCGGGTCGTATGAGCTGAACGAGCTGATTAACTCTGGCAGCAGCGACCTTTCATTCAAAACGTTTTGGTATGACACCACTTGGTCTGATGTCAGCCCCGGACAAGGAGAAATCCTCGACCAAATCTATCGATTTGATGGTTATCGCTAAATGCTAACAAGAGAGACGGCTACCACCGTCTCTCTTATTTAGTGAGCGATTAAATTCGGGTCGTTTTGACTATTAAATCGCTCAAGTAAAAAGTCGATAAATAGGCGCAGTCGCTTAGGCTGATACTGACGGCTCAGGTAGATCACATTCAGATCAGCTCCTGCAGAAGAGGTTGATGCGTTGAAGTTCTTCATATAGCCATTTAACACCGTTACTAAACGCTGCTGTTTGATGTCTTCTTGCACATCGAGAATCGATTTCAACGCAATACCCGCCCCATCTAACGCCCATTGACGAATCACCTCGCCATCATCAGAAAACCGCTTCGGTACGACAGTAACAACGTTGTGCTGCTCTTGATCTTGAAAGTACCATGTTTTCAGCTCTTCGTTGCTGCGAACCATGGCTAAACAATCGTGCTGTGCTAAATCCTGAGGCGTGATCGGCGTGCCTTTCTTGGCCAAATACTCAGGAGAAGCGCAAAGCACTCGGCGACTGGATGCCAGTTTGCGAGAGATAAGGTTGCTATCGGCCAGTTCCCCATATCGGATAACGATGTCCAAACCGGACTCAGCTAAGTTGGATAAGTTATCATTCAAATACAGATACGGGATCACATCGGGATAGATCTGACTAAACTCCGACAGTATTGGTGAAATGTATTGCTTACCAATATCACGCGGGGCCGAGATTTTAAGTGTCCCGCGCACTTCTTTGGTGCCAGTTTGAAGTAAGTTCTCCGTTTCGTTGACGCTGTCGATGATTTCCAGACATGCCTGATGGTAGAGAGCACCAGAGTCCGTCAACGAGATATGCCTTGTACTGCGATTAAGTAATTTCACCCCATAACGATCTTCCAAAGACTGCAATCTCGCCGTTACCGTGGCAGGTGATAAGCCGAGCTCTCTGCCAGCTGCCGCCAACCCTTGGTTCTTCACTATGCTGACAAACAGCGTCATGTCTGAAAACTTGTCCACATTCCCTCCTTAAACCTCATTATTCATCTGAGCTGAATAATCAATTCAAATCTTAGCTAATTATCAAATTCATTCCAATCAATATACTGACTCTATTGAAACGAGATTGGAGCAACAAATCATGACAACAGAAAAAATTGTTTATGTCGTACTCGGTGGCACTTCAGGTATTGGTGCTGAGCTTAGCCAACAACTTGCGAGCGACAATACGGTTGTCCACGTTGCAAGCCGTAAAACAGGACTAGACATCAGCGATGAGCAGTCGGTTTATCACTACTTCGAAACCATTGGTGCTTTTGACCACCTAATCGTCACAGCAGGTTCTTATGCTCCAGCAGGCAAAGTAGTGGACGTGGAAATTCCCCAAGCAAAATACGCGTTCGATACCAAGTTTTGGGGCGCCATCAGCGCGGCGAAAAATGGCGCACGCTACATCAAACAAGGCGGATCAATCACACTAACTTCCGGCATGTTATCGCGTAAAGTTGTCGCTAACACCTACGTCAAAGCCGCCATCAACGCAGCCATTGAAGCAACCACGAAAGTACTGGCGAAAGAGTTGGCTCCGATCAGAGTGAATGCAGTCAGCCCAGGTTTGACCATAACTGAGGCGTATCAAGGTATGCACGAAGACGACAGAAATGCCATGTATCAACGCACACAAAATAGCTTACCAGTGGGCAAAGTAGGCGAAGCCAGTGACGTTGCAAAAGCTTATCGACTTCTGATTGAAAACAGCTACATGACTGGCGCCGTGATTGATGTCGATGGTGGCGCACTGCTTGGCTAACAACACACGCTTAGCTAACCGCAAATAAATGCAAGGTGACAGAGCAACAAAAAAAGCATGGCACCAATGGGTTCAAACAAAATAAAAAAGAGACTCCCCTATGAATAAAGAAAAAATGCCGCTGCAGGTATGGATCTTAACGCTTGCGGCTTTTGCTATCGGTACCGCGGAATTTGTTATTGCAGGAATTCTTCCTCAAGTTGCCAACTCATTGTCCATCACGGAAGGACAAGCGGGTTACCTAATTAGCGCCTACGCGCTTGCCATTGTGTTTGGCGGCCCGCTACTTACGATTTACTTAGCACGCTTTAACAAGAAAGCCGTACTGGCTGGGCTAATGGTGCTGTTTATTCTCGGCAACGTATTGTCCGCTTTCGCGCCGAACTACTTTGTGTTGATGGTTAGCCGAGTGATCACAGGTTTAGTTCAAGGTCCTTTCTACGGTATCGGAGCCGTGGTCGCGACCAATTTGGTTTCAGAAAAAATGGCAGGCCGTGCGGTCGGACAGATGTTCGCAGGCCTAACACTGGCTAACGTTTTAGGTGTGCCTGGTGGTACTTGGATTGGCTTGCAATTCGGCTGGCACACCACTTTCTTGACCGTTGCCGCTTTTGGTTTAGTGGCTCTGTTCTTCATCACTTCAGTGATCAAATCGACGGGTCATGGCGAAGCAAAAGATGTCAAAGCGCAATTGGCTGCGTTCAAAAACCCCATGCTACTTATCAGCCTTGCGATCACCGTATTTGCTTGGTCGGGGTTTATGACGTTGTATGGCTACATCGCCCCTATCGCCATGCACATCACTGGCTTTGGTGAAAGTGCCGTGACTTGGATTTTGGTTATCGTTGGCGTCGGTCTGATTGTTGGCAACACCATGGGTGGTCGTTCATCAGATAAAAACCTACAAAAAGCCTCCATGTTCTGGGCCATCGCGATGATTGTGTCACTGGTACTGGTCGGCCTAACTGTCGAAAGCAAAGTACTGTTTATTGCCACCGCCTTTGTATTTGGTATTGCTTCTTTCGCTAACGTGTCTGCAATGCAGCTTCGAGTAATGAACCACGGTGGCGAAGGTCAAGAGTTAGCGGCGACGGCAAACATCTCTGCGTTCAACTTAGCCAATGCCTTTGGTGGCTTCTTAGGCGGCATGGTGCTCGATAGCCAAATGGGCGCAGACATGATCCCTTACGCAGCCATCATTGTCCCGCTGATTGGTTTGCTATTCATCGCCAAGGCGAACCGCAAAGAAAGCAAACATGCTGAGCTAACACCAAGCTTCAACAACTAATTTCATCCCTACTGGTAGCCCTGACTTAACGCCTCCCGAACAAGAGGGCTACCCAATTAAATCACTAGGAAAACACTATGAAACTCTACATTTACGAACACTGCCCATTCAGCGCTCGCGTCCGCTATGTTGCTGGCATGCTGAATATCCAACTCGACGTCATCAATATTGCTTATGACGACGACAAAACCACAACAGACCTGATTGGAACCAAGCAAGTGCCACTTCTTATCAAAGACAACGGTGAAGCGATGGCAGAAAGTCTAGATATCATCGCTTACTTCCTTGAACTGGCAACATCAAGTGAAACAAGCCAACCGTCTCAGCCAGTGTTGGATTGGCAAAAAATTGCGTTCCTTCCATTACAAAAAGTGGGGTACCCACGTTGGTCAAACATGGATTTTCCAGAGTTTGCCACTCAGTCTGCACAACAAGCTTGGCGCGCAAAAAAGGAAACTGAAGCACTCAATTTTGACGCACTTCTGCAAGACACGCCAAACATTGCCAAAGAGGTCGAAGTACTCATCGAACGCGCTAGAAGCGTGTTGAATCTCGACTCTTATCAGCATGTGACTCTGGTAGACGAAGCGATCTTATTTTCTATTTTGCGCGGGTTCTTCAGTGCCGCAGAAATCCAATGGGACAAAACCGTGAAAGATTGGATGGAATCGGTAAGCAGTAAAACTCAAGTGCCACTACTTAAGTAAGGAGCCAATCATGAGCAAACTATTTGAACCAGCACAGCTAAAAAAACTGACTCTACAAAACCGTGTCGTCATGGCGCCAATGACTCGAGCGCGTACCAGCCAACCGGGAAACATTCCAAACCAAATGATGGCGACTTACTATAAGCAGCGCGCTACCGCAGGCTTAATTATCTCGGAGGCGACCCAGATTTCAGAGGATTCGCAAGGGTACTCGTTCACACCAGGCGTCTACACTGATGAGCAAGTGACAGGCTGGAAAACCGTCACCCAAGCAGCAAAAGAGCAAGGCGCAGCCATGTTTTGTCAGTTATGGCATGTTGGCCGAGTATCACACCCGACATTCCAAAAAGGCGAACAGCCCATTGCCCCATCGGCACTAAAACCGGTAGAAACCCAAGTATGGATTGCCGACGAACAGGGCAATGGCAACATGGTCGATTGCGGAGTGCCACGAGCCATGATTCAAGCGGATATTGACCGTGTAGTGAGTGATTTCGCCCATGCCGCGAAACGGGCAATTGAAGCAGGCTTCGATGGCGTTGAAATCCACGGAGGTAATGGTTACCTGATTGACCAGTTCCTACGGACCAATTCAAACCACAGAACCGACAACTACGGCGGTAGTCGCGAAAACCGACTTCGCTTTTTATTGGAAGTGGTCGATGCGGTGAGCGAAGCCATTGGTGCCAACAAAGTGGGAGTACGACTCGCACCTTTCATCACTTTCAAGGACATGAACTGCCCAGACATTGTGCCAACCATCCTCGATGCATCGAAACAACTTCAAGCTCGTGATATTGCGTACTTGCACCTGTCTGAAGCGGATTGGGACGACGCTCCAGTGATTCCAGAAAGCTTTCGCATCGAACTGCGCGAATACTTCACCAACACGATTATCGTTGCTGGCAGTTACACCCAAGAGCGAGCTGACGAGGTACTTGAGAAAGGTTATGTGGATTTAGTCGCGTTTGGACGCCCGTTTGTTTCCAACCCAGATTTGGTCGCGCGCATACAGCACCAACAACCTCTGGCCGAACTGGATGGCTCCACTCTCTTTGGGGGCAATCAGCGTGGATATACTGATTACCCTCAGTATGCGGAATAATCTCAATTTTGGTTAGCCGGCAGTGTGGATCTGCGCCTAGTCTCGAGGTGGAGAGAAGTGCAGCCGCAGTCGCTGTGGCCAAGAGATCCCTTTTCACCGGGCTAGCTTGGCAACTTAAAACAGCAAGACAATGGTGTGGAGTATAGCGAAGCCAGTGGTCTGCATGATGCTAGGTAACGGGTTAAGTGGTTTGGCGCTTTATCAGCTTGACCGGCACCATCATCTTGACCAAGTTACTGTTGTTATCATTGATTTGATCAACGATGATTTTTACGCTTTCACGCGCTAGGCGGCGGAAGTCTTGACGGAATGTGGTCAGTTGATAGCTCAACCATTCAGTTTGTGGAATGTTGTCGAAACCAATGACTTTAAGATCTTGGGGGATGCGAAGACCATATTCGATACGCGCGATGTCCATCACTGCCATGGCGAGGTTATCTGTGGCACAAAACACGGCTTGTGGGCGTTGTTTGTCTTCTAGTAGAGCACGCACTTTATCTAATGAGTGGGTGTAGTCGTAGCTTGCTTCTATGATTCGTGGCGTTTTTCCGGTGAGATCTTCAAACTCAGAGCAGAAACCGTTTTGCCGCTCGTCGTTAGTAAATGTCGGCACTTCGCCAGTCAGATAAACCGCATTGGTCACGCCGATTTCGTGCAGCAGTTGGGCTGCTTGTTGCCCCGCCTCATAGTTGTCACTGATCACGTAACTACTCTTAGTGCCCTCGACAACGCGTGCATACTGAACGATGGGAATATTGAACTCTTCACACTCTTCATACAGTGACTTATTGAATGTCGCAGAGGCGGCGATAACACCATCGACACGGTATTGGAAAATGTTAGGGATCGAGTGGTTATCGTTATCGTCTACTTGCCATGGGATCAGTACTGCTGAGTACCCCTGCTTTTGCAGTTCGCTTGAAATTAATTGAAGGGTTTTCATGTGAATAGGGTAGTCTGCGTCGGGGAAAACCAAGCCGATCAACTTAGACTCATTGGTGGTTAGGCTTCGGGCGAAAGCATTCGGGCGATAGTTCAAGGCTTTGGCGGCTTCGAATACTTTCTGCTTTGTTTTCTCTGATACGGAACTGCCCGGCACAAAAACACGCGAAACCGTCGATTGTGAAACACCAGCCAATTTGGCGACGTCTTTTGATGTAGCAGTTTGTTTCTCAGGGTTCATTTGAGTCGATTCATCAGTCAATTGGGATAGGAGTAGAGTAGCACATTTAGGTACGTAGTCATAAAGACAAGTTGAAACCTTCAAGCTAAATAAGGGATTTTCTGCGCGTAGTAGCCAGGTTTGGGTACAACCCAAATAATTTGAGGCCTGACAACCAATAAGCCTTACCCAGGAGGTAAGGCTGACTATTACTTTAGTATGCAGCAAGGTCCGTCTGCTGCTTGTTCACTCTGGTTATCAGAAGTAGTAGCGAATCCCTGCCGCAAATTGATCATCGCGGTTTTTGAACTTGCTACCATCGTACAGGTCTTTACCCAGATCAAATTGGTACTCAGTCCAAACCAAGAATTTGTTTTTTTGGAAGTGATATTCGAGCCCAGGGATCAGCAAATGGCGCTCAAAACCTTGGGTATCACTATCACGATCTTCTAAGTAGTTGTAGTTTAGGGTTGGACGTAGACCGCTGTCTAAGTGGTAGTAAGTATAAAACTCGCCACCTAAGGTATCGATCATCACATCGGTTGCACCTTGGCTAACCGCTTCCCAATTTTCACCGATATGCAGAGTCGCCCCTGCGTAGAAGCCGCCGCTGCTGTAGTTTGCGCCCAACAGCATGATACGCATGTTGTCGCCGTTTTTTACGCCCGCCACGCTTGCGTCCAGATCGGCAAGTTCATTTTGATGGTAAGCCGCACCAAGTGTTACTCCATCGACGGGTTTGTATGTGATCGACGCGCCCATACCATTTTTGAGTGAGGCAGTTGCATTGCTTGCTAGAGCCACATCTTCACGCTTAGTTTGATAGGTAAAGCCGTAGCTCACTTTTTCATTGATTGAATTGCGATAGGTAATTGAGTTTTCAGCGCGGCCAGTCCCTGATGCGATACCCCAATCAGACAAGTTATAAACACCTGAGCCGCGAGTACCAAATACTCGACCTAAATCGGTAAACCAGGCGACATCGTAAAACGTTGACCACTGCTTCGTGCCCGCCGCAATTTTACCGTATTTGTTGTGCTCCACACCCGCGTAGAGTAGGCGATCGTATATGTTGCTGCCGCTCGCGCCAGAATTGTAGGCCCACTCTGCGTGGCCAAAGCCTGTCCAACCATTGTCTAGGCCCATTTGGCCTTTTAAACCGAAACGAGAACTGCCACTGTTCCATTCGCCGCTGTGATCGCCACCGCGATCTTGGTAGCGCACATCGAAACGACCATCCAGTGTTAGGCTGTCGCCAGCATCATTGACAAAAGTGTGTGCAGCAAAAGCTGAGGTAGAGGTAAGCGCCGCTAGAATTACTGCGGAAAGGGTTGACTTTTTCATTATTAATCTCTTTATTCTGAGCGTAGAAAGCCACCGTGCTTTCCAGCTCGTTATGAATAAGGGTTCTATCTTGGGGTGTACCCCATCCATGAGGTACCAGTTGGGAGCATAACGCTCAAACCGAGAAGGGCGCTTGAGCGTTCAATCGAGCAGTTTGACGAACTGCCCTAATTGTTTTTATAGGGTAGGGTTTAGGATGCTTGACGTGCGTTCGAACACATCTAGACCTTGCTGTTTTAGCCAGTATGGGAGGTCAATCAGTACCCAGTTCTCTGACAGTTTGTCACCATCACGGTAATAAACATCGACAACTTGCATGTCGGCGCGCACTTCGCCACCTGTCATTCCTAGGAAACCGCCGATTGGCGTGTTGGATAGGTTTGGCCAACCGAAGAAACATGAGAAGTTACCTTCAGCGAAGCGACAGACGTGGCCGTTGAACTTCTTGTCTTTAAGGTTGTTACGGAACGGCAATTGGTGTTGCTGTTGGTAGCGAGGAATGGTGTAAGACGCTCCGATACCACATGGGCCGTACCAAATCATGTCTTTAGACCAGCTCTTTTCTAAGACTTCTGGTGGGCAGCCCATTGCGCCGCTGTCGTTGAGTGCAGATAGGTCATCCACCATCTTGTTGACGAGTGCCAGTGTTGCTACGCCCTCTTCTGGCGCTGCATCTTCGAACAGCAAACCATCGTGATTGCGAGGACCTGGGTAGACGAAGTGTTTACCTGTCGATGGCGGCAGTGGGTAACAACCCGCTTGGTCCATCGCACCGAGAAGATCTAGGAAAAGACCGGTTTTAGTGATCTTGCCGTTCTCGACACAGTTAAACTCTGCATAACGGATGTTCATGATCTTACCTGTAGGGCGCATACCTAGATATTCTGCGTCAAACAGACCCATGAAATGCCCCATGCTCATTACCCAAATTTCACCTGGTGTCACTTCGTTTTCACCACCAATGAAGATATCTTGGCGACGCTGCATGCGAGTCATGGATTTCATTAGAGGAGACCAGAACACGTCTGCTGCGGCTTGAGCACCTTGTTGCTCACGGAATGGATAAACACCACGCCATAGATAATCTTCAGATGTATGCGCTTTAAGAACTTCTGCTACGTTCTCGTGCGTTGCGTTTTCCATAGCGTCGAAATAGTTGCGAACAACACGCTTAGCTTCTTGATATTTAGACATAATAAACTCTCTTTCAGTTGCCGAGTCAGCAAAGTTGGAACAGGACTCGAAGTTGTTTTGTATCACCGACTGACGGTTCAGTCGGCTAAATTTGACTAATTAAGCAGTGGCTGATTGCGCTTTCTTGTTCTTGTCGAACACGCCGCCTTTCAGTGTTTCTGGTAGAGATAGCCATAGTAGACCAGCGACAATCCAGACAATCGGTGAGCCCCACATTGCGGTTTGTAGGTCGGTACGCTCTTGGATGAAAATAAGGACCATTGGCGCGAACATGCCGATAATACGTCCACCATGGAATAGCGCGGCACCAAAGCTACGTAGGTGTGGAGGGAACAGCTCTGAGAAGTAGCCACCCCATACAGCCGATGCTGACAGACCGAAGTTGTAGATAAGACCGAGTAGCGCCAGCATATTAAGGCTACCGATCATCACGTCACTTGGCGCAACGAAGAAGATTGAAACCATGATGCCCGCAAGAATGAAGCCAAATGCATTCACTTTACGACCAAATTTGTCAGCGATAGCGCCCCATACCCACGCACCAAACAGCGACCCAAATGCAGAGATTGAGAAGATAAGGCCTATGGTTGCACCATCAAATTGGCGAACTTCTTTCAAGTATGTGGTCACGAAGCCTGAGAAGAATTGATAACCGTAGAAGTTTAGACCAGCGAGTAGTAAACAAGTAATGGTAATCGTACGATACGGCTTGCTTAACATTTCGCCCCAAGAGCCTTTTTTCACTTCTTGCTGAGCATTGTTCTGGTCTGAATGTTGTTCTTCTTCCCCATAGGCAATCACTTTTTTATCGCTAGGCAGAATAAATAACATCACTACCGCGGCGGCTAGCGGCGGCACACCCCCTACCCACATCAGACTTTGCCAAGGCGCATCAATACTAGAAATAAAGGCAGCGTAAGCACCCATAGCCATCAAGGCCACAGAGAACATAGAAGAGGCGAAAGCAGTAAGCTTGCCGCGGACGGTGGGTTGAAATAGGCCAATCATCATGCTCACTGCAACGGTGAAATAACCACCCAGAGAAATACCAACGATGAATCGCATTGCCGCCCAAGTGGCGTAGTCGGTAAACATCATGTTGATAATGGTGGCGCCACCATTTAACGCTGTAATGGCGATTAGGGTGCTCTTCTTGCCAAACCGGGTGGCAAACCAAGCACAAGATAGAGCACCAATAAGCGCCCCCAGTGATTGCCAGGTGTAGAACTGAGCGGTATCTGACAAGCTAATGCCATCATACGCTTCCACTATGTAAGGGCGTACGTAGTCAATAATTACAAAGTTATAACAATAGAAAAAGTATCCGACTAGTATCGCAAGATACGCAGTTACTCTTTGAATCATAGGAACTTCGCTCATGTGTTTTTTCGCAGTCATGACCGATAAACCTCTATTTTCATTGGATTTTAAAAATTTAAAGACTAAATGATGTTGATCTTCACTTGATCTTATTTCGTTTCTGTTCGGTGCTAATCATAGTTTTAATGGTGAATGATGATCCGTGATCAAAATCAATTTTCAAATGAATGCGTACCCATTTTGGGGTTTTTAGTGATCACGATCTCGAACTAGTATGGCTTTGTCATTCTTGAACACAAAATCACCTATATTGGTGACAATAGTCACAGTTACTGTGACATTTTGGAAATGGGAAGTGAGTTTTAAGTAGTATAAAGCGCGTCACACAGCTTCCAAATAGATTCGGAAATTTCAAAATGGTTACGTACTCAAGTTTAATTGTTATTGCCGCGTACATAGCAACCACGCTGCTAATTAGCTACTTGGTGAATAGGCGATATCGCGTTGGTGGTGATTTCTCCACTGGCGGGAAGCAGTTTGGGTGGTTTACGGCTGGGGTGTCTATATTGGCCACCTACATCAGTGCGATGACCTTTGTGGGTATGCCCGGTTGGGTGTATAGCTCGGGTATGGAAGCGATGAGTATTCATCTTAACTATCCCATCGTGATCTTTTTTGCCGTTATCTTTTTTGTTCCGGTTTTTTATAAGCTGGGTTTAACCTCCATCTATGAGTACCTAGAGCACCGATTTGGTGTGTATGCCCGAACCATCAACTCAATTGTTTTTATTGTGGTGCAGTGTATTTCTGCTGGTGTGATTCTTTATGCGGTGGCCCTTATCCTGGTGCATGTTCTGCCGATTGATATTTTCCAAGCCATTATCTACATCAGTATTTTTACCGCTGGTTACACCTATGCTGGTGGAATCTCGACGGTGATTTGGACCGATATGTTGCAGTCTGCGGTGTTGGTTCTAGGTAGCATCGCTATTTTCATTATCTTATTGACCCACATTGATGCGGCAGAGCACTTGTCGCGCGAGCAACTGAATATACTCAACCTAAACTTAGACTTGGGCGTCGATACAACGCTTTGGGCTGGGGTTGTGGCGGTGAGTTTTTTGCACTTGAGTGTGTATGGCACCAATCAGTTGATCATTCAACGCACCCTGGCCACCAAATGTGAGAAAACGGCGCAGAAATCGATGCTGTTGTGTGGCTATGGCGCGTTTTTCATCTATCTGTTCTTTGCGTTAATTGGCGTGCTTCTGAGCGTTTTTTACCAAGATCACGCTTTTGAAAACAGCAATGAAGTGATCCTAGATTTCGTGTTCAATCATACTAACCCGATTGTGATTGGTCTTATCATTTCGGCTCTCGCAGCCGCAGCGATGTCAACCTTGGACTCTACCTATAATTCGATGGCCACTGTGGCCACTTTCGACCTGTACAAACGCTTTGTCCGCAAAAACGCAAGCGATAAGCACTATGAACACGTCGCGCGAAAGATGAGTTTGCTGGCCGCGGCTTTGGTGATTATCCCTGCCTTGCTAGCGGTATCTAACGAGTCGGTACTGAAAACCATTGCCAGTTTAACCTCCATCTTTGTCGGCATTCGATTAGGTTCGTTCGTTTTAGGCCTGTTTTGGTCATCTGCCAATGAGAAAGGCGTGATCGCAGGGAGTATTGCCAGTGTGATTGTAGTCTTTGTCGCGAGATTTATGGACATCGCCTGGCCTTGGTTTGCACCGCTAGGCACCTTGGTATTTCTTGTCGTTGGTGTACAGGTCAGTCGTCGATGGGGCTCGGTGAGTGCTGAGCAACAAATCTTCATCAATAATCAAAAACATCTGTTTGCCAAGCCGGCAGCAAGCCACTATGGCCTGTTGGTGTTCGCTGCCGCGACCATCGCAGCTTGTGTGGTGCTCCCTGATTGGCTTTATGCTGCACTGTCTTAAAGAGTAAGTTTATGCTGTCTATCTTTGACATTTATAAGATCGGTGTCGGGCCGTCGAGCTCTCACACCAATGGGCCTATGCTCGCAGGTTACCATTTCACAGGTTTGATTGAAGCAAACTTGGACGAGGTGGTGCGTATTCAAGTGGATCTCTATGGGTCTCTTTCACTGACCGGAATCGGGCATCATACCGATCGGGCGACGATTTTGGGTTTGCTGGGAAATAAACCAGACACCATCAAAATCACCTCCGCAAACCAAGCGATGCGTGAGGCAATAGAGAAAGGCGTGATGTCTGTTGCTGGTCGCCATCCGATCCCGTTCAACTATCAAACCGACATGTTGTTCCACGAAGAAAACCTTCCTTTGCACGAGAATGGCATGATGATTACTGCTTGGGATTCTCAGGGAAAAGCAGTTGGATCTGAAACGTATTACTCTATCGGGGGCGGCTTTGTTGTCACGGAAGATGAACTGAAAACTGGCAGCAAGAGTGCACCCGTTGAGGTTCAGTTCCCGTTTTCTAGTGCAGATGAAATGTTGGCACAAGCAGAGAAGCATGGCATGAGCCTAGGTGGGATGATTCTACAAAACGAGCGAGCGTTCCACGACATGCAGGTTATTGAACAGCGCGCAGAGCAGATCTGGCGAGTGATGACCCGATGCATGGAAAGAGGGTTCGAAACGGAAGGCATCTTGGATGGAGGCTTGAACGTGACTCGTCGAGCGCCGAACTTACTGAAGAAGCTCGAAGCCAACGCCGCGATAGAGAACGATCCGATGGAAATCATGGATTGGATAAACTTGTTCGCGTTTGCGGTGAGTGAAGAAAATGCCGCTGGTGGCCAGGTAGTCACATCGCCTACCAATGGCGCTGCTGGTGTGATTCCCGCGGTATTGATGTATTACCACCGTTTTATCAAAGCACTCGACACAAAACAGCTTAAAGACTTTCTTGCCGTGTCAGGCGCGATTGGCATTTTGTACAAAACCAACGCGTCCATTTCAGGGGCTGAGGTAGGTTGTCAAGGTGAGGTTGGGGTGTCTTCATCAATGGCAGCCGCTGGTCTAACAGCGCTGCGGGGTGGCAGCAATGAGCAGATTTGCATTGCGGCAGAAATCGCAATGGAACATTCATTGGGTATGACCTGTGACCCGATTGGTGGCTTAGTTCAAGTGCCTTGTATCGAGCGTAATGCGATGGGAGCAATGAAGGCGATCAATGCCTCGAGAATGGCGCTCAAGCGAAACAGTAAATGTCTGATTTCACTGGATAAGGTAATTGAAACTATGTACCAAACAGGTAAAGACATGAACAAAAAGTATCGCGAAACGTCATTGGGCGGTCTTGCTTTGATTCATCTTGCGCCACCGTGTGAATGAGGTAAGCAGACTAAGCGGATTAGTCTCGAGGTGGAGCGAAAAGCAGCCGCAGTCGCTGTGGCCAGGTTAGTCCTTTGGCGCGGAGGTCAAGCAACAAGCGCTGCCACTCGCTAAAGGTGACCACCAGTGGGTTGAAGCTGTTGACTGGCTTGGTGACACCATAGCGCACCGGCTCGACCTCGGGCTCGAAAGTGGCAAACAGTTTGTCCCAAATGATCAACACGCCAGCGTAGTTCTTATCGATATACTGTGGGTTATGCCCATGGTGGACGCGATGGTGAGAAGGCGTGTTGAATACCCATTCCAGCCAGCCAAGTGAGCGAATCCATTGAGTATGGACAAAAAACTGCAGGCCGAGATTTAACAGCACAGCGAACACCACCCATTTGGGCTCAAATCCTATGATCACTAGCGGTACCCAAAATAGCCACATGCCTGCGATGGGGTACATTAAGCTTTGGCGAAATGCAGTGCTGAAGTTCATACGTTCAGAGCTGTGGTGGGTCACGTGGGCGGCCCACATCCAGCGTACTCTGTGGCTGGCACGGTGGAACCAGTAGTAGCAAAAATCTTGCAACACGAGTAGCAGTAAGAAATTGCCAATTGACATCTCAATCTCAAACCAGCGCCACCCGAACAGCCATAAGTAGAGTTGCACGATCAATAAACCCGTGACCAAATCGGCCAACTGGTGCATGCCAGCTAAAGTAAAATTGCACACCACTTCTGGCCAGTGATATGCCGAGTTGTCGGGTAGCCGGCCACCTCTTTGACCAAGCCAGTATTCAGCGAGCATCAGCGCGATGAAAAGCGGTGCGAGTAGCATAAGCAGCCACTCCGGGTTGTCGATGATGGTGGTGATAGTCATGATTGCGTCACTCGCGAAAAAGTCACCACTTAGCAAAGTGGTCTTCAGTTAAACCAATGATCTGATCAAGTCGATGAACTGTGCCATCACTGGCGATGATCTCGCCGCTAAAGTGACCAATGAACTGGCGGAAGTTGCTTTTCAGTACCCCTAAGTTGAGTTTCTCACTGCGCAGATTCAGCGGCTCAAAAGTGAGGTCAATCCGACCATCTTGACTAGTGATTTTCCAAGGAGACTTAAGGTCATCGCGCTTGAAGTGAAACTGCACCGCGCCGAGCAAGTCTCTTTCGCCATCGACCCACAAGGTGTTCTCACTGCCTCCGGTTTCGTTGACACCTGCCGCAAGATTGAGCCCTAGCGAAACCTCACCGCTGGCGGCACTGATACTGGCCCAGCGCCAACTGGTTTCGCGGCGCATGTAGCCAGCGGAGAAGTCGTAGCCTGCCAAAGAATTGCTGAGGTCCACTGATTGGCCATTTACCTGCAAACTACCGCTCACCTTAAGAGCATTGTGTTTTTGAGTGTATGTCCAACCTGAGTAACCAGTGGGTGTGCACAGCGCGAGCGGTAGGCTGTTATTGGTTGGAGTGAGGCGCAGTTCGCACGCCAACAGCTGGCTATTAACACAAACCCGCCACTGCCCTTGGTGAAACTCAAACTTCAGTGCGCCACCGGCTATAGAGCTCTGCCCCTGATAGCTAGAAGCGGACATCTGGCTTGAAAATCCCAGCGGTCTAAGCCAACTGTTCTCGATCAGGCGGTTATGGTCTCGGTCATAGAGGTAGCAAAACCCGGTCGTAAGGTAACGAATGTCGGCGAGGGCAATACCAATCACATAGCGCTCAGTAAACACGCTGACGAACTGAAATTGCTTGAAGTGAAAGTGCTTGGCAAGGCGACTCGCCTTGTTGTCCATCCCGTTTCGATAGTCAAAGTGTTCGCTGTCGAGCGTCATTGGTATGGCGTCAAAACAGCCGAATGTTGGCGCTCCTTGAGCATCAATTAAGCGTTCGAACGGAAGTGGATGAGGCATAGTTAAATTTACATTTGTTTAACACTGTCATCAGTGTGCGCAAAAAGGCATACTTGTATCAGGTCATTTTCGGCCAGTTTGGTGCTAATTGTCACCTAACAGCGACACACTGCAGTGAGGTAAGGATGACAATCATTAGCCACTATCTACCTACCGACCACCGTCACCAGCTCGGGACGATGGACGTCGCTTTGCTACTCCAAGTTGCCAACCAGCATGGTATCGACACCACCCAATTGTTAGCAATGATGCCATATTCGCTGCCAGAGCTGGCGTCAGGCCAAGCGCAGATGACCTATGCTGACAAGTTGGTGCTGTTTCGCGCGGCTAACCAAGCGTTTCAGGGGAACGGGCTGGGGTTATTGTGCGGCGAGCAGGCCAGATTAAGCCACTTTGGTGTATTAGGCTATGCAGTGCTGAGCAGTGCAACGATTGAACAGGCGCTGCGCACCGGATTGAAATACCTTAATCTCAATGGCCCGCTGTTTTCGGTGACCTTGATTAAGCAACAAGGACGGGCATCGATCGTGATGGAAAATGTGCTCGACATCGGTGAGTTATTGCCATTTTGCAGTGAGTACTTTCTCAGCGCGCTGCTGACGCTATTTGACGAGCTAACCGGTCAGCCGTTATCGGATGCGATGCTTACCTTTCCCTATGCTGCGCCAAATTACGTGGCCGACTATCAGCGTCGTTTTGGCGACAATCTCGTGTTTGACCACACCCATTTATCACTCTCGTTTGACGCTCAGCAACTGGCATTACCGGTCAAAACTCACAACGTTAACCAACTTAAGCAGTATCTTCACTCCTGCGCAGCGGTGTGTGAAACCTTGGCCTCACCGCATCGGTTACCCAATCAAATTAAAGCAATGTTGTATCAATCTGGCGGTCAGTTTCCGAGTTTGTCGAAGTTGGCAGCGCAATATGGCTGCTCTGAGAGGACGCTACGTCGGCGCTTAACCGAATACAACACCTGTTATCAAACATTACTTAGTGAAGCGCGGGTCGATTTAGCGAAAGAGTATATACTGGGCACTCAACTGACGGTCGAGGAGATCGGCTTTCGCCTTGGTTATAGTGATGCGGCTAACTTTAGGCGCGGTTTCAAACGTTTAACCGGGCAAACGCCGCAGCAGTTTCGTGGAAATAAATTAAAAAAGCTGGCTCGATAGTAAAGCCAGCTGTTACAGGTTACTCGCTGTCGCGATGAGCAGCCCAGGCATACATCAGCTCAAGGGCGATGGTGGCACCGGCCAGCGCAGTGACATCACTATGGTCATAAGGCGGTGATACTTCGACCACATCCATACCTATGATGTTGATACCGGCTAAACCACGAATGATCTTCAGTACCTTGTCCGAGTTAAGGCCACCGCACACTGGGGTACCGGTACCCGGCGCAAATGCAGGGTCGAGACAGTCGATATCAAATGTGACATACACTGGCTTGTCACCAACGATGTCGCGAATTTGCATCACGATTTCCTCTGGTGATAGGTCGTTAGCCTGCATCGCGTTAATCACATTAAAGCCATGATCCTGCTGCTTATATTCAGTACGAATACCGATTTGTACCGAATGCTTAGGCGAAATTAGACCTTCATTCGGTGCGTGGTAGAACATGGTCCCGTGGTCGTAACTGCTGCCGTTCGCGTACGTGTCGGTATGGGCATCAAAGTGCACTAGGGCCATTTCACCATAGTGCTTGGCATATCCACGTAAAATTGGCAGGGTAATAAAGTGGTCCCCACCGAGGGCTAACATGGTTTTACCACTCTTAAGGATTTCACTCGTTGCCGCTTCGAGGCGGTAAGTAAAGTCTTCGGCGTCGCCACAATCAAACACGAGATCGCCCGCATCAATGACTTTGACGCGATCGAACAAGTTAAAGTCCCAAGGGAACTTCTTGCCTTCCCATGCCAAGTTGACCGAGGCTCGGCGAATGGCATCTGGCCCCATTCGAGCGCCAGACCGACCTGAGGTCGCCATGTCCAGCGGTACACCCAACACCACCAAATCTGCGTCGGCAGAAACTGGATTGCGCAGATAAGGTCTACGCAAGAAGCTCATTGAGTTGGAGTAGAGCGAATAATCAGTTTTAGTAAACAAATCATTCATTTAAAAATCCTCTAAGTAGGTGTAACCGCTTAGGCCACCTTCTAATTCTGCTAAAATCGACGCTTGCTCGTCGGCGGTGACGCGCTCTGTAACCAGCTCGCGGTAATGGAGGCGAATCTTTTCTACGTCAATGTGTACGTAGCGCATCATGTCCTCGACGCTGTCGCCTTCGTCAATTCGTTCGATCTGGGCTTCACCCTGTTCATCTACTGTGACCACCGCGCTATGGGTGTCACCAAACAAGTTGTGCATATCACCCAAAATCTCTTGGTAGGCACCCACAAGGAAGAAGCCCATCAAGTACTCCTGATCTTTGGTCCAAGCAGGTACCGGCAATGTGGTTTCGATCCCTTGGCCTTCTACATACTGTTCTATCGCCCCATCGGAGTCGCAAGTGATGTCGAGCATCACCGCGCGGCGATCTTCAACATTCTCCAGTCCAGACAAAGGCAAGACCGGGAACACTTGATCGATACCCCAAGCATCAGGTAGCGACTGAAACAGCGAAAAGTTAACGAAAAACTTGTCCGCTAGGCGCTCGCTTAACTGATCCAAAATAGGACGGTGGAAGCGGTTTTTGTTGCTCATTTGGCGACTGAGCTCAAAGTAAATACGTAGTGACAGTTGCTCTGCCCAAGCACGCTGCTGGAGGTTCATCACGCCAGTCGCAAATTGACTGTGGACTTCCGCCAAATCACTTTGGGTATCGTTATAAATTTCAATCAGTGCCCGCGCATTGCTGCCTGTTTGTAGATTCTGCCAACTGCTCCACATATTGTGCAGTAGGGTCGGTTCGTCGCTGCTTGGTGCGTTTACCTCTTCTGGATGATACGCCTCTGTTCCGATCACGTTTGTGATCAGCACCGCGTGGTGTGCGGTCAAAGAGCGGCCCGATTCAGAGATTATCACTGGCACTGGCTGAGTGTACTGCTCACAGACGTCGCCGACAGTCGTGACGATGTTGCGAGCGTACTCGATCAAACCGTAGTTCATCGAGTTAGACGATTGGCTGCGGGTGCCGTCGTAATCGACGGCCAAACCGCCACCGATATCAAAAAACTCAATCCCAGCGCCCATCGCACGCAGTTCACAGTAGAAACGCGCCGATTCATTCACACCGTTACGAATGTCGCGGATGTTGGCCATTTGCGAACCAAGGTGGAAATGCACCAGTTGCAGCGCATCGAGCTGATCTTCTTGTTTTAAACGATCGATCACCGTTAATACTTGAGACGCGGCCAAGCCGAATTTCGACTTCTCACCGCCGCTTGATTGCCATTTACCTGCACCTTGAGAGGCAAGGCGGATACGCACACCTAAACGGGGCTTCACACCTAGGCTTTTGGCTTCGTTAAGCACGAGATCAAGCTCTGACAGTTTCTCAAGAACTATAAATACCTTGTGCCCCAGTTTTTCACCGATAAGCGCGAGGCGAATGTACTCTCTGTCTTTGTAGCCGTTGCACACAATCACTGAGCTGGCTTTTTGCGCAAGCGCCAGCACCGCCAAAAGTTCAGGCTTACTGCCTGCCTCTAAACCGAGCTGTTTAGTTTCAAGCTGAGCCTGGCTCTCCAGAATCTCATCCACCACCTCTTTTTGCTGGTTAACCTTAATTGGGTAAACCAACAGATAGTTGTTTTGGTATTGATATTCATCAATCGCTTGGTTGAACGCCTCGCAGATACCGTGCACACGTTGGTGCAAGATTTGCGGGAATCGAACCAATACTGGCAGGCTAAGTTGCTGCTGCTCAAGTTTGGTCACGATATTGCTCAGTGGAACTTGAAACGCATTATCGCTGCGAGGAGAGACATACACCTCACCTTGGTTGTCGATACCATAGAAGCCTTGGCTCCAGTAATCTACGTTGTAATCAGCGCGAACACGGTCAAGTTTGGAATTGTTTTCCACATCAAATCTCACAAAGACAGAGAAAAAAGTCATGGCTAGAGTCGCCTCTAGGCCACACCAGTCACGATGTCCAATGGAGGGACGGACCTTCGTAACGAGCGCATTAACGGACAAAACATCCCCTGTGTCTAACAAAAAGGATTTGTCGTGTCGATAGCGCAATAAGCAGTGTAGTCAGAGTCTGGCTGAAGCGCATAATCAGCGCTTTTCAATAGTGAGACTTGGCTTTATTTGCCTGTGGTGAACCGTTAAACTGAAGCGATTGAGATAACGGATGGAATTCCCATGGCAAAACTGACCCTTCAAGAACAAATGCTGAAAGCCGGCTTGGTAAACGAGAAAAAATTGAAAAAAGCCAAAAAAGGCTCGAAGAAATCACGAGTGCAGGCGCGTGAAGTCAAAGCGGCGGTTGAAGAAAATAAACGTTTGCAGCAAGAGCGCGATAAAGCGCTGAGCAATGAGCAGAAAGAGCAGCGACTCAGCAAAGAGATCCAGGCGCAAATTAAGCAGCTGGTTGAGATGAATAAGCTGGATCAGAAAGACGGAGACATCAAGTACAACTTTACTGATGGTACCTTAGTTAAATCGATTTACGTTGAGCCGTTGGTTCGAGATCAGCTTGCCAAAGGCATCCTTTCGATAGCGCGTCACGATGAAGCGTATGTGGTGATCCCAAGCAGTGTGGCGAAGAAGATTGCATTGCGTGATGAGAGTGTCTTGATCGAGCAAAACGCGCCAGCCGAAGAGTTGGCGGACGAGGATGATCCGTATGCTGACTTTGTCGTGCCCGATGATTTAATGTGGTAACGCCAGCCTAATGTTAACTTGGCGAGTTTAATACCACGTTAAATTCGCCAATTATTTGCCCATCTTGCTGAAAAATAGTGCCTTTTTGGCGTTGTTCACAATAGTCGAGTGACAGTGGATTGTTGCCGACGTCACCTTTCACTCGAATCTGCCTTAACAGACTGTCGCTATTGAGCTGATGTAGCGCTGTTTGCCAAATTCTGTTGCTAATAAACAGATGAAAATAGATCGTCATAGATCTCCTTTATTTTTGTTGAATGTGCTTGTTGCGCGCGTTTTGAAACCAAAAACGCTTACGACCGTTAGAACGAGCCATAGTGTGCCTTGCTAGAAAATTGAGTATGGGTAATACCAAACCGGATACGTCGGTGATCAGATAATTGCGCAGCAGTAATCGCTGACAACAAAGTAGAGATTGCCGCTAGGTCAGTGGAGTTAACGATACTATAGCGCAGCCACCAGCGATGCTAATTCGCAACAAAGACTAGATATATTCTGATTGGTAGAAAACGAAACGAGTTGATTTGTCTTAGGAAAACTAGATAGTCGATTGCACAGAGAGGAGTGGTGCGAGGGTATGTTAGATTCGAAAGAGAAGGAATTCGTTATTGCAGTACTAAGAGTTGGTGCAAGCCAAAGGCTTGCACCAATTCGAAATTATAGAGCTACTACGTTTGCAGCTTGTGGGCCTTTTTGGCCTTGCTCAACTTCGAAAGAAACCTGTTGGCCTTCTTTCAGAGTTTTGAAACCTTCAGAAGCGATAGCACGGAAGTGAACGAATACGTCAGCACCGCCGTTTTCTTGAGAAATGAAGCCGAAACCTTTCTCTTCGTTAAACCATTTTACAGTACCAGTAGTTTTGTTAGACATAATGTGTCCCTTATATAAATTGAATTAATCTTCTAAAATTGCGCTGAAAATTTGAACTATTTAATGTAACGGTGAAGCTAAGGGAAACACTGAGGATAACAACGGTAACGCGGTAATTCTGAGGATTTACTTTTGACTTTCGGTTTCACTAATAACTCTGTATTGCAGAGCAGACTAGATAGTACCTGATAACTGTACGTTGTAAAGAGATATTTTCTATTAACTCAGTGGAATAAGAAAATAAAAGTAAAAAAGGCTCTCGAATGAGAGCCTTAGCGTTATAACTTTTTGAAAATAATTGAGGTGTTGATCCCACCGAAGGCGAAATTGTTACTCATCAAGTAGTCGACTTCGAGCTCACGTCCGGCCCCAGTGATATAATCGAGGTGACCACATTGCTCATCCAGGTTGTCGAGGTTGAGCGTCGGGTTAAACCAGCCAGAGTGCATCATTTCAAGGCTCAGCCAAGCTTCAATCGCCCCGCAGGCACCGAGTGTGTGGCCAAAATAACTTTTCAGTGAGCTGATTGGCACCTTGCCAAGGGCATTGGCGGTGGCGTTACTCTCAGCAATGTCGCCGCGATCCGTCGCCGTACCATGAGCTGAAACATATTGGATTTGCTCCGCCTCTATCCCAGCGTTTTGCAGTGCCATTTCCATACAGATTTGCATGGTTTCCATCTGTGGCTGAGTCACGTGGGCGGCATCGCAGTTGCTAGCAAACCCGATGATTTCAGCGTAGATCTTGGCGCCTCGCGCTTTGGCATGTTCGTACTCTTCTAGCACTAAGGTACCGGCACCTTCGCCGATCACTAGGCCATCGCGGTTGACATCGTAGGGGCGCGGGGTCCGTTTCGGCGCGTCGTTCATCAAACTGGTGGCAAACAGGGTATCGAACACTGCTGATTCAGTCGGGCACAGCTCTTCAGCACCGCCGGCAACCATCACGGTTTGATAGCCGTGTTTAATCGCTTCATAGGCGTAGCCAATCGCCTGACTGCCCGATGTACAAGCGCTGCTGGTTGGAATAACCCGACCGCGTAATCCAAAAAACAAGCCGACGTTGACCGCCGTGGTGTGAGGCATCATTTGCACGTAGGTGGTGGCGGTGATCGCTCGAGTGCTCTTTTCGTTGAGCATGACCCCAAACGCTCCTATGGCATCGGTACTGCCAGTGGATGAGCCATAGGCAATGCCGGTTTGGCCGTTAGTTAATACCTCGGCACCAATCAAATTTGCTTGAGTGAGGGCGTTTTCAGTGGCCACTGTCGCTAACTTAGACACTCGGCCCATACCGCGCACCTGTTTGCGCTTGTAGTGTTTTGGCAGCTCGAAGTGATCGATAGGGGCGGCCAGCTTAGTATTCAGGCCGTCATACTGCTCGTAGTTCGGCATATACTGGGTCGCATTTTCACCCGCTCTCAATTTAGGCTCGATGGCTTGCCAATCATTACCAAACGCGGTGACGCCCGACATGCCAGTAACCACAACGCGGCGACTCATACTAGACCTCCGTTGACCGAAATGACTTGGCGGGTAACGTAACCAGCAATATCCGACATTAAATAGCTCACAAGTCCCGCAACCTCTTCTGGTTCACCCATACGTCGCAGAGGGATCTGCGGCATAGCATGCTCTTTAACGTGTTCATCGACCATGCCGGTATCAATCAAGCCTGGCGCGACACAGTTGACGGTAATCTTGCGCTTCGCTAACTCAAGAGCGAGCGACTTAGTGGCACCAATCACACCTGCTTTGGCGGCGCTGTAGTTGGTTTGGCCGCGATTGCCCATCAAGCCTGATACCGAGGCCAAGGTGACGATTCGCCCGCCTTTTCGTTTTTGTACCATTGGCATCACGCAAGGGTGCAGCACATTGTAAAAGCTGTCGAGGTTGGTATGAATGACGCCATCCCACTCTTCTTCCGTCATGGCCGGAAACGCAGTGTCTCGGGTGATGCCAGCGTTGTTGACCACACCATAGTAAGCACCATGTTCGGCAATATCGGCCTCGAGTTTGTCGCGGCAGGCTTCTCGGTCACTGATGTCGAATTGGATCAGGCGTCCATGACCGCCATTTTCGTTAATGGTGGCGAGCGTTTGCTCCGCGCCTTGCTTGTCGCCCATATAGTGGACAGCAATGGTGAATCCGTCTTTGGCCAATTGAATGGCGATCGCTCTACCTATGCCTTTACTCGCACCGGTGACTAATACGTGTCGGGTCATGATTGACTCCTGATTTTCATTTCTTTTAGTTTTTGTGGTGATGGAACGTAGACATTGAGCTGGCAACTGGCGACAGCCTCGCCTTGCTGTTCAATCCGAGCGGTGAAAACCGCCATTCCGTTGTCTTCCATCATTTTTTCGGCATAAATGTCTAAGGTTTGACCTGCGGTAAACGCCTCACCATTGGTGTGATAGCGGCGACTGCCAAGCAAAAAACCGATCGGCGGTGGCTGGCCTTGCTGCAGGGCATGATAGCCAGACCAAGCCGCGACGGATTGAGCCATAAACTCGATGCCGACATAAGCAGGGATGGTACCTTGCTCGACATTAAAAAATGGATTTCGATTCGAGATATCCACTTGGCAGTGAATCGAATCTTGACCGACCTCGAGCGCACGATCGATTAAGATCATCGGCTCGTCATGAGGCAATAGTTGGTCGATTGAAGCAATGTTAGTCATTGGGATAACCGAAAATAAGACTAATGTTATTACCACCAAACGCAAAAGAGTTACTTAAAATGGCTTTGCCGTTGAGCCGGGTCTCGGTTTCTACTAGTGAAACCTCGATATCCTCGGCCTTCGCTTGGCAACGCTGAATCGGCAGTGGTAAGTCGAAATTTAAAATATGCCAGGCGATGGCGGCTTCCGTCGCACTGGCTGCCCCTAAGGTATGCCCAGTCAGGGGTTTGGTTGAGCTGACAGGGACTTGGTCACCAAACAGGCGCATGATGGCTTTGCTTTCCATACTATCGTTGAGTTTAGTGGCCGTGCCGTGGGCATTGATGTAGCCAATCTCCTCTGCGGTAAGGCCTGCATTCTCTAGCGCCTTTTGCATCGCTTGTTCAGCGCCTTTCCCCTCTGGGTGCGGGGCAGAAATATGGTGTGCATCTGAGCTGTCTCCTGCACCGAGCAGAGCGACTTTGGCCGGTTGGCGACTGAGCAGCATCAGGCAGGCAGCCTCGCCAATGTTGATGCCGTCGCGTGAGGCGCTAAATGGCTGACACAGCTCAGAAGAGAGCGCCTCCAAACCATTGAACCCATTCAGGGTTAAGCGGCAGATGGTATCGACACCCCCTACGATTACCGCATCGGCCAAACCGCTGTTGAGCAGTCGTTGGGCACTGATGAACACGCGCCCACTTGAAGAGCAGGCGGTTGAGACCGCGTAGCACGGACCGCTCAAACCAAAGTACGCGGCGATAAAGTCGCTGGTGTTGCCAAGCTCTTGTTTGCGATAGTGATAACCCGGTGAGAACTCACCTTGGGTGATTTTTTGCTGATAAGCGTTTTCACCGTCAGCAATACCGGAGGTGCTGGTACCTATCACCACCGCGACTCGGTCAGCGCCAAATTGCTTAACCGCGGCTTGCACTGACGCCTCGATTTGCTGCAGAGCAGAGAGCGCGAGGCGATTATTACGGGTATTGAAGTTCGCTAAATGGTCGGCAGGCGTTGGCAGTGGCTGATTTATGCGGCCAATAACCGTCGATTGACCAGAGTTGAGAATGTCGTCATCGCGAACCATATTGGCTTCGCGTTCACCAGACAGGCAGCGGTGGATGTCGGCGTGCGCCGCGCCCATCGCAGAGTGAAAGCCACAGTCTTGGATAAAAATGGGTTGAGAAACGTGTGTCAGCATGATGGCAATCTATGGTGTTATTGGTTGTCGCTGGAACTGCAGTGTTTTAATGCTAATGGTGTAGTTGTCGATCAGATGACGAAAAGTGATTGTCCCATTCAGTCTGTCTTGGTTGCTGTACTGGATATCAATGACCGGATCGCCATCACTATTGAAAATTACCCGGCTATCATCATTGTCGACCAGTTGCCACCTTACCTTATTTAGCGGGCCTTCCCAAGCGGAACTCGGCCAGAGCGTGATCATCAAGTTAAACAGCACCTGCTCTGGCTTGGGCAAGGTGGCACCCAAGCCAGCCATTACATCGCTGCTGATCCTTCCTTGTTGATAGTTAACAGAGAGAATTCGCGTTCCCCAAGAGGAAAAACCGGCCAGCACTAGTTGGTCTTCACCCACTTGCAGTTGTACTGGCAACTGTTGACTTTGACTCTGCTTATCTTGCTGCCAACTTGCCTCAATCAGTTGGCTGGCCGCGAGTCGGTAGCCGAGTGATTGAGGTGTTGGTAAGTGCACACTCTGATCTTGGCTTAGTGCCACTTCGGGAGTGCTGAGCTCAGGTGTCGAAGCGCACGCCGTCAACATTAGGCTTAACGTGAACAGGGAAAAAATTGTGCGCTTCTTCATTGTGGCTCCGGATCGTTAATGGCCAATGGCGAAAGTAGCCAAGCGACAAAAATACCACTTAATACCGTCACGCCAAAACTATGAATCGCATGGGTTTGACTCAGTGACAACAAACCGAACGACAGCAAGGTAGTCATGGCGGATAGGCTGATGGCAAGTAAGGTGCTCGCACTGCGCGCTTTTTCGGCAAAAAATAAGGTGTAGTCGATACCAATGCCGATGATTAGGATCAGCGCCAGCAAGTTGAACAGGTTGAGTGTCGAGCCTAGAGCGACGGCTGCGGCAAGCCCTGCGACACAGGCAATGACTGATGGCGCCAAGACAAGCAGCGCGTGTTTTATGCCATAGCGCTTGGCCAGCAATGCACCAATCACAGCGATCGCTAGCAGTAGCAATTCCATCACTTTGACCCGGTACTCTGCAAATAAACTGGAGATTTCTTCCGCCTTGTTCAGGTAACTGATATCGCCGTGCGCATCGGCAAAGGCTTTGACCTGATTAAGTTGCTCGATTTGATCAAGCACCACCACTGCGGCCACCTGTTCACCGACTTGACCGACATAAAGAAAACGCACCGGTGCAGCGACCTGCTGATCAAGATAGTTGTCTAAGGTCAGTAGCTTAAGAGGTTGCTCAAGGCTGGGTACTTGATTTAGTCGTAAGGCCTGCGCCAGTTTTGACCCTTGCTTTTGATACAGAGAATCAATCAGTGCGTAGTTTTGCGCTTGGGTCGCTAATGAGGGCAAATATTGGCTCAGACTTTGATAACCGCCCATCACACCCGTTTGCTGCCATTGTTCAAATGTCGGGCTTAATGACTCCAACCTTTGCATCAGTTGTTCATCATTAGCAGCACTCACCACCAACATCTGCTGTGACGATCGCAAGCCGCTGATGTCACTGATCAATTGCTCTTGTTGTTTAAGAGAGCTCGGCATGGCTTGCAGTTGACGAATATCGTCGTCGTAGCGCATGGCGGTCAAAGTGAGCAGACTAGCTAAAATACACAGCGCTGGAAGGGCGAATTTAACGCGAGGCGATGACCAAAGCGCGAGCCAGCGATGGGCTAAGTGTTGGCCCGGTAACGGACGCGAGGGCGTGGCTTTTCTTGCCAACAGCGGATACCAAACCACCACAGTGATATAGGCACCCAGTAGACCGATAGAGGAGAACAGCGCCAACTGCTGTAAACCGGGGAACGGTGCGATCAGCATGCCTAAGTAGCCAATTAAGCTCGTGATTAAACCAAGAGTGATCGCCGCGAATATGTGTTGCAGCCCGCGCTGGCTGTCCCATTGCTCGCCCGCCGCGAGTCGTTCAGTCAGGTAGTGGAACGCGTAATCAATCGAGACGCCGATTAAACTGGCGCCGAATACCAAGCTAAACAAATGCACCTTGCCAAATAGCAGGGTGGTCAGCGACAACGTCACCAACAGACCTGTGGTGATCGACAGCAGTGCCAGAGCAAGTGGAGCAGCGCTGCGAAAAACCGTCACAATTAACACCACCACGCCAAGTAGAGAAAACAGCCCGATGGTGCTGATTTCAGACTTGGCACTCTGACTGCCAAATTCGGCATAAAACAGCACCCCAGTATGATAGATCTTCGCCTGATACTTGGCGCTTACTGCTTGTTCAATGCGTTTGATTTCAGCCACGCCTTGCTGAGCGCTTAAGCTGTAAGGGGAACTGGCGAGTGTTGCGGTAACCAACACGTAGTGCTGGCCTTGGTACTCGGCAGTTAAGAAGTCTTGCTTAAGACGAAATTGGTTGTTGAGCGAGGTAAGCTCGGCCAAAAAGTCGCGAAATAGCAAAAAAGGATCGTTTTTTAGCTCGTTACCAGTGACGCCAGAAAAGGGGTTATACAAGGCTTGGATGACCTGCTGCGTTTGCTGCTCAGGGCTATGCTCAAGGCGTTCGCGTTGGGTTGGGGTGAGTTGCAAGTAACGGTGCTGATAATAGAAATTGGCCCACTGATTTTGCTCCTCGGCTGAGATTTTGCCGACCACTTTGGTAAATAGCCCCGTTGCCCGCAACTGCTGCTCAAGCTGATGCGCGGCGGCGTAGCGCTGCGGCTCGCTGTCGGCGCTGAGCACAAACACCACTTGGTCACTAAAATGGTTAGCGACTGACTCAAACGCTTGTTCAGCGATCGGATTGTGCTGGTTTTTGGGTAGCAGCTTTAGCACGTTGGTTTCAATCGGTGAAACGGGCGATGTCAGCCACTGTTTGACGAGCAAAGCCGCGCAGGCAAGCACCAGCACTAACCAGATCAATGCCAGTCGACGGCCAGAATTAGAAGCTGAATTGCGCTTGTTCAGCATCGGTGAGCGTCTCTGGTTGGTGAGTTTGGTGGCTAAATTGGATCTCGGTCTGATCGCCACGAAGCTCTTGCAGTACGAGTGAATCGATAGCTTGATCGCCGCTTAGGGTTATCGTGCTAAATACCTGATTGAGTGGGGCCTGTCGCGGAGTTAGCACCAGCTGCCACTGGTCGTCTTGCGCTGAAAAGTCGAGTTCAAACTCGGTTTGAAGGGCTTGAGTATCGCCATGGAAAACCGCCAGGAACACTCGGCTAAAATAGAACACCAGCGGGTTTTGCTCGGCACTGATGGTCTGCGGCGCTTGATCGACAAAGGTTTGCCTCAGCTTATCTTGAGTTAATACTAAGTTCACCGCAAATGGGGTGTTTTGTTGCCACAGTAACCCTTGCTGCTTGCTTAAGGTGAAACGACCGGAGGAACTGAGTGGCTCGGCGAACATCTCTAAGTGGCGCTGTTGGGTAAACTCGCCGCGAACAATTGGATGTTGCGCCAGTTGTGTTTCGAGTTGCTCTAAGGTGTTAATTTGACCCCAACACACAGGCGATAGGGCCAGCAACGCAAGCCAGCAGGTTCTCATTGGTCGACGCTCCCAAACTTGTGCCATTGTTCTATTTTATCAATGAACACCTTAGGTGAAGCAAAACACATCTCTTGCTGCTCAATCGAGACCGCAACTTGAGTGGTGTGCGCTTTACACATTCTTTGTCCGCTTTCGGCGTCGTAAATGACGTAGTCGACCCGCAGACGGTTTTCCCACTCGGTTAACGTGGCGCAAACGCGAATCCTGTGGTTGAACGGAATCGCTTTGACGTACTTCACTCGGGTATCGATGATCGGCCACATGTAGCCAGACTCATTCATTGCCAAATAGCCATAGTTGATTTTATCCATCATGACTCGGCGTGCTTCTTCAAAAAAGCGAAAATAGTTACCGTGATAGATAACTCCCATAGGGTCGGCGTCTTGGAATGAGGTGACCAATGTCACCTCAGCGTCGAGCGGAAATGCGATAGCTTGCTCCATTATGCCTCCGGGTATAGTGCCCAGTGGCGCTGCTGAATGCGCGCGATGAAATGACGCAAGTCATGTTCGAGCGGGCGGTCTTCGGCAACGAAATCAAACTCAGTCAACACGGCGTCACGAATCGCTTTTAAACTGGTGCTCATATGCTGCTCATCCAGTTCGTTGTGGCGGCGACGAATTTCAATTGCTTGAACACTGGCTAACAGCGAAGCTGCGGCCACTTGCTCAGTGAGTTCAAGGACTCTTAGGCAATCACGTGCTGCGATGGTGCCCATGCTGACTTTGTCTTGGTTATGACACTCGGTTGAACGAGAGAACACGCTGGCGGGCATAGTGTGCTTGAGGGCTTCTGCGGTCCAAGCGGAAATGCCAATTTGCACGGCTTTAAATCCGTGGTTGATCGGTTTGCGCTCGCCTTCCGCTCCCGTTAAGTTGAACGGTAAGCCGTTGTTGAACTTATAATCCATCAATTGCGCCATTTGACGATCGAGAAGGTCGGCTAAGTTGGCAATACCGGTTTTGAGTGTATCCATCGCCATCGCAATATGGCCGCCATAAAAATGGCCACCGTGTAGCACACGTTCATTATCGCCATCGATGATCGGGTTATCATTAGCGCTGTTGAGTTCGTTTTCAATCATCGAACGCAGCCAAGGCAACGAATCTTGCACCACGCCAATCACATGCGGCGCACAGCGGAGTGAGTAGCGGTCTTGAAGACGATCGCTGTTGCGCGGTGGACGCTCAGCTTTCAGATCGCTGCGCAGCCAAGCGGCAATTTGCTGCTGACCAGGGTGCGGCTTAACCGCAAACAGCGCTTGGTCAAAATGGAAGTCGTTGCCGTGCATGCCCACTGATACCAGAGCGGTAATCTTAGTACACAGCTGGGCTAAGTATTCGGCGCGCTTATAGGCTAAACATGCGAGAGCGGTCATGACCGATGTGCCGTTCATCAAGGCTAAGCCCTCTTTGGGTTTAAGCTTGATCGGTGTAATGTCGAGTTCGGCAAAGACCGACTCGGTAGGGCGCACTTCGCCTTTGTACAACACGTCTCGCTCACCAATCAGCGCTGCAGCCAGATAAGAGAGTGGCGTTAAATCACCGCTGGCGCCAACCGACCCTTCTTGCGGGATGCGCGGTGCGATGTCGTGATTGATCAGCGTAATAATTTGTTGCAGCAGCTCGTGGCTAACGCCTGACACCCCTTGCGCCAGAGAGCAGAGCCTTGTCGCTAGTACCGCTCTGGCTTGTTGGTGGCTGAGCAGCTCACCAAGTCCGCAGCCGTGGAAGCGAGTTAAGTGCAGTGGCAGCTCATCAACTAAATTGGGTGGGATCGCCACGGTACAAGAGTCGCCGTATCCAGTTGTGACACCGTAAATAACGCCTTCCTCTTGCAGTAATCGTTCAAGAAACGCCACCCCACGGTCGATTTTGGCGGTGAACTCAGGAGAATTATTGAGGTTGGCATTGGCCCCTTGGGCAATAGCAACCACGTCTTCAATGCTAAGCGGCTGCGCGCCAAACGTGATGGTATTAGTGTTGTTTGTCGTCATCTTGCTGATTACTTAAAGTCCAAAAATTGAAAAAATTATACCACTGCAGCGGTGCTTTTAGTGTGTAGTGTTGTAGGCGATTGGCGTAATCCTGAACCACTTGCGTCAGAGCTTGCTGACGTGTTTTGCGCGGCAGAACAATCTGCGGGCTAAACGGTTCGAAATAGACGTCAAAATGCGGCGTGTCACGACTGTCATCGCGCAGACCAAACAATAGATACACTGGCGCTTTGAGTACCGATGCCAGCATAAATGGGCCTTGTGGGAAAGGGGCCTGTTTACCTAAGAAGTCGGCCCAAACCGAGCGACTTTCTTTGCTGGTCGAGGTGCGGTCACCCACAATCACCACCCATTCGCCTTGCTCGATCTTTTGCTGCAACAAAATAGCGGTATCGGGGCCCATTGAGCTCACTTGAATCAGGTTCAGCTCTGAACTTGGGTTCACCGCTTTCATTACGCTGTTAAAACGCTCTGCGTGTTCGGTAAACACCAAGGCATTTATTTTTACCTGAGAATGTCTGCGACCTAGGGCTCGGCACAGCTCAATATTGCCTAAGTGGGAGCCTAAAATCACGACTCCTTGCTGTTGATCGACCATGTGCTGAAAATGCTCTTGACCATGAATGGTGAGATTATCGACACTGAAATCCCCCTTCCACGCGGCTAATTTGTCGAGCATGGTATGGCCAAATGACAGCAAATGCTGGTAACTATAGAGTTTGGCGGGCAAGCGAATCTGATGCTGATTGGCGTAGTGCTGCAATTGGTTGAGATAAGTTTGTGACGCGTGCTTGGCTTGTTTGCTGGTCAGATGGTAGTAACCGATCACCAGTTTGAGGATTTGATTGAACACCGGACGGCCAAGCAGGCTGTAGACAGCGAGTAACAACTTAATCCCGATGATGGTGCCTTGCTCTTGGCGGCGTGACCAGTGCGTATTGTCACTTTGCGCTCGGCGGCGGCGATTGCGAGCCAGCAATTGTGGAATTTTGGGCAGCATGGCGAAGAACAGCTTGGTGTGCATCCAACTGATCTTAACGTTATCCCAAAGGGCATCAAAATGGGAAATGCCGCCTTCAGGGTAAATCACTCGTGTTTCGACGAAATCGATCTCCACCCCATGCCAGTACATACGAACTAGGATCTCGATATCAAAATCCATCCGCGAGCCGATGTTGTGTTGATTGAGCACCTCGACCGTCTTGGCTACCGGGTAGGCGCGAAAACCACACATACTATCTTTTATCGTCAGTGATAGCGTTTCTATCCACACCCAAACATGGGTTGCGTAGCGGCCGTAAAGTCGAGATTTGGGCACGCTATCGTCGTAAACCGGTTGACCGGAGATAAGGTGGGTAGGCTCGGCTTTTGAGCGCGCAAGCAGTTCGGGAACAGCCTCAATATCGTGTTGACCATCGGCATCAATCTGAATGACGTGACTGTAACCGAGCTGGTGGGCTTGGCGTATTCCAGCCATGACTGCCCCACCTTTGCCCTGGTTTTCAGCTAAGGTCAGTAAGCAAATGGTGTCATTTTCCGCCAAGGCTTGTAACTCACGTTTGGTCTCTTGATTGCTGCCGTCATCGACTAAAATAAACGGCAGGTCAAAAGCGCTCAGTGATGCTACTACCCCCGCGACGGTACTGCCGTGGTTGTAGCAGGGAATAACAAAACAGGCTCGATAATCGCTCACGTTAAGCACCCAACTTCATTTTGCCTGATGAGTGAATCACGTGGCGATCCGCCTGCTGTGAGTGATACTTAAACGCCAGCTTTTGCTTTTCGTCATCCCAGTTGAGATCCAGTGTGACTTCGGCGTTTGGCAGGATAGGCTCTTGAAACTTAATCACTTCCATCCCCTTGAACGCCTTTGGCGTATTCAAATGAGCGATGGCGAAATGCAGCGCCCAATCAATTTGGGTAACGCCGGGTAACAGCGGAAAGTGACTAAAATGGCCGCGAAAATCGAGAATATCGGCGTCCACTTTGAAAGTCAGAGTGGCTTGAGAGTCAACCACGTTAACCTCGAGAAGGGTGGGTTTACGTTTATCCATCGTATTGCTCATCATTGTTCTTGAAAGTATTTCTCTATTTCAGCCACTTGTCGTTTACCTTGGCTGTTGAGCGGAATCGCTTCGACCTGTCGATACTTGCGCGGAATTGCAATCGGTTCTAACCAGTCTCGCAGAGCCTGGCGCAGCATCAACCAAAATTTACCTTTACCAACACTAGCCAGTTGCTCTGCACCCTGTGGTGATAGCACTATGACTGCGCAAAGTGCGAGACGGTTCCCTTGCTCTAAGGTTATCACCGCACTTTCTGCAATCCACTCTAATTGGTCGAGACGTTGCTCAACTTCCACTAAAGAGATGCGCTTTTCTTCAATCTTGATCACCCGGTCCGTACGCCCTTTCAGGTCGAAGCTCTGCGGATCGTGAAACTGGCATTGGTCTGCGGTTTGATACCACTCTGCGCCGCTGATATGCGCTGCGCGTAGTCTCAAGCAGCCTTCGCTATTGAGTTTCGCTTCGACGCCGGGGAAGAACCGCCAAGCTGTGGTCGCCTGATGTTGCTGACGATAAGCAATGCCTCCGGTTTCTGTGCTGCCAAACACCTCAATGGGTAGCTGTCCGAACAGGTGTTGGCTGTGCAGGGCGGCCTGATTGGGCAATGGACCACCAGAGGAAAACAGGCAGCGCAGCGGTTGGCTTTGCTGCTCTTCACTCAAACGCTTTAACAGCGCGGGACTGCTAACCAAGACGGTATCTGAGTCGGCTTTGTGGGTGACTTGCTCGGGAAACTCAAGATTAAAGGTTGCAAATGGACGATCGGTACACAATGGCCAAAGCAGACGAAACAGCAGACCATAAATATGTTGATGAGAGACAGTGCTCTCGATTCGCGCGCCGGACATCTGCTCGCCCCATAGCGACTCAAGCAGTGTGATTTCGTCCTCGAGTTGGCTCAGTGATTTGACTATCGCCTTTGCTTTACCGCTTGAGCCTGAGGTAAACAGAGTCAGTTCAATGCGCTTGGCATCTAGGGGCTTAAGCAAGTGCGAGTTCAAAGCTTGCGCAGCGTCGGGGCGTCGACTTTCGACGCGATATCCTTGAATGTCTTCGGCTGGAACGATGGCGCTATCGTGAAGCAAAACATCAAAATGTGGCGTTAACTCGCGCACCGCTTCTGGCTGATAGTTACCCGGTAAAACCAGTGATTTTTCAGCGTGACAGGCGGCGAAAAAACTGACTGCGAATAGGTAGCTGTCGGCAAAACAAAGCCCAACTCGTTGGCTCGACTGCCGCTGCAGCCAAGCTTGGACGGCCAGCACATCCGCTTGAAATTGCCGCCAGTCGATCGGGCGTTCAGCGTCAAACGCAACCACAGAGTGGGCAGGGCGCGGTGCTGCCAGCAGTTGAGATACGGGAGTAAAGCCTACAGTCATCTCTGGTTAGGATTCCTTAGTAACAAACTGACGCACCACCCATTCAATGGCAAACAGCGAGCCGGCCAACAGATAGCTGATTAAACCATTGTACAGCGTCCACAGCTCAAGTGAATGGAAGCAGGTATACAGGGCAAACAGGCCGTTAAAGGTAAAAAACGCACACCACACCTGGGTGACTTTGCGCGTATAGGCGATGCCACTTGCGGGCAAGTCGGGGTGCTGCAACCGCGCTAGGCGCTCGATAATGGTTTGTGGTTGCTTCAAGCTCGAGGCAAACACCAGCAACATGCACAGATTGACGACCACAGGATAAAACGTTAGCCAGCCATGCTGTTTAAACAGTATACCTAAGCTCACCAGCGAGATGCCGATCAGCGCACTCAACCTGGCGACAGACTTGAGTTCGTTTAATTGGGAGCGTTGCACAGATATCAGGCGGATGCCCAAGGCGGCGATAAGCAAGATCCCCACCGTGGACAGGCCATATTGTTCGATGCCGAAGTAAACGGCGAACGGATAGGCAAGCAGCACAACTGCAGACAAAACTGTCAGCAATTGACGCATTAGGCTTCCTTGAGCAGCTCAGTCACGGCGTTGACCACGTCATCAACGGTACGAACCGTGCTAAATTCAGCCGGTTTGATTTTTTTACCTGTGACATTTTGCAGGTGCACCACTAGGTCGACCGCATCAATGCTATCAAGATCTAGGTCTTGATAAAGGTGTGCGTCAGCGACGATGTCGGCAGCGTCGATTTCAAACAGTTCTTCAAGTGCCTGTTTCACTTGCTCAAATACTTGATCTTTATTTACATCTGTCATGGAAGTACCTAGGGATTATTCACCAGTTTGCGACGAAATGTAGTTAGCCAGATTGCTAACCGAAGCAAAGTGTTGACGCGTATTAGTATCATCTGCGTCAATTACAATGTTGTACTTTTTCTTAATCGCCAAACCGAGTTCTAGTGCATCGATAGAGTCTAATCCTAGACCGTCGCCAAAAAGCGCTGCATCCGTGTCGATATCTTCAATGGTTAAATCTTCAAGATTCAGTGCATCGATAATAAGTTGTTTGATTTCGTTATGGAGTTTTTCCACGTGGGCCTACTTCTTATTCTGTATTTTCTGGAAACAATGTGTCAGCTAAATGCTGCTGTAAACGACGAGCCGCAATTGTTGGGGACGTAGTTTGCGCTATAAATGGCATTACCTCAACTTTATCCTTAACCTCAACATGGAAAAAAGGCTTAGTTTTGGGTACTTGATACCATTTTGTCTCTTTTGTGAGAAAGCTCGGAGAAACACGGATATGGATGACGCGCATATCGCGTTGGGTGCGAACCGCGATCTGTGCCGCGCCGCGTTGCAGTTTTGATACTACCCCAGGCGTGGTTCTTGTTCCTTCAGGAAAAACCAACAGTACATTACCTTGATCGAATCGCTGTTCACAGGTTGAGAGTAAGTCGTCGGGTGTTTCATTGGGGATGTAGCCGGCCGCTTTTACGATGTGCTTCATAAACGGGTTGGCCCAAATGGCCGATTTGACCAAGCAGTCGCAGCGTTCAAGTTGCGAGGCGATCAGCACATAATCGATTAAGCTAGGGTGATTGGCGACAATCAAACAGTTGCGGTCTTGCTTGAGGATCTCAGCGCCAACGATTTGATAGTCGATAGCACCCGTGAATTTCATTAGCCGACAAAAAAGGTGAAAGGCGCGCTGGATGGCTCCTTGAACTCGGTACTCTCGCTCGGTTTGATCGTGAGTGATCAAGCGAATCATCGGGATGACGACAAAGCTGAGAAACAAGCCGCCCAGCCCAAACACAGCAAAACAAAAACCGGTTGCGATGACTCGCCACCACTGACCTAACTGATTCATTGTTTTCTGTACCAGCTCCAAGTTTGCATCGGCGTTTCTATCTGCCATTGTTGATGCTTGAGTAAGTAGTGTTGTAGAAAGCGCAAACCCGCGGGTAAAGCGCTCGGGTCGAATTGGCCTGCCGCTTGGCGACTGAGCTGCATGGTGTCGCCTTTAGAGAGCACAAGCCCCAATGCGTAGCCTTGATAACTTTGTTGCTCAAACTGCAAATAATCTTGTGGCAGCGGCTCATCAAAATCGACCAATAGAACTTTGCTGCTGGGGTTGGCCTCTAGATAGAGCCAAGCTTCGATCAGCGCGCTGTGGAAAGTGTTTTCGCTGGCGGCCACTGAGGTAAGCGGAATCGCTTGTTTGGTCGCAATGGTGGCGAGGCCCGCGGCGGTGTTATGGACCGATTGAGAAAATGCCATCGGCGAGGCTGGTTCACCGGATAAGATATCTCGCACCAGGGCGATACTGCGCTGCAACTCACCGTGGCGACTGGCGAACACTAAATAGTCCACCTGGTGTTGATTGAGTAACTCAATCGCCGTTTGCACCGCGACTTTGCTCAAGCTGCTCATTCGACGTCGCATCATGGCTGGGATCGCACCACATTCCAGCTGACCATTTTCTGGCCAGCACAAGTGACTCGCCCACTTTTCCCACTCTTGAGACTGCGAAAGTCCGCTAGAATGCGCACACCATGTATCGATGTTAAATGAGAGAAAAAGATCTGATTTTGGCATAGGTCATTGAATTGTCGTGATTACGGCGAAATACTATTACAGTTTTTACACTCTAAAGGAAAGATAGATATGTCACCATTAAAGTTAATCAGCGCAATGTTTCTTGCTTTGCTTCTCGCCGGTTGTGGGCGGGTGCAGCCTGTAATGAATGTCGAGGATACTCCAGTTGCTTACAATCTTCAAAGTAAACAGGTCAAGAGCGCGATCATGTCAGCAGCGACTAACCGCGGCTGGGTGGTGGAAGAAGTGAGTCCGGGCGAGCTCAATGCAAAACTGCACGTTCGTTCTCACTATGCGGAAGTAAAAATTCCCTACAATGACAAATTTTACTCCATTCTTTATCTCAACTCAGAAAACCTAAAAGCGAGTGATGGCAAAATTCACCGCAACTACAACCGCTGGATTAACAATCTTAACGTTGACATCAAGCGTCAGTTATCTGTGATTGCCGCTCAACAGTAATTCTCATTCACCATACATAGTTAGGTTTTTCGTGAAACAAGATAATCAAGAGCCGTACACTGCCTTAGAGGCAAAAACGCAAGCGCAAAAGCTCTCTTTTGCACCGATCGTGTTCCATACGGCGCGTACCCTGCGCGACCTTGGCATTTTATCGGTCCTGGATAAAGCTGGAGAGCAGGGGCTCAGTGCCGCCGACATCGCGGCGCAAACTCAGGTGTCTGAGTATGGAGTCAAAGTGTTACTCGACATGGCGATAAGCGCAGACATGGTCTTGTGGCGTCAACCTAACTATGTGTTGGCGAACCTAGGCTACTTTATTCTTCATGATGGTATGACCAAAGCCAACATGGACTTCACCGCTGACGTTTGTTATGCGGCTATGATGCATTTAACCGAAGCGATTGTGGAAGGCAAACCCGCCGGTCTGAAAGAGCTCGGCGACTGGGAAACCATCTACCAGGGGTTGTCCCAACTGCCAGAGCAGGCCAAGCAGAGTTGGTTTCAGTTTGATCACTTCTACTCTGACCGCTCGTTCCCCGTGTTGCTTGAGCAGGTGTTTGCCGACAGCCCTAAAACCTTAGTGGACATTGGTGGCAATACCGGTAAGTGGGCGGTGCAATGTTGTCGTCACAATCCTGAGGTGGATGTCACGATTGTCGATTTGCCGCAACAGCTTGAAATGGCGATGAACAATGCAGCCGAACACGGTTTTTCGCAGCGAATTCATCCATTTGCCGCCAATATGCTCGATAAGTCGCAACCGCTGCCTGAGCAGGCTGAGGTATGGTGGATGAGCCAATTCTTGGATTGCTTCTCACCGATGGAAATTTTGAGCATTCTGAAGCGAGTGAAGGCGCAGTTGCGCCAAGGGGATGTGGTCTATATTCTCGAGCTATTTTGGGATGCGCAAAAATACCCCGCAGCCTCATACAGCCTCAACGCCACCTCGCTCTATTTCACCTGTCTGGCCAATGGTAATAGCCGTTTTTACCGCAGCGATGATTTTCTTGAGATCGTTGCCGAGGCGGGGCTGGTGGTGGAAGCGCGCACAGATAACATTGGCCTTGGCCACACCTTGCTGAAGCTTCGTCAACGATGAGTGAGACCAACAAGGTGACAACGAAAGAAACCAATATGCAAAAACACAATACCCAAGTGGTGGTGGTTGGAGCCGGCCCATCCGGTGCCACGGTGGCGGCTTTGCTGCATGCGCAAAATATTCAGGTGATTGTGATAGAGAAAGCGCAGTTTCCACGCTTTTCGATTGGCGAGAGCTTACTGCCCGCTTGTATGGAAGTGATCGAGCAAGCAGGCATGCTAGAGGCGGTAAATCGTGCCGGTTTTCAATACAAGGATGGCGCGGCTTTTCGTCGCAATGGGGTGTACACTCAGTTCAACTTTACTGACAAGTACACCGCAGGTCCTGGTACTACGTTTCAAGTCCAACGTGCTCATTTTGACAAAGTGTTAGCCGACAGCGCGGCTGAACAAGGGGTCGAGATTCGCTATCAGCATGCGCTCACGGCGTTAGAATTTAATGGACCCCGTTCGTTGTTAACCGTGACAGACGAGCTTGAGCAAAGTTATCAGATGGAAGCCGACTTCGTGCTCGATGCTAGCGGCTTCGGTCGAGTTTTACCGCGCATGCTGGATCTTGAACAGCCCTCTTGCTTGCCAGCACGCAAAGCGATTTTTACCCATATCGTGGACAACATCAGCGGGCAAGCGCTGGAGTATGACCGAAATAAGATTTTGATTTCGGTACACCCAAACAATCACGATGTTTGGTATTGGCTTATCCCATTTGCTAATGGAGTGTGTTCGTTTGGTGTGGTGGGGGAGCCAGAATTTTTCGAGCGCTACCCACAAGACAACATCGCCGCGCTCAAGCAACTTGCCAGCGAAGAGCCGGGTCTTGCCCAGTTGCTTCGTCAAGCGGAATACCCCAACCCTGCGGGTGAACTCGGTGGTTACTCGGCCAACGTCAAGCATCTTGCTACCTCGCACTATGCGCTGCTTGGCAATGCTGGTGAGTTTCTTGACCCAGTGTTTTCCTCAGGGGTGACGATTGCGATGAAGTCGGCCCAGCTTGCGGCGGATTGCGTGGTACGACAGCTCAATGGGCAACCAGTAGACTGGCAAGCGGAGTATGCGCAGCCTCTGATGGTTGGCGTCAATACGTTTCGAACGTATGTTGAAGGTTGGTATCACGGTGAACTGCAGGACGTGATCTTTCATCAATCTCCCAATCCACGGATCAAGCAAATGATCTCGTCGATTTTGGCTGGTTATGCTTGGGATACCAATAATCCGTATGTGAAAAACAGTCGTCAGCGTTTAGCGACTCTGGCCGAGTTGGTGAGAGAGACGTCAAAGCCGTAGAGTTTGATATGGCGCAAGGGTTGAAGTTGGCGAAAACGGACTTTGTTGTACATACTTTTCCATATAAGACGAAGGAAGGTGGCGTATGAAAAACGAACTTGATCCCGGCAAAATTCTGCAAGCTTATGAAACGGTGATGGCCAATGGTACTCCGACCGAGCATGGAAAAATCTATGAAGGTATCGAAGCCTTTTCGGATTACGATGGCTACAACGTCTACATGCGTGGCAATGGCGTAGAACTCAAGGTGGGGTTCCACAATACCTACCACTTAGACTACGACCAAGAGCACCTTCGAGATAGCTTTTTGAAAAAGGTGGCCATGCTCACTAAATAGTCGCAACATCACAAGCCCCAAACACCTTGGTGTTTGGGGCTGTTCTGTACTAAACCCTATTGACTCACCGCCGCTGCTCTTAGCCTATGCTGGCGTAGCGTAAGCACAATTTGCGGCATTAACGACATCACAATCATGCCGAACATCAGGCTGTATTGGAAAGGCGTAAACGACTCACCAAGCAATATCAGCCCACAGACGATGCCAGCTATCGGGTTAGCGATGCCACCGAAGGTGAAGTCGACCACAGACATCCGCTGCAGTAGCCACACATACATGCCATAGCCAAACGCGGTGTTCAGCCCTACCACCCAAACTAAACCATAGATGTTGGTCAACGTCATCTGCTCAAAAACTGCGGCATACTTGTCAGGTTCCATGGTCGCTTGAACCCCCGCTGCGATAGACAAACACAGACCACCAAGAATTAACTGCCAGGTTAACACCGTCCACCAATGGATGCGGTTGCCCAGCGACTTAGTGATTGAGCTGCCCACCACGATACACATGATCGCCCCGAGCATGGCACTCAAGCCTAGCGGGCTCAAGCTGATGGAAGCGGGATCAAACAGCATCCAAGCCAGTGCAATCAAAGCAGCACCACTCAGGGTTTGGGTTAAACTTGGTCGATGCTTGTTGCCCAGCCAGTTGTACAGCATGGCAAACACCGGGACCGAGATCATGCCAACACCTGAGATGGCAGAGGGTAAGGTCAGGGCCATCACAAAGATTAAACCAAAGAAGGTGGCGATGTTTATCAAGCCGAGGCTGAATAAGATCTGCCAATCGCCCTTGCTGGGTAAGCTCGGTTTAATCGCCAGTAGGATTAGACCCGCGGGTAAAGCGCGAAAAGCTCCTAGCAACAGAGGAGGCCAGTCCGCCAGAGTGTATTGAGTCACCGCATACGTGGTGCCCCAAAAGAACGCAGGAATCATTGCTAAGAGGATATTCATAGTGATTTATCTTTACGTTAAGATATTTTGCTGGCAAATGTACGCGCAAAAATACTCTTTGTAAAGTATCTTTATGTTAAAGTAATTTTTCGATGGTTGGTGATGGGAGATAAAAACCGATGGATGCAATCGACAAAGTGGTCGAGCAATGGGCAACAGAGAAACCAGACTTAGACACACAGCCGATGGCAATGATGGGGCGATTGATGCGCATTGCCAAGTATATGGAGAGTGAGGTGGCTAAGCTTCACAAGCGTTACGATTTGAAGTTAGGCGAGTTCGATGTGCTGGCGACATTACGCCGCAGTGGTCAGCCCTATCGGCTCACGCCCTCAGCGTTAATAGACTCTATGATGTTAACCTCGGGCGCGATGACCAATCGCTTAGACAAGCTTGAAACGAAAGGCTTGATTGCACGTGAGCACAGCCAGGCGGATCGCCGCAGCGTCACAGTGCAGTTGACCGAGCAAGGATTGACGGTGATCGATAACCTGATGCAAGAGCATGTGGCCGTGCAAGCGAACTTGGTGGCGGGCATCGATGCCAAGCAAAGAGATCAGCTCAATGGTTTGTTAAAAACCTGGCTGGCCCAATATGAGTGATCACTGAAGTAAGTGACGAATATGCAGCTAAATACTTTAATTGCCCGACAAATCGTTGAAAGAGCGACCAAAATTATTCAGTTTCCCGTCAACGTGATGGACGAGAATGGTCAGATTATCGGCTCGAGTGACCCTTAGCGTCTGCACGTACCCTGCTGGCAGTTGAAGAAACAGTCGGAAAAACAAAAATGATAGAAGTCTCTACTCTTGGCGCGCTGACCGCATTGGTTGTCGCCATTGCTCTTATCCTAAAAAAAGTGCCGCCCGCTTATGGCATGATTATCGGTGCCCTGATCGGTGGTGTCATTGGCGGTGTATCGCTGACCGATACTGTCAACTTAATGGTTGGCGGTGCTCAAGATATCGTGTCAGCCGTTTTGCGCATCCTCACTGCAGGCGTGCTTGCTGGCGTCTTAATTGAGTCTGGCGCGGCCACCTCGATTGCTGAAACTATTATTAAAAAAGTCGGAGAAACCAGAGCACTACTGGCGTTGGCTATTGCGACCATGATTCTGACCGGCGTTGGCGTGTTTGTTGATGCGGCGGTGATTACCGTTTCTCCCATTGCTCTGGCGATTGCGCGACGCGCTGATCTATCGAAAACTGCCATCTTATTTGCCATGGTTAGCGGTGGTAAAGCGGGTAATGTAATGTCTCCGAACCCGAATGCGATTGCTGCAGCTGATGCCTTCAATGTCCCGCTAACGTCAGTCATGGCAGCAGGGGTTATTCCTGGTCTGTGTGGCTTGGTGCTCGCTTACTTTATTGCGAAAAAATTGGTGAATAAAGGCTCTAAAGTCGATGCTTGCGAAGTGGTGGAAGTCGATCATTCCCAGCTGCCATCATTCAATGCGGCGATTGTGGCACCTTTGGTTGTGATTGTTCTGCTCTGTATACGGCCAATCGCTGGAATTGACGTCGATCCAATGATCGCTTTGCCTGTAGGGGGCTTGGTTGGTGCCGTTGTGATGGGCCGTTTTTCTGATACCAACCACTTTGCAGTCGCAGGCTTAAGCCGCATGGCGCCGGTTGCGGTTTTGTTACTGGGTACCGGTACGCTAGCAGGCATTATTGCCAACTCGGGTCTAAAAGAGGGTTTGATTGATGGATTAACTGCGTCAGGCTTGCCTTCCTTCCTACTGGCGCCAGCCTCTGGTGCGATAATGGCGTTGGCAACGGCGTCGACAACAGCCGGTACCGCGGTTGCGGCCAGTGTGTTTAGCAGCACTATTTTAGAGTTGGGTGTTCCTGCTCTAGCAGGTGCTGCGATGATTCACTCCGGTGCAATGGCACTCGACCATATGCCTCACGGAGGCTTCTTTCATGCGACGGGGGGCGCGGTGCATATGGATATTCGTGAGCGACTTAAGCTCATTCCTTACGAGTCAGCCGTCGGTCTGCTGATTGCTTTTGTCTCAACCATGATGTTCGGCGTGTTTGGTTTATTTGTTTAAGGACTCGAGATGAAGATTGTCATTGCTCCAGATTCGTACAAAGAAAGTTTAACGGCGATGGAAGTCGCCACCGCGATCGAAAGTGGCTTTAAGCAAGTGTTACCCCACGCCGAGTATGTAAAATTGCCGATGGCGGATGGTGGCGAAGGCACAGTGCAATCGCTGGTCGACGCAACCGGTGGCCATATCGTCAGTGCAGAGGTCACCGGACCGCTTGGACAAAAAGTTGAAGGCTTTTATGGTGTGTTAGGAGATGGTTCAACCGCGGTGATTGAAATGGCGGCCGCGTCTGGCTTGCATCTGGTTGAGCCTGAAAAACGCAACCCAATGCTCACCACCACCTATGGAACCGGTGAGCTGATTAAAGCAGCGCTCGATGCGGGCGTACAACACATCATCGTCGGTATCGGTGGCAGTGCGACCAACGATGGCGGCATGGGTATGGCTCAGGCGCTGGGCGCTCGCTTTATCGATAGTGAAGGAAATGAGCTTGCCTCCGGGGGCGGAGCACTGGCGCAGTTAGCAAGCATCGACTTGGCCGGCTTAGATGCCCGTTTAAGTGACGTTAAGCTCGAAGTGGCGTGTGACGTCGATAACCCACTGTGCGGCCCGAAAGGCGCCTCCCAAGTTTTTGGCCCGCAAAAAGGTGCGACGCCGGAGATGGTCCGACAACTGGACCAAAACTTGGCGCATTACGCCGCGGTAATTGCTCAAACCAATGGCAAAGATGTGATTGAGCAAGCGGGAGCCGGCGCTGCTGGTGGATTAGGTGCTGCGCTGCTGGGTCTATTTGATGCCACGCTTCGCCCGGGAATCAGCATTGTCATGGACGCGGTGAACTTGTCACAAGTGCTTCGTGATGCGGATTTAGTGATCACCGGAGAAGGTCGTATTGATAGTCAAACCATCCATGGAAAAACACCGATTGGTGTTGCACGCACCGCCAAACAATACCATCTGCCGGTGATTGGTATTGCAGGCAGCATAGCGAAAGATTGCTCGGTGGTGCATGCGCATGGCATCGATGCGGTCTACAGTGTGGTGTTGGGGGCGACCGATTTGCCTACCGCGCTTAAAGAAGCGGCGTTTAACGTTGAGATGACATCACGTAATGTTGCAGCCGCGCTGGCGATGTCGCTTAAATAACCTTATTCGCCTTGTACGAAAACAGTCGCCAATTGGCGACCGTTTTGCTTTTTCGACATCACAAGAGTTGTTTTACTGCTCAGCCACTAAGGTGCGTTTTAGCAGGTTGCGTTCCTCTTGAGTCATACCGGTTTTGTTCATAAATGGCATATCTGCGCTTTCGACGGTTCGCGCCAGGATGCGTGGTGACCAACGTTGCACATCTTGCCAGCTATCAAAGGTGGCACCAGCGGGGGCCATGGCAAAGACATCGTCACTCGGTTGACTGCTATGACAGGTCGCGCAGCGCTGCTTGACGATAGCGAACACCGCCTGCTGCTCGACTGAGATCTGGTTAGTCTCGGTTGTCTGTGTACTGTGCTGTGTTTGCTGGACTGCCACATCAGGGCTATGAGTGGTTTGGCTGATTGGCCAGCTGACCACGACGGCGAGCAAAACCATTGCGCTGAGACCACTCACCATCACACTGGGCTTGGTTGTCCCTGTGTGTTTTAAATTAAAGTAAAAGCGTATCCAAGCACTGATCAACATGACCAAAAGCGCTATCAACCAATTGAATTGGTGTTGATAAATCATCGGATAGTGATTGCTGATCATAAGAAAAATAATCGGTAACGTAAGGTAGTTGTTGTGGATCGAGCGTCTCTTGCCTTCGATCCCGGGTGCTGGGTCAACCTCGCTGCCACTGGCAACTTGCGCCACCATTTTTCTCTGCCCTGGAATGATTTTGTAAAACACATTGTTGGCCATGATTGAGCCTATCAAGGCACCCATATGAATGAATGCCCCGCGGCCACTGAAAACCTGACTGAAGCCATAAAAAAACAGCGCACCAAGAGCGATTATCGAGAGCAAAAAAGCGACCTTGACTTTAGCCAATGGCGAGCGAAGCAGCAGCTCATAGCTGGCTACCCCAGCGACGATGCCAACGATACCTAACGCGACCGCCTCTAAGCTCGATAGCGGCATAATCCTTGGGTCGATGAGATAGGCTTGAGCATTGAAGTAATACATCCACACCAGCAGCACACTTCCGGTAATCCATGTGCTGTACGCTTCCCATTTAAACCAATGTAGGTTTGGTGGCATCTGCTGTGGGCCGACTTGATACTTTGCCACTTCGTAGAAGCCGCCACCATGCACGGCCCACAAATCCCCTTTGATTCCCTTGTCTTTCTTCCATTGAGGTGGCGTTTCTAAACTGTTGTCCAGCCAAGTGAAATAGAAACTCGCGCCTATCCATGCAACACCACAAATTACATGGAACCATTTGATAAATAACGCAATCCACTCGTAGAGTTGTGGCCACATACTTTACTTCCTTTTTTGTAGACTAAATTGCCGCACAGATAGGTGCGTTCGATAACACGGTCATCGCTAAGCGTGATGATGGCAAACAGTTGTTCACGCAGTGTTTTGCAGCGTAGCAATCGCTGTTGCAGTATCGGCGATGCCATGAAATCCAACTCGACGAAGTCGGCTTCACTGCCGGGGTTTAAGTTGCCCACTAGGTGGTCAATCCCCATGCCTGCAGCAGCGCCTTGTGTTGATAAATACAAGGACTCAAAGGGATCTAAGCTGCTGTTTTGCAGTTGACAGATCTTGTAGGCATCCGCTTGATTGGCGAACAAGCTTAAGTCGGTTCCTGCGCCCACATCGCTGGCGATGGATACATGAATCCCCTCAGCTTTTGCTCGGTCGAAATTGAACAGGCCGCTGCCTAGAAATAGGTTCGATGAAGGGCAAAAACTGATGGTGGCTCCAGATTGAGCCAAACTTCGGTACTCTCGGTCTTCGAGGTGAATCGCATGACCAAACAGAGCGCGCTCGCGCACCAGATCATAAGCCTCATACACACCAAGATAGTCACTATGCTCTGGATACAGCTCTTTAATCCACGCCACCTCACCTAAGTTTTCGCTGAGATGGGTTTGAATAAAGGTATCGGGATGTTCGTTGGCGAGCTGACCCGCCTTTGCCAGTTGCTCCGGCGTGCTGGTGGGGGCGAAGCGAGGCGTAATGGCATACATGGCGCGGCCTTGGTTGTGCCAACGCTCAATCAGAGCTTTGCTGTCGCGGTATGCCGATTCTGGGGTGTCTTGCAGCGTCTCTGGGCAAAAGCGGTCCATCATGACTTTGCCACAGATCATTCGTGCTTGCAGCGACTCGGCAGCGCAGAAAAAAGCGTTCACCGACTGTGGGTGCACCGTGGCAAATACGCTGGCGGTGGTGGTGCCGTGTGACAGTAGTTGGTTTAAGAAAAACTCAGCTTGGGCGTCAGCATAGGCCTGATTGGCAAATTGCTGCTCGGTTGGAAAAGTGTATTCGTTCAACCAGTCCAACAGCTGTTTTCCGTAGCTAGCAATCATCTCGATTTGCGGAAAATGAACATGGCTATCGATCATCCCAGGGATAATCAAACCTTTGTGCATTTCCACTCCGCCATAGTTGAGTCGCTGCTGATTGGCTGGCAGCTTAAAAAACTCACTGGCTTCGCCTAAATGACGGATTCGCCCGTTTTCGGTCACCAAAACCCCATCATTAAAATACTGATAGTTGGCCGCCGGATCGGACGTGGTTTTCGGAAAGTGCAGAATGCTGCCTCTGTGTACCTGTTGAGTCATAGTGTTAGCTCCCGCGATAAGTGGAATATGAATAAGCAGAGAGCAGCACCGGTACATGGTAGTGGCGCTGATCCGCTATCTGAAAATGGACCTCGATCAGCGGAAAAAACACGGTGCCAAAGCGTTGCTGACAATACGCCTGTGTTGCAAATCTCAAGGTGTAGGTTTGGTCTATAGCCAGCTCACAATCAAAGCGGGCTCGGCCATCGGTATCGGTGACAGCGGTGGCGATCGTGGTTAAGGTTCCAAACTCAAGCAGTGAGACAGGCACTTGCGGCGCAGGCTGCCCATGGGTGGTGTCGAGCACATGACAACTTAGGGAACTCATCGATAAGCCTCCATTCGGTGTTGACTGATGTTGCGTTGCTCAATGGCGGCGTTTTCCAGTTCAATATGGCGTGGGTTGGTGATGCGTGTTTTGAGCAAATCGAGCATCTCATCTGCGCTCTTGTTGGTCGCAAACACGATGAAAATAAAGCCAAATTTGTCCAAGTAGCGTTGGTTCTCGTTCAGGAGTTGCTGCAGCACTTGATCTGTCGCCAATGACACGCCTGATTGTTCTGCTTCACTGAGGGTTTTGCCTTGAGCGTACTTCTGCTGCAAGGTGGAGAGATCGCCAATCATCGGATGGCCAGCGAACGCTTCCAACCAATCTTGCTCTTGCAGTTGATCGAACGCCTTATTGGCGGCCAGGGTTAGACTGTCAAAGTCAGAATCAGGGCGGTATTCAAGCATCAGTTTTTGCCAGCGGCGACTGGTGCAGATCGAGGCTAGATTATCCATCAGGCTTGGCGCTTGGCAGTCGGTCATAAGCTCACCTGTTTAAGTGATTGACGCGCCTGACTGGCCGCTTGCCAGCTCTGCTTGCTCAGATGCTCCGCTTTGTGTTGTGTCTCTGAATTGGCAAATCGCTCAATCAATTGCGCGCTAATCGATACCGCCACTTGCATAGGCAACTTGCCTTGCACGTCGGGGTGACCGATAGGACAGATGAGCGGCTCGATCAGCTCTGGGCGTTTAAGTTGCTCTTCGAGACGAAAGCGAAAGCGTTGATTCTTGGACTCGGAGCCAATCAGACCCACAAAGGAAAATCGGTTTTGTTCGAGCGCCTTGCTGACGATGGCATAATCCAAGCTATGATCTTGGGTCATGACCACAAGATGGCTGTTGCTGCTCATCTCTGCTACCATCGAGGCAGGTTCATCACAGCAGTGGGTGGTAATGCCCACAGACGAGAGTGGCTCAAGCCATTCTGAGCGAGTATCGACCACGGTGAGATGGTAAGGGAGCTCGCGCAATATCGACGTCAGAGAGTGGCAGACATGCCCGGCACCAAACACCACCACCTTGGGCTGATTGGTTTGCATAAACTCGAGCAAGACTTGCACCGCGCCGCCGCAGCATTGGCCCAGATCCGCAGCAAGGGAGAAGCGCTCGATACTTGCTTGTTGCTTATGCTGCGCAAGGCCCTCTCTGGCTTTTTGAATCACCTGAAACTCAAGATTGCCTCCGCCTAAAGTGTCGTATTGATGGGTTGGGGTGATCACCATTTTTGCCCCGCGCGCTCGTGGCACTGACCCCACCTCTGCGACTACAGTGGCGATGCAGTAGGGTTGACCATGCTGCTCTAGCTCTTGGCAAGCAGTGAGCCAACCTTGCTTGATGGTGGAAAACGGCGTTGAGCCGGGTTGAGTTAATGATTGCATATTACGACTCCTGCTCAGATTGAGGTTGATGTGCTGAGGTTTGGTTTGGAGAGCCTGCTTGCAGCGGTTTGAACTGATTCACTTTGGCATTCGCGCCTAAGGTTTCACTGCGGGTATAACCGATACGGTCGTACTGCTCTAGGCACGCTTTGAGGATGCGCTCCCCAGTGGCGGGGGCGTGCAGTGTCGGTTCAATTTGGTGATCGCTAATTGAAGCAATCGCATCGTAAATCGCGCACCAAACGCTGATGCTGTGCATAAACGGGGGCTCGCCGACAGCTTTGGAACGATAGATACTGTGTTCGGGGTTAGCCTTTTGGTAGAGGGCGATATTCATCTGTTTCGGATAGTCGCCAATGGTGGGGATCTTGTAGTTCATTGGGCTATTACTGAGAAGCTTGCCCGACTCATCCCACTGCAATTCTTCGCTGGTGAGCCAGCCCAGACCCTGGATAAACGCCCCTTCGATCTGGCCCATGTCTATGGCGGGGTTCAGGCTGTTGCCGACATCATGAACAATATCGACGCGATCTAAGCGCATTTCCCCGGTCAAGGTATCAATAGTGACTTCTGAGCAAGAAGCCCCGATGGAAAAGTAAAAGAACGGGCGGCCGACGGATTTTTCCATGTCGAACCAAATCTTTGGTGTTTTGTAAAAGCCGCTACTTGAGAGCGACACGCGAGCCAAATAGGCGTTTTGTACCAGTTCTGCCCATGCGATCTGCTGTTCCCCCATTAGCACTTGACCGTCGCGAATAGTGGCAGCATGACCATAGTGCTGCGCAGCAAAATCGAGTAGGCGATCTTTGATGGTTTTGGCGGCATTGTGCGCTGCCATGCCGTTCAAATCGGCACCAGAAGAGGCTGCGGTAGGCGAGCTATTGGGCACTTTGTCGGTTCGAGTTGAGGTCACTAAAACCAAAGACATGGGTATGCCTAGAGTCTCGGCGACAATCTGCTGGATTTTGGTATGTAAACCTTGGCCCATTTCAGTACCACCATGTGAGACTTGCACACTGCCATCGGTGTAGATATGAACCAGTGCGCCTGCCTGATTGAGATGGGTTGCGGTGAACGAAATGCCAAATTTGACTGGGGTAAGCGCTAGGCCTTTTTTCAGCACCAGGTTGTCACGGTTCCATTGGCGTATCTGCTCGCGCCGCGCGCGGTAGTCTGCACTGTTGGCGAGTTGTTCGATGACCTCTTTCAAGGTATCGGTTTGTTCAACTTCCATCCCATATGGGGTGGTGTTTTTGCCCGGGCGATAGAGGTTCTGCAGACGAATATCGAGCGCATCTTTATCGGCATGAATGCTTAGTGCTTGCATCGCCTTTTCTATGGTAATCATCCCCTGAGGACCACCAAAGCCACGAAAAGCGGTGTGGCTCACCGTATCGGTTTTTAAGCGGTTACCGGTAATGCACGCTGCGCCGAGGTGGTAGGCATTGTCACTGTGAAACATGGCGCGATCGACGATGGCCCCGGACAAATCCGCCGAGTGCCCACACAACCCATTCACTTCAATCTTGGCGCTCTCAATCAGCCCGTGTTCAGTTGCGGATAACTGGTAACGATTGTAAAACGGGTGGCGCTTGCCTGTGCTGGACATATCGACGCTGCGCGGCAGACGCAGCTTAACCTGCTTGCCCGTGCAGTGCGCGCCGAGTGCTGCAAGACAGGCCCATTGCGCCGCTTGCGACTCCTTCCCGCCAAATCCGCCTCCCATGCGTCGCATATCGACCGTGACTTTGTTAAACGGAATATTGAGCACTTCTGCCACCAATGTTTGTACCTCAGTCGGGTGTTGGCTCGAGCTGCGAACATAGATGCCCCCTTCTTCCGTTGGTTCTGCCAGACTGATTTGACCTTCGAGATAGAAGTGCTCTTGGCCGCCAACAAACAGATCGCCCGCGATCATAATGGGCGCAGGTTCGCTGGCTTCACTTTGGCCAAATTGCCGCCTGGGCAATAGATGAGGCTGGCTCGCGGCGCTGGCGTAGTCGGTTGTGACTTTTTCAGCGGCGATGCAGATGTGAGCTTTTTTCGCTGCTTGCCAAGCTTGTTGGTGGCTGCGAGCTAACACCAGGGCAATAGGTTGGCTGTGATATTTGACTTCTCCTTCAGCCAGCAATGGATCGCCTTTAAAAATCGGGCCAATGTCTTTCTCGCCGGGAATGTCCTCGCCGCTAAGGACAGTGACGACACCAGGGCTACGTTTTACATCGGTAACATCAAGCTGTTCAATTGTGCCTCGGGCGACATTGCTGACGATGACAGCGGCATGTAAGCAGCCAGCCTTGGTCGCGTGATCATCGATAAATAAGGCTTCGCCTATCGCCTGCTTTTCTGCGCTTTCGTGTTGATGTGAGCGGCCAACGATAGGCAAGCCTACCTCTTCAGAGGAGGGTAAATTTGGGGTGAGGGTGGTGAGTCTACGCATGTTCGGCCAACCTTGTTGAAATTTGATGACACTCTAAGTAGAAACGTTGCAGTAGGTTTTGAACCAACTGGACGCGATACTCGGCGCTACCACGAACGTCAGAAAGTGGATGAATGACTTCAGGCACGACCGCTTTGACTTTTTGCACCAACAGCTGAGTAAAAGGTCGACCGATGAATAGGTTCTCCAGTTCAGTCAAGCGCACAGACTTGGCGGCAATCCCCCCTGCCGAGAGAATGCAGTGTTTGACTCTTTGCTCGCTATCTAGCGTCAGGTTGAGTGCGAGTACCACGGTAGAGATATCGTCTTCATAACGTTTGCTGACTTTGTAAATGGCATGTTTTTGATTGGGGGCAAGCCTTGGGATGTGCACTGCGCTGATCCATTGATTCGGCTTCAACTGCGTTTCTCGATAACCGGTAATGTAATCTTCAGGGGCATAGAGGATTTTATCGGTTCCATCATCGACTTCGATTTTGCCGTTAAGGCTAATCAGCAGTGGGGCGATGTCACCGATTGGCGAAGCGTGTCCCAGACTGCCTCCTAGAGAAGCGCGATTGCGAATGGTCAAGCTGCCCAAGCGTTCCAGCACTTCATTGGTGCTGGGAAAATGGGTTTTCATCAGAGTATGGACTTGTGTCAGTGGAACCGCCGCACCAATGCGCCAACCAGACTTGGTTTCGCTAATGGTGAGCAAGTCGTCCACTTCAGACAGATCAATGATTTGCGGTATGGTGTTTAATTGTTGGGTGACATCAAGGGCTAAATCGGTAGCGCCGCACAGCAGCTTAGCCTCGGGCAGTTGCTGTTTGGCTACAGCCAATTGCTGGCGAGTTTTCGGTTTAAGATAGTTGACCGTTTGTTGCTCATCGCACTGATTGAGCCAAGCTTTGAGCGCTTGTTCGCTCTGTTGTGCTGGGTCAAAGATCTCAACTTGGGCGATGTGTTGAGCTGCTTCGATAAGCGGGCCGTAACCGGTGCATCGACACAAGTTGCCAGCAAGATAGTCAGCAGGATTGTCTGGTGCTTGCTTTTGTTTGCACAGCGCGTACAGCGACATAACAATGCCGGGCGTACAAAAACCGCACTGTGTGCCATGGCGTTCAACCACGGCTTGCTGCACAGGATGCATGACGCCGTGTTGGCTTAAGTGTTCGACTGTGATGATCTGTTTGCCATGCAGCGCATTGAGTGGCGTGATACAGGCATTGATTTGTCGGTAGCGAAGCTCGTTATCGGCGTCGGTATCAACCATAACCACAGTACAGGCGCCGCAGTCACCGCTGGCACAGCCCTCTTTAGTCCCTGTTAAGCCTTGCTGCTCACGGAGATATTCAAGCAGCATGGAATCTGGCTTTGCGTAATCGATTTGGACAATCTGGTCATTGAGCATCAGTTCTAGCATCGCAACCTCTGTTGTTGTATCTGGCGAAGGATGGATTAAGCTCCCTCAATAACCTGTCCACTTGGTCAAGTTATTGAGGGTAAAAATGCCCGCAGATGGTGTTAAGCCATACAGCGGGCGATGAGGGTTAGTTCGGGATCTTGGCGTCGATACCTTCGACGTACCAGTTGATGCCCGCGAGCTCCTTATCATTCATGGTGTAACCTGCAGCTACCACTTCCTTACCGCTGTTATCTTTCAGTGGCCCGGTAAATGGGTGGAATTCGCCAGATTTGATTTTTGCTTGCGTAGCGGTGATCGCTTGCTTGAGTTCAGCAGGCAGTTCAGGGTTGATAGACACAATCTGCAGCACATCGTCTTTAAAGCCGCCCCAGAAATCTTCTGCTTTCCAATTGTTATCCATAACTTGCTGAACGCTGCTGATGTAATGAGGTCCCCACACATTGCGCACCGAGAACATGTGCGATTTAGGGGCGAAATGGCTCATGTCTGAAGCCTGACCGATACCCATCACGCCGCGTTTTTCAGCCGCGATAAGAGGTGCTGGGCTGTCTGTGTGTTGCAGAATGATGTCGACGCCTTGATCCATTAGTGCGTTAGCCGCATCAGACTCTTTACCTGGGTCATACCAAGTGTTGACCCACACAATCTTGATTTTTACATCAGGGTTGACGCTCTTAGCGCCAAGAAATACTGAGTTAATATCGCGAATCACCTCAGGAATGGGGAATGACGCAATATAGCCAATGGTGTTGGTTTTGGTCGCCATGCCCGCAGCTACGCCAGAGACATAACGCCCCTCGTAAGTTCTAAGCGCGTAGGTTGAGACGTTCTTCGAACGTTTATAGCCGGTGGCATGCTCAAACTTCACCTGTGGGAAACGTTTCGCGGCCTTGAGGGTTGGGTTCATAAAACCAAATGAGGTGGTAAAAATCACGTCGTGTCCAGATTTAGCCAACTGGGTGATGACACGTTCAGCATCCGCGCCTTCTGGCACATTCTCGACAAAGGTCGTTTCCACCTTAGTGCCGTAATGCTGCTCTAGATTCTGACGTCCTTGGTCGTGCTCATAGCTCCATCCGTGGTCACCCACAGGACCAACATAGACAAAGCCGACTTTTAATGGATCTTCAGCCAGAACCGAGGTTGAGAATAGAGTTGAAAGGGAGAGCGCGACGGCTTTAACCCAGGTTTTTGTTTTCATGAATGACTTCCTTTTCGATGGTGATATCCGTGTTTGCTGATAGCGACTTTGATTTGCTAGTCTCTTTCTGCGTCCTAGGGTCTTTTTGCAAAAACTTGACCAACTGGTCGTGTTTTTCGATGTTTTTGCCTGTTAGGTGAAAACTAATTAAAAATCAATGGCTTTTGTTATTGCTGGTCTCGCATTAGCAACAACGAAAAGCAGCCAGAGCGAAGAGGTTGTTTAGTCTTGGTGCATTTACATTCTGTTAACGCACTACTATGTGGCGTGCTTGTGTAGGTACGGAGAAAGCGAAAGAGGCAGCGAATGCTGCCTCTGAGTTGACTATCAAATTAAGGGGGTACACCAATTCTCGGAACATCTAATTAGTGCGATTGGCATTAATGCAGTTTCGGGTCAAAAGGTTTGCCTAAACTCATTGGCGTCGCGAGTTTTTGCTTGATCGCGTTGGAGCTGATGATCACCATCACGGCGATAGTTGCAACGTATGGGGTCATGGCGAGTAGATTCGGCGAGATGTCGAAACCGAACCCTTGCATCACTAAGTGCAGAATTGAAGCTAAGCCAAACAAGTAGGCGCCAAGGGCCAAATATCCAATCCGCCAAGAGGCAAAGACCACCAGAGCAAGAGCGATCCAGCCACGCCCTGCGGTCATGTTTTCCATCCACATCGGTGTATAGGCAAGGGATAAGTAAGCCCCAGCGAGTCCGGCCATCGCACCGCCAAACAGGGTCGCTAAGTAGCGGACTTGGATAACGCGAATGCCTAAGGCATTGGCTGAATGCGGGTTTTCACCTACAGCGCGAATGGTTAAGCCAATCCGAGTCTGATGCTTCACATACCAAGCCGCGGCAACAATCACGAAGCTCAAATAAACCAAAATATCTTGATGGAAAAGCAGCGCACCGAAAAATGGGATCTGGCTGAGCAAAGGGATGGCGATCGGTTTGAAGCCTTCCAATGTAGAACCGACCAGGCTGCCTCCCAGAAATGCGCTCAATCCAGTGCCAAAGATGGTCAGCGCCAAACCGGTTGCCACTTGGTTGGTGTTGAGAGACAAAGAGAGCGCCCCAAACAGCGCAGCCATTGTCATGCCCGCGATGATGGCCAGTGTTACGCCAAAAAAGAGATTGCCGGTGTAATACGCACCTGCAAAACCGGCCATTGCGCCCATCAGCATCATGCCTTCTTGGCCTAGATTGAGCACGCCTGATTTCTCGCAGATCAATTCGCCCAGCGCGATCAGTAGCAACGGCGTTCCGGTTTTAACCGCAGCTACTAAGATTTGTTGAATAAATAGAACATCCATCATGCCGCTCCTTGCTGCTGTGGGGATTTGTTGTCGGTTGCTAGTGTGTCTTGAGCGCGTTTAGCTTGCTCGAAGGCTTGTTCTCGACGTTTCGATGTCTCTCTTGGCGCGATGGTGATTCGGTAGTGAATTAAGAAGTCACACGCTAATAGCAGGAACAATAAAGTGCCTTGGAACAGCCCAGTAATGGCGGTGGGTAAGCCGAGCTCGATTTGTGCCAGATCGCTGCCCATATATAGGGTGCCCATAAATAAGGAAGCGAAGATAATGCCGAATGGGTTGAGTCGACCAAGGTAAGCGACAATGATCGCTGCATACCCATAGCCAGGTGACACCGAAGGAATCAATTGACCAATCGGGCCGGTCACTTCTGCGGCACCGGCAAAGCCCGCCAGCGCTCCGGCGAACAGCATTACCATCCAGATGATTTTGCTGCCTCCAAAGCCGGCGTACCTTGCTGCCGACTGATCTTCGCCAAATACGCGCAACTGGAATCCGGGTAAGGTTTTAAATAGCGCGACGCCCGCTAGAATCGCCAGCCCAACCGCGATAACGATACTGATGGTGGCGCGGCCCTGCTCCATTATGGTCGGCAGCAACACGCTATCGGCAAACATCACCGACTCAGGAAAACCAAACCCTTGCGGATCAGCTAATGGCCCATGTACTGACCACAGCAACACATACAAGCCGATGTAATTCAGCATTATGGTGGTGAGAATGATGTTGGTATGGAAGATGCGATTAAGCAAGGTAGGAATAGCGGCCCAACCCATGCCAGCGAGTACACCGCCCAATAGAGCCAGGATCAAGAGGACACTGCTGCTTTGCTCATTCGCTTGAATCGCTATCGCCCCTGCAACCACTGCGCCAACCAGCAGTTGTCCTTCGGCACCGATATTCCAGATGTTGGCGCGATAGCACAAGGCTAAACCTATGGCACACAGCAGTAACGGAGCGGATTTGACCATCAACTCGCCTAAGTTGTAGGGATCGCTTACCGGCTGCACAATGAACACGTCAAACGCCTTTAAAGGGCTGACGTCTAGGGCAATAAACATTAAGCTTGAGAAAAATGCCGTCAGTACGATGGCAATCAGCGGCGATAGCCAAGCCATGAGTTTTGAGCTCTCAATACGAGGTTGGACCTTAAGCATGGGCGCTCTCCTTCGATGTGTCATTGGATTCACTGCTGGCGCTAAAGCTGCCAGCAATCCACTTTCCGACCTCTTCAATATTGGTGCGCTGTGTCTCGACACTCGGTGATAAGCGACCTTCATAGAGAGCGGCCATGCGGTCGCAGATGACAAACAGCTCGTCTATATCTTCTGAGATCACCAAGATTGCGGCCCCCGCATCACGCAGGGCGATCAATTGGCGATGAATCGCACTGGCGGCGCCGATGTCGACGCCCCAGGTCGGATGGGCACAAATGAGCACTTGTGGCGTTTGCTGAACTTCACGTCCAATAATGAATTTTTGTAAGTTTCCGCCTGATAAACTTTTGGCTTGCGAACCTTGGTTGTGACATTTGACCTTGTTGTCTTTGATGATGGCATCGGCGAGGCGGCGCAGTTTTTTGCGCAAAATCCAGCCATTTTTGACCAATGAGCGGGAGTTAGTCAGCAAGGTGTTGTCAGTTAAACTCATTTCCGGCACCGCACCTTGCCCGAGGCGATCCGCGGGCACATAGGCCATGCCAAGCGCTCGCCTTTCTCCCGCGTGTTTTTTCGCCACCGGCTGCCCGTTAAATACAATGGTGTGGCTGTCTGCTCGGGTATCTTCACCACTGAGCGCCTGCAAAAGGTCCTCTTGACCATTTCCTGCAACCCCTGCAATACCGAGAATTTCTCCTGCATTGAGGCTAAGTGAGACGTCATTGAGGCCGCAGCCAAATGGATGAGAAGGGGGAAGTGTCAGTTGATGAGTTTCAAAGACCTTTTGCTGAGAGTATTTTTTTGGGTAGTTTTCAGACAGTTCCGCATCGCTACCGACCATCATGCGGGCGATGGAGTCGGGGGTTTCGTTGCTGGGAACACATTCACCACTGACGACCCCGCCACGTAATATCACCGCGCGATGGCAAAGCTCTGTCACTTCTTTCAGCTTGTGGCTGATAAATAAGATACTGCATCCTTCCGCGGCCAAACTGCGCAGCACGCGAAACAGACCAGCGACCTCTTGCGGCGTGAGTACTGAGGTTGGTTCATCTAGGATCAGCAGCTTGACGTCTTGAATCAAGCAGCGCAGGATTTCAACCCGCTGGCGCTCACCAATACTTAGACTATGTACGTATCTATCAGGGTCGACGTGAAGCTGATACTTCTTACTGATGCTGATGATCGCTTGGCGTAAATCAGGAAGTGAGTCAACAAAGTGCTTGTCTAAGCCCAGCTCGATATTTTCTGCAACGGTGAGGGTTTCAAACACAGAAAAATGTTGAAATACCATACCGATACCCATGGCTCTGGCTTGATTGGGTGAGCGAATTTCAACTTCTTGATTGCGCCACAAAATCGCCCCTTTGTCTGGGCGATTCACGCCGTAGATCATTTTAACCAGGGTTGACTTGCCTGCTCCGTTTTCGCCGAGCAAGGCCAAGATCTCTCCCTCATCGAGTCTCAGGTTGACGTTGTCATTTGCTATCACACCTGGAAAAATCTTGCTGACATTCCAGAGCTCTAACAGTGGTTTTGTTTTCATGTTGAGCGACTTCCTTTCATCTCTTGCCAACCAGCACTTTTGAATAGGTGTGATGATGTTGGCGCTTCCATTTTTGGTCTTAGTGAGGTCCAGTTTCGACTAAGACAGAGAGTGGTGATTATGAAATAGGCCAATGCAATAACCTGACCAAGTGTTCAGAAATTGAAATGCAACGTAGGTGCTAGCTTTTAGTGGTTTCTGTGTCGCAGTTTGGTGTCGCGGATTGGTGCAGGGGCACTAATCTGGTGCGCTAAATGGGCACAATGGCAGCAAATGTTGAGTGATAAATGACGGTCCTTGACAGAAGATGGCAGAAGGATGAATGTAGTCATAGATGGATTTGACAGCGGTGATGTCATAAAGGAACTAACAGATGGGAACAGCAACAACAACCAATGATAAGTCGGCCCAATCAGGGGCAATAAGAAAGAAAAATCAATCGCTTATATTGCGTGCGGCCGCTGAGGAGTTTGCAAAGCACGGCTTTAAAGGCACCACAGTGCAGGCCATCGCGGATCGCGTCGACCTGCCCAAAGCGAACATACTCTACTATTTCAAATCTAAAACGGGTCTTTATAAAGCGCTACTCGGTGAGATCATGGATATGTGGAACGAGGGGTTTTCCGACCAAAATGGTCAACAAGAGCCCGCAGAAGTTATCGCAAATTATATTCGCGAGAAAATGCGCTATAGCCGCTCACACCCTTTAGAATCAAAGATCTTTGCCATGGAAATCATTCAAGGCGCGCCAGTTATTCGCGATACGCTCGAGCGGCCAATGATCACCTGGAGTAAAGAAAAAACCGGCGTCATTCAAGGCTGGGTTGATGCGGGAAAGCTCCCTGCGATTGAGCCGCTTTATTTGATGTTTATGATTTGGGGGACGACCCAGTTTTACGCCGATTTTGATACTGAAATTGGTTTACTCAAAGGCCGTCAACTCAATGATGATGAGTATGCACAAGCTCAGGAATTTACCGTACAGACGGTGCTAAAAGGGCTGGGTCTACTCGCCTAAATCGAAAAACCTGAACACTTGGTCAGATTTTTGCTTAACAAAAAATAATCAAACCGTTTACATCTTGTGGGCGGTGTTAAGAGTGAACGCGAGTCGATTCACCATGTTAAGCAGAAAAGGAATCATATGACCAAGGACTATCCTCGTGATTTGGTAGGTTACGGAGCCCATCCACCTAACCCACAATGGCCGAATGGTGCCAAGATTGCACTGCAGTTTGTAGTGAACTATGAAGAGGGTGGCGAAAACTGTGTTTTGCATGGCGACCTCGGATCTGAGCAATTCCTGTCAGAGATTGTTGGCGCAGAGTCTTACCATGATCGCCACCTTAGCATGGAGTCTATTTATGAATATGGTAGTCGTGCGGGTTTCTGGCGACTGCATCGGCTCTTCACCCAGCAACAGATTCCCGTTACGGTATTTGCTGTCGCGACGGCGTTAGAAAAGCACCCGCAAGCCGTTCAGGCCATGCAGCAGGCAAATTGGGAAATCGCCTGTCATGGACTTCGCTGGATTCACTATCAACATTTTACTGAGGCGCAGGAACGCGAGCACATCGAGCACGCGATCGCGATTCATCAGCGAATGACCGGAGCTAAGCCTCGAGGCTGGTATACCGGTCGTACAAGTCCACACACCTTAAAATTAATCGCTGAACGTGACGACATTTTGTATTGTGCCGATAGCTACGCCGATGACTTACCCTATTGGGATTGCCATTACAGTAAACCCTTGCTGATGGTGCCTTACACCCTAGATAGCAATGATATGCGCTTTGCCACTGCGCAAGGTTTTAATAGCGGTGAGCAGTTCTTCCAGTATTTAAAAGATGCGTTTGACGAGCTGTATGCGGAAGGGAACGACAACCCGAAAATGCTTAGCATTGGTCTGCACTGTCGTCTGGTTGGTCGGCCTGGCAGGTTGGCCGGATTACGTCGATTTATCGATTATACCCGCCAGTTTGCCGATGTTTGGTATGCAACTCGCGAACAAATTGCTGAGCACTGGCAACACACTCAACCTTGCCCAGAACAACGTCACCATAGCGCCGATATTTCTGGCTGCAACCTCTCGACTCGACAAGGGCCACTGAGCCACCTGCGAGTGTCGGTCAAAGATCTGTTTGATGTCCAAGGGTTTCGCACCGGCGCAGGCTCACCGATATGGCTAAAAGGTGCAACTCCGGCTAAGGCTCACGCCAAGGCGGTGTCTCTGCTGCAACGTTCAGGGGCTTATCTTAGCCATAAGACGCAGCTCGACGAACTGGCCTACTCGCTGCAGGGCAGTAATGCGCATTATGGTGTGTCACGCAATCCTCTCGATAAACAGCGCCTTAGCGGCGGCTCAAGCTCTGGTGCTGCGGTTTCGGTGGCGCGCAAAGAATCTGACATTGGGCTGGCGACTGACACCGGCGGCTCAATCCGAGTTCCGGCCAGCTATTGTGGTTTATATGGGCTGCGCCCAACCTATGGCAGCGTATCGACCTCAGGGTTAGTGCCGTTAGCCCCTAGGTTTGATACCGCAGGCGTGTTAACGCGCGATCTTGAGTCATTGCGGCTGGCGATCCTTGCCCTGCAAAGTGAAGCTGAGGTGGAAGACAACTCTAGCGCCGATTGGAAGGATCAGAACAAGGCCCAGAGCATAGATACCCTAGTTTGGTGTGATGCGATTTGGCAAGGTGTTGATCCAAAGCTTCGTGACTATGCGTGGCGCTGGTATCAACAGGCCGAGTGCGCCAAACATAGCCTCTCTCCACCGATTTTAAACGCAACAGAGCGCAAAAATTGCTTCGCGGCTTTGCAAGCTGAGTCGATATGGAGCGCCCATGGCGACTGGCTGAATCAGCACATGACTGCTTTTGGCGCTGACATTCAGCAGCGATTACGTTGGGGGCAGTCCCTGCTCGCACAGGAATCTGGCCGCGACACACTAGCAAAAGCTGAGCAGGACTGGCGGCTGTGGCAACAGCATCAGTCTCAGTGGTTGCCCCAGGGCGCGGCGCTAATCATGCCGACCGTCCCATCGATCGCCCCTTTGATTGATGACGATCCCGAGTGTCAGCGCGATGCTCTGCTCGGTTTAACCTCAATCGCAGGGTTGAGCGGTTGGCCGCAGTTGCAGTGTCCGGTGTTTATTGATGGCGATCTTCCTCATGGATTGAGTCTACTGGGTCGTGAGCAATCCGATATAGCCTTGATTGAGTTCGCCACTGCGTTTCCATTCATTGGCCAAGCACCCCATCCATAACGCAAAAAAAATAGGCCCACAAGGATATCGAACACAAGGAGAGAGTATGTCTTACCAAGCAGCGGTAACGGCGCCGCACTATTTGGCCACTCAAGCAGGAGAAAGGATTCTCCAGCAAGGCGGCAATGCGATTGAAGCTTGTATCGCGATGGCGAGTGCACTGACCGTGGTGTATCCGCACATGACGAGCTTAGGCGGCGATGGCTTCTGGCTTATCCATCGCCCAGGTAATGAGCCAATTGCACTCAATGCAGCGGGAAAAGCGGCTGCCGATCTTCAGCATGTGGAGTTTGGTCAGCATCAGCGCGGTGCGAAGAGCGCGCTAACCACCGCGGGCGCGGTAGCGGGTTGGCAAACCGCGCGGGAACGATTTGCAGGAAGCCTGTCGCTACAACAGATATTCGCTCCTGCGATTGAGTATGCAGAGCAAGGCTTCAAAGTGACAGAAACGCTCCATCACGCCATGGTGAAACTTGCCGCGGAGTATCCGGGACAAGGGCTAGAAACGGTTTTCTTTAACCAAGGCCAGCCTTATCAGCAAGGCGAGCAGCTTAGACTTCCTGCGCTTGCCAGAACCTATCGAGCATTGGCGGAGAAAGGGTTGCAGGAGTGGAACACAGGTTCGCTAGCCCGTGACAATGCCGATTTTCTCACCAAAGCGGGCAGTCCAATCCGTTTTGCAGACATACAAACCACCAAGGCCAAGTGGTGTCAGCCGCTCAGGGTAAGTACCCAATGGGGCGACTTTTATAATCTCGGCGCGCCAACTCAAGGCGGTGCGTCACTCAATATCATTGGTTTGCTCGATCAGATGGTGTTAAGCGCCAATCAGCCTCAAGATTTCTGGAATACATTGCAGGGCGAAGAGTACGCGCTTCATCACTTGGTCGAAAGTGTCAAAGTGGCGTTTGCGTGGCGCAATGCTCGGTTAAGTGATGCTGAAGATTGCGACCATCAGATGCGGCAAAGGTTGACTCAGACTGAGCTGCCCCGTCAGTACCAAGCTATCACCCCGCAAGCTGCGCCGTGGCCAACACCAGGCCCGATTGGCGATACGGTTTGGATGGGGGTGGTAGACCAAGAGGGTTTGGCGGTCAGTTACATTCAAAGCCTTTACTGGGAGTTTGGCTCCGGCTTAGTCGATCCCGATACAGGCGTGGTGTGGAATAACCGCTGTTTAGGCTTCAATCAGGACCCGTCTCACCCCAATGCCATTGCGCCTAATCGACAGCCGATGCATACGCTCAATCCGCCAATGGCTCTTTTAAGCAATGGTGAGCGATTGGTGTACGGCACCATGGGGGGCGAGGGGCAACCACAAACGCAAGCCGCCATCATATGGCGTTACTTGATTCAACAAATGGACTTGCAGTCATCCCTCGCTGCGCCGCGCTGGCTGCTAGGTAAAACCTGGGGTAAGTCAGAAGACAATCTCAAAGTGGGGGAGTCTCTGTTTCGCCGATTCGGTCAGCAACTATTGGCGCGGGGACACGATGCGGTCGCGGCACCTGATATGGCTGAATTTTTCGGCCACGCTGGCGCCATACACATCGCTGACCAGCAAACACATGCCGCCAGCGATCCTCGTAGTGATGGTAAGGCGATCGTTATTCCAACCAACGACAACAGATAATCACACCAAAAACAAGGAACTCAAGCTTCATGGAATCGATGTTTCATTTTTTACCTATCGCCATTGCTCTGATGGTGACAGGTGTTATCGCCGGACTGTTAGCAGGATTGCTCGGTGTAGGGGGCGGTATTGTCATTGTCCCAGTACTTTTTTATTTGTTTCAATACTTTGGCGTAGAGCCTGTGTCAGCGATGCTGATTGCTACCGCGACCTCTCTGGCCACCATAGTGCCAACCTCGGTCAGGTCGATACGGGCTCACCACAATAACGACAATGTGGATTGGCCACTACTGCGTTGGTTGGCGCCATTTATCGTTATCGGTGTGGTGGCGGGGAGTTTGTTGGTCTCTCGTGTCGGCGGTCCATGGTTGACTGGGCTATTTGGGGTGATTGCTTCTCTTTCGGCATTAAATATGTTGTTTCGTGCCAATGCGGCGCCACTTGCCAAGCAACTGCCATCCAAGCCCGGACAAGGTGTGATTGGTACAAGTATTGGTTGCTTGAGCGTGATGGTCGGCATAGGCGGAGGGACGTTAACCGTGCCAACACTCACCGCTTTAAATTATCCCGCGCACCGAGCAGTCGGCACCGCCGCCGCGGTGGGCCTTCTTATTGCCCTGCCGGGCGTGATTACCATGCTGCTAGCTGGCAGTGCACCTGTTGATGCACCCATAGGCAATGTTGGCGTGGTGAACTGGTTAGGCTTTGCTTTTATCGTCCCTTTTACGGTGTTGTTTTCGCCAATGGGCGCTCGCCTTGGCAAAAAACTTGATAGTGTGAGGCTAAAAAAAGTGTTTGCGTTAGTGCTGGCATTCACCGGCGCGCGCATGCTGCTTCAGGTGCTTTAACAGCTTGTTTTGTCGAATAATTCAATAAGGATATGTTTAGATGACAACGTTCGAAAGACTTAACCCTCCCCCTCGTCTGCTGATGGGGCCCGGTCCCATCAACGCCTATCCCCGGGTGCTGCAAGCGATGAGCAACCAGCTCATTGGTCAATACGACCCAGTGATGACCGAGTATATGAACCAAACCATGGCGCTCTATCGTCAAGTGTTTAAAACCGATAATCCCGCCACCTTGCTGGTGGATGGCACGGCACGGGCCGGAATTGAGGCCGTGTTGGTTTCGCTTATCGAGCCAGGCGACAAAGTGCTGGTGCCGATACTGGGTCGCTTTGGTCATTTACTTAAAGAGATTGCACAGCGAGCGGGCGCAGAAGTGATCGGCTTTGAAGTGGAGTGGGGGACTGTGGTGCCAGACTTAATGATAGAGCAGGCGATAGTCAAACATCGTCCTAAGCTGCTGGCGATTGTTCAAGGTGACACTTCAACCACTATGCTGCAGCCATTGGAAAACTTAGGCGCGATCTGCCAAAAGCATGGTGTGCTGTTTTATAGCGATGCCACCGCCTCGATTGTGGGCAACGAATTTGCCACCGATCAATGGCAACTCGATGCGGTCTCTGCCGGTTTGCAAAAGTGTTTGGGTGGGCCGTCGGGCTCAGCGCCAGTGACCTTGAGTGACCGTGCGGTCGATGTTATCCGTTCGCGCAAACATGTCGAAGCAGGGATTCGTCATGACGGCCATATCGCCGGCAATCGCAGTAGAATTCGCTCCAACTACTTTGATCTCGGGATGATCCTCGATTATTGGGGGGAGGAGCGACTCAATCATCATACTGAAGCGACGAGCATGTTATTTGCAGCAAGAGAGTGCGCGCAAATAAACCTCGAAGAAGGGCTCGATAATGTGATTGCACGCCATCAACGCGCCGGAAACGCGATGGCAGCGGGTTTGAGTGCGATGGGGCTGACCCTGTTTGGCGACCAGCAGCATAAGATGAGTAATGTGGTGGGGGTGGTCATTCCATCTGGCGTAGATGGTGAAGTGATTCGAAGTGCGATGCTGACTCAGTTTAACATTGAGATTGGAACATCCTTTGGCCCTTTGCATGGCAAGATATGGCGCATAGGCACCATGGGGTTCAACGCACGTCTGGATACCGTACTGACCACACTGATAGCGTTGGAAGCGCTGCTTGTTCATGCTCGAGTTCCGATTAAGCAAGGCGCCGCTTACCCTAGCGCGCTCGCCACTTACAATGAGGGTGCGTGATATGGCAAATGCGCTTTCTTGTTCACAGGCTAGGCGCTTGGCTGATCAGGTGATGGCTTACTGTGACGACCTCGCAAAATACACTCAAGTCGAGGGCATGATCGATCGCCGATACTTAACGCCTGAGCACAAACAGACCAATCAGCAGTTGGCCCGCTGGGCAAACTCTTCAGCGCTACAAAGTTGGCAAGACAGTGCGGGCAATCAATGGATTCGACTGCCGAGTGTTAACCCAGCAGCTAAGCGCATTATCATGGGTTCGCACACTGACACCGTACCTAATGGCGGACGTTATGATGGGATGTTGGGCGTGGTTGCCCCTTTGGTACTGCTCAAGTTTTTCGCCGAGCAGCAGATCCAGTTTGATTTTCACCTTGATGTGGTTGGGTTTGGCGATGAAGAGGGCACCCGTTTTGGTTCGACACTGCTCGGAAGCTCCGCGGTAACGGGTGATTGGAAATCGAGTTGGCAAGATCTCTGTGACTCTGACGGGGTATCGCTTAGCCGAGCGATGGATGACTTTGGTTTAGATATGGATGATGTTGAGCAAGCAGCCATCAATTTTGACGAGGTTTTGCTCTATTTCGAAACTCATATTGAGCAAGGCCCTGTCCTCGAACAAGTTGATCGACCATTGGCGGCGGTCAAAGGGATAGCCGGCGCGAGACGATTTGAAATCAGTGTGATTGGCGATGCTGGGCATGCGGGTACAGTGCCGATGAACTTACGTCGCGATCCACTGGTGGTGGTCAGTGAGTGGATAACACAAGTCAATAACAGGGTGATGGAATACACGCAAGCACCTTGCCCGGTTGTGGCGACAGTGGGACGGCTACAAGTATTGCCCGGGGCGGTCAATGTGATACCTGGCAGAGTGAATCTGAGTTTAGATGTCAGGAGCTTAAGCGATAGCAATCGTGATGAGTTGATCGACGCTTTGAATGCGAATTTAGCGTCAACCGCTGCCCGCCAGGGGTTAAGATTGGAGTGGACACAAACCCACAATGCGTCAGCGGTCGCTTGCGATGAACACGTGACGCAAACACTCTCAGACACCATCGCTCAGTGCACTGACGGGGGCGAGGCCTTGGTATCGGGAGCTGGCCATGATGCGATGCTGTTTGCCAACAAGGTACCCACCACCATGTTGTTTGTTCGCTGCAAAGGTGGAGTGAGTCACCATCCGGCGGAGTCGATACTGGCTGAAGACGTGGCTGCTGGGTTAAAAGTCATGGCAGCGTTTCTCTCTCAATATCAATAAAAAAGCGGCTTTCCTTCGAAAGCCGCTTCTTAGTGTTTAATCGGTTAGTCTTCTTCGACTAGGCTAGCATCTTCAGAATAATCTTCTAGGCTTGCGTCGGGTTTGCTGCGACCATTTAGGGTATGGAAGCGTTTGCGTCCGCGTGCCAATTGAACATACTTGAGCCATACGCGCTCTAATTTAGACTTGGCTTTACCCGGGTTAGATAACACTTTTACGAAATGTTTTTCTTCCGTGTTTTCAGGGATTAACTCGCCAGACTCTAGGCCGAGCATAGTGTCGCCATAAAGGGTTAGTATTTCTTCCTCTCCAAGCGTAAAATCACCGGACTTGGCGAACCCGCGCGGAAACTTAGTGTTGTCGTAAAAACGTTTTTTGCCATGACGAAATTGAGTGTCTGACATTTCGGTAGCCTCTATTATGCCTACGTGGTTGAACTAGATCGAAAGTTAGGCCTAAATTTAACAAAAGAGAAACAAAAAATTTTTATCCTCACTATCGAAGATATTTATTGAATTTAGATAACAGTTTCGTGAACTAAAGATTAAAAAAAACGAGCAACTTGCTACCTTTAAACGCTTGTTGGCAGAGGAAAAATAATGGACGTAAAAGTCTTCAGAACCTTTCTAGAATTGGCGCAGGTCAGACACTTTGGCAAAGCTGCCGAGAATCTTTACATTACCCAAGCGGCAGTGAGTGCGCGAATCAAGCAGCTTGAGAGCTACTTCGATACCCAGTTGTTTATCCGTGATCGCAACAACATCAAATTGACATCATCAGGTGAGCGGTTGATAAGCTACGCCGAGGTGATGGTCAGCACTTTGCAACAAGCCAAGATGGAGCTATCCCTAGAGAGCGGTAAGGGCCTACAGCTGACCTTAGGAGGCACCCCAAATGTTTGGGATGCCTATTTGCAAAACTGCCTCTCGTTAATCACCGACGAGTTTGACGGATACGGCTTTATTGCCGAGATCATGGGCCGAGAAGCGCTGACCCGAAATTTGCAGGAGCGTACCCTAGATATGGCGTTTGCCTTTGATCAGATTAAAGCGGATGAGTTGCACTGCAAAAAAGTGGCGGACGTGGTGCTGACCCTAGTCTCGACCGAAGCAGACAGTGTCGAGTCGGTGTTTGAGTCTAAGTATGTGTACGTTGACTGGGGAACAAAATTTGCCTCAGAGCACGCCGAGCGCCACCCAAAAATCCCCGCGCCTTATCTGCGCACCTCTAACGCACGTATTGCCCTAGATTTTATTCTCGAGAAAGGCGGCAGTGCCTATTTGCCCGACTCATTAGTTCAGCCGTTCCTAGCGGGCGGGCAACTGCACGAAGTGAACGGGGTACAAGCTTGGTGTCGCCCGATTTATCTCAGCTATCGTAAAGCGAGCAGTTCGATTGAAGCGATTAAGCAAGTGGAAGAGATGGTGAAAACGATCGATCCAGTCACCGCCTTTAGTTTTCAACAGATGGCGGATCTGCCTGTCGACGAGTAACTTGCCATTTGCCATGAATACAAAAGCCCAGCAGAGAATGCTGGGCTTTTTACATTATGGGCGTTTATATCCGATTGGGATTAAACCAGTGCTAAACCAGTTCGCTTAGCGCTTGAGTGGCTTGCTCACGAGCAGCTTCAGCTTGTTCTTCACCCATGTTGAGCGCTTCGGCATAAACAAATTCAACGTCAGTCAAGCCGATAAAACCAAGCATAGTCGTTAAGTAACTTTCGATTGAGTTGCGTGGTGAGTCTTTGTGCAAGCCGCCACGGGTTGTCACTACGATCACTTTTTTATTGTCGATAAGTCCCACAGGGCCGTTTTCGGTGTAGGAAAACGTCACACCAGCGCGGGCAATCATATCGAACCAGTTTTTCAACTGAGTCGGTACCATAAAGTTGTACATTGGCGCACCAATCACGATTTGGTCTGCGGCTTTGAGTTCGTCGATCAGCTGATCAGACAGCGCCAAAATCGCTTGCTGCTGCTCAGTAAGATCATCACCACCGCGCAGTGCCGTCGCGACATCCATATCCAGGATAGGAAGTGGGTTTTCTGCAAGATTGCGCTCGATGATACCTGATTTGCCTTCTAGCACCTTATCAATCAGTTGTGTTGACTGAGAGTGTGGGCCAAGGATGCTAGATTTAAGAACGAGAGTGTTTTTCATAATGCTGCCTCACTAGGAAGTTGGGCTATATTAGAGCCGTTTTATTTCATTGGGGCCAGTATAGGTATCTGAGAGGGGCGAAAGAATGGGGGGATTTCGAGCGTAACCTTCAAATTTTTCGAATGAGTTGCTCCCGAAAAAGCAAACAGCCCCGAAGTGGGGCTGCTATCAGTAGTGAAGTCTTGATGCTATAAGCTCATCAGACTTTCAATCGACTCCTCGATAGAGAGCGCGTCGTAGCGACGTACCGCTTGCCCGTCAAACGCCTCAATCAGAATTTTGTCGATATTGGCGGGGCCGTGTTGATCGATAATGCCTAAGGTTTGTTCGACATCATCACACGTCATGGTGAGGTGATCTTTAAGCACAATAGTGCAAGAGTGCAGGTTCATAGCCAACTTCCTTATTATTAATTACTCTGCATAGCTAACTTTAGAACAAGCATCACACTTGGCAAATAGAATTTAGTTCCGAAAATGGCTAGTAATTAGCACCGATGCGATTAGACTCACATAAGGTTCTGAACAGCATCGGAAAATCCCATGAGTCGTGTAATCACAAAGCTTACGCAAAACGAGTGTCATACTGCGCGGGTTGCCCGTGACAGTCGTTTTGATGGCCAATTTTATGTTGCGGTCAAAACCACCGGGATATTTTGTCGACCGATTTGTCCGGCTAACTTGCCGAAAGAAGAGAACGTCGAGTACTTCCACGACAAGGCGCAAGCCCTGCAAGCGGGTTACCGACCTTGTTTGCGTTGTCGCCCAGACAGTGCACCGAGCTCCTGGGCGTGGAAGGGCACAGAAGTGACCTTTCAACGAGCGATTCGCTTTATCGAACAAGGGGAGTTGCAGCGTTGCTCTCTAGCCGAGCTTTGCCTGCGTTTAGGCATATCGGACCGCTACTTGCGAAAACTGTTCAATCACTATTTGGGCATGTCGCCTAAGCAATATGCGCTCTACTATCAGCTCATGTTCGCTAAACAGCTGCTGCACAGTAGCCAGTTGTCGGTAACGGATATCGCGTTAGCCAGCGGTTTTAACAGCGTTCGTCGTTTCAATGATGCTTTTTATAAGGTGATGAAGATGTCGCCATCGCAGTTGAGAAAGGTCGAGCAAAAGCAAGTACACACTAACTGCCTTGACTTGGCTTATCGTGGGCCGCTCGATTGGCAGCACATGTTGGACTTCTATCGTTTACGTGCGATTGATGGCTTAGAAGTCGTGACCGAGCATGCGTATCAGCGCAGTGTCTCACTCAACGGACAGCGAGCTTGGTTTTCCATCGCTCACCGCAAGCCTGGGGTTATGCGGGTTGAGTTCCAATTGGAACAGGTCAGTCAGTTGAGAGCTTTGGTTAACCAGTTCAGGCGAATGTTTGATTTAGATAGTGATGTGTTGAGTATTGAGCAGCACCTATCCAGTTTGGCTCCTGATCTGGTTAAGCGATCTGGTATTCGTATTCCCGGCGTTTGGAGCGCTTGGGAGGCAGGTGTTCGAGCCATCCTAGGTCAACAAGTGTCGATTAAAGCGGCGATTGGTCAGCTCAATTTGTTAGTGGCGACGTTGCAGCCGAATGAGGTGACGCACTTTCCTACGCCAACCGATTTGATCAACGCGGATTTGTCGTTTTTGCGTATGCCACAAAGCCGCAAACAGACACTTGCGCGCTTTGCCAGTTATGTGGCTCAGTATCCGCAACACGACCCTAGCGAATGGCTGAAAATCAAGGGGATTGGCCCTTGGACCGTAAACTATGCCAAGTTGCGAGGCCAAAGTGATCCAAACTGTTTTTTAGAAGGGGATTTGGTGGTGAAAAAAGCGTTGCAGACCTTTAACCAACTCAATCCTAAATCGGTTGCTCCGTGGGGCAGCTACGCCACATTTCATTGTTGGAGTCATGCATGAATTATTACTGTTACTGTCCTTCTCCACTTGGGGATATCACGCTTCAGGCCAATGAACACGGCTTGTTGGGCGTTTGGTTTGAGACTCAAACAACACAACCTAACACGCTGGGCGACTATACCCCACAGCACCCGATTTTGAGTCAGGCGGTACAAGAGTTGCAAGAATACTTTACAGGCCAACGTCGGGACTTTACCCTACCGTTAGCTGCTGTGGGAACGCCATTTCAACAGCAGGTTTGGCAAGCACTGACGCAAATCCCATTTGGTCAAACTTGGAGTTACCAACAGATTGCCGATGCGATTGGTAAGCCCAAAGCGGTCAGAGCGGTAGGGATGGCCAATGGTAAGAATCCGATTTCTATCATAGTGCCTTGCCATCGAGTAATAGGTAAAAATGGTAAGCTGACCGGATACGCGGGAGGTGTTGAGCGTAAAGCGAAGTTGCTTGCGCTCGAGCAAATGGAGTAAAGGAATGCGAATATCTGGTAGGGTCGCGAACTTGGCCTTAGTGGCACTGATGACAACAACGCTACTCGGGTGCTCAGACGAGCAGACTGAACGTATCCTCAATAAAGAGACTTACGAGTTTTCCGGGGTGTTTGACAACTTGTATAACCAAGATCGACTCGAGTTTCGCGACGCATATGTGACCATTATCAAAACCAAAGGGGAGAATTTTACTAAGCCCTTTGAAGTAAAGGATAACTTTCTCACCATTCAAATGCGCAACAGTTCTAAAGAGAAGCGCGAAGATATTGTGATGCGCATTCACGGCAATAACGAGCTACTTACCTGTAGCGTTTGTGCCAAGTACCAACTTGCCAGTACTTGGCAAAAGCGTCAATTCGAGCCGGATTCAGCCTCAAGTAAATAGTGCACTGTTGAGGGTTAAGTGCAGGGCGATACTGGCGGCATAGCCGATGGCAATCACCGGCGCCCACTTTAAGTGACCAAAGAAGGTGTACTTACCATGCGCGGCCCCCATCAAAGCCACACCCGCAGCCGATCCGATAGAGAGTAAACTACCGCCAACTCCAGCCGTTAATGTAACCAATAGCCAGTTGCCCATACTCATTGTTGGCTCCATCGTCAGTACCGCAAACATCACGGGAATGTTATCGACAATCGCCGACAAAATACCGACCATAACATTGGCCCACACCGGGTCCCACTGGGTGTACATCACCTCGGAAATCAGCCCTAAGTAGCCGAGTAAACTCAAGCCTCCGACACACATCACCACGCCGTAAAAGAACAATAGCGTGTCCCACTCGGCGTGAGACACACGGCGAAACACATCAAACGGTACCACTGAGCCTAAACGTTTTAATGCGTAGTCGTCTCGGTTTTCTATTGCCCGCAGCGCTTTTTTCTTTAACGAAGCCTTAAGCGTTTTACGGAGGAAAAAGCCGAAGAACTGGAGGTAAGCGAGCCCCATCATCATGCCCACTACTGGCGGGAAGTGAAGTACCGCGTGAAAAGCGACAGCCGTGGCGATGGTTAAAATAAATAAGCCGACGATTCTTCGCGCGCCGCGTTTAAGCTCGACATGCTGGTGAACCACGTCAGGTTTGGCATTGGGAATAAACAGCGACATGATGATCGCAGGCACTAAGTAGTTGAGTACTGAGGGCAGAAACAGTGGTATGAACTCTGAAAATGAGACATGACCGGCTTGCCAAACCATCAGCGTGGTGATGTCACCAAATGGGCTGAAAGCCCCGCCTGCGTTGGCGGCAATCACAATGTTGATGCACGCGAGATTGATAAACTTAGTGTTGTCGCCCGCTACCTTCATGACTACGGCGCACATCAGCAGCGCTGTGGTTAAGTTATCGGCGATAGGGGAAATGAAGAAGGCTAATATCCCGGTGAGCCAGAATAAGGTTTTAAAGTTGAAGCCTTTGCCAACCATCCAAGCTTGCAGCGCGTCGAACAGTCTGCGCTCTTCCATCGCGCTGATATAGGTCATCGCAACCAGCAGGAACAGCAGCAACTCAGCGTATTCAAGCAGATTATGCTCCAGCGCCGCTTTGGCCACTTCAACTTGGTCATACTGACTATACACATAACCGATCATCGCCCAGATGATCCCGGCGGCAAGCAGTACCGGCTTGGACTTTCTCAGTTGCAGGTACTCTTCGAGCATCACTAGCGTGTAGGCGATAGCAAAAATGAGTAACGATGCATAACCTATGGTTGATTGAGTTAATGGCAGCACCTGTTCGGTAGAAGAGGCGGCAAAGGTAGAAAAGGGCAACAAAAGTAGAACAGCAACACACCACTGCAGTTTCATGCTTTCACTCCTTTGAAAGTGACTTGTTATTATGATGTAACACATTGTAAAGCTGAAACGGTGCGAGGTGTGTGAGTTAGGTTGGATATGGTTGAATTGTCAGCAATAAAGCTGTCTCGGTCGCAATGGCCAAGACAGCTTTGTCACATCATCACAGAGATCGCGAGTGGGTGCACAGCGCTAAAACACGGTCACTGAGGTGTTCGAGCAGGTTTCCGTTCCTTGGTTGCACACCTTGTGATTATAGGTCGCGCCGCCTTTGCTGTTGATGTTGTCGTTATAGAAGCCAGAGTTAGTCACGGTTTCAACCAGTACGCCATTGCGGTACACATCGACTTGGGTCGCTTGACTACCACTCCACTCCAAATTGACTTTGTGTTGCCCTTTCACTTTGTAGCCAGAGGCGGTGAGTGCAAAATCGCCCGTAGGTGGTGGCGGTGCAGTCGCACTGTCAATGGTAACATTAAAGCGCTGTAATATCGGGGTGATTGGAGATCCTATGGTGTAAGACGACGAGCCCGCGAACAGCAGAGCGACTGCGGCATTGCTATCACTGGCGACGATCAACGAGCCAGAATCGCCACCTGCACTGAATGTACCTGGAGTGATGACCACCTGATTGACAAACATGGCTAATTTGGTACAACTCGATCCCCCTTCATAACAGACATTGACGGTGGCATTGATGCTGTCTACTGTGCCCTGAGTAAATCCGGTGGTGCGGCCGTATTTTTTAACCGCGAGTCCAGGCATCGCGGTTTCGACACTCGAGGACGGGGTGCCATAACCATCGGCGGGCGTTGCAGTCGCGAGTGAAGCTTCGTCGCTGCGGGCGATCGCTGCGTCCATTATATTGGCAGAACCATCAAACAAAATCGGCTCATAGTCGACTAATGTTGCATAAGTATCGCCATTTTCCACACCCCCATCATAAGGGCCAGGTTGGAGGATGTTTTCTGGCACACTCGTTTGGTTTGAGTTGGCAAACACATGGTTATTACTGAGCGCGTAGACATCCGTACCATCGGTCACCCTAGCACCTATGGTGCCAGCAGTAATATTGGGGTGACCAGTTGAAACCCCAATCGGTACTGGTCGCTCAAAGCGAGCGGTAGGGTCTACCGTTGGTTCTGGCTCTGGGTCAGAAAAGCACTCTGCGGGTCGCTCGGAAGGCGGACCGCCACAGAGCGGTGGTGCCAGTGCATAAAAGCGGCCACTAAACACGGTTTTGACTTTCACCCCATCGACAGCGACCGGCACTCCCGGCACGACGGGAGATTCAGTAAACACCACTATGATGCCGACTCCGTTGCTATCGGTGGCTAGGCCGTGCCCAACCACGCCCTCAACATCGAGGAAACGGTCGCCATGTTTTTGCTGCGCAGCGGCGGCAATGCTAAGACCTGGAGGCAGATCAAATGGCATGGCCGCAGACGCGACAAGTGACCAGACGATACTACTCAGGACGGTGATACAGGTGAGGATCCAACGAAAAACTGCCATAACAAATGCCCTATCAATTGCTATTGATGGATTTGTTAATTATGGCTGAGGTTGTTCAATTTTGCGTAGTGATAGTCGAAGAAAATGGTTGGGTTTTGTTTAACTTGTTGAGTGGAAACAACAAACCCGAGGCAGCCTCGGGTTTGTGGTAAAGCAGTGAGGGAGAATTAAGCGTCAGAGTGCTTTAAGTGCACCTCTTCCTCTTTTTCACCCGCTAAAGGATCGTTGAATCGTGTCTCGTCCAACGCGCCTTCTGACTTAGCCACAATCACAGTGACTGCGCTGTCGCCGGTAATATTCACTGCCGTTCGAATCATATCCAGTAAGCGGTCAACACCCATGATAAGCGCGATGCCTTCCAGTGGTAGACCTACCTGATTGAGTACCATCGCTAGCATAACCAGACCAACACCAGGTACACCCGCGGTACCAATCGATGCCAGCGTTGCCGTCACGATCACCATTAGGTAGTCACCCATGGTGAGGTCGATGTTAAAGGCTTGTGCGATAAACGCGGTCGCGACACCTTGCATGATCGCGGTACCATCCATATTCACGGTTGCGCCAAGTGGCACTGTGAATGAGGAGATGCGGTTATCAACACCCATACGGTTTTTTGCCGTTTCCATAGTAACTGGAATAGTGGCGTTAGAAGAAGCAGTAGAGAAGGCGAACATTACTGCGTCTTCCATCTTCTTCAAGAAGGTAATTGGGCTCAAACCAGTGAAGCCTTTGAGCATGACGCTGTAAGTGACCAGGCCATGTAGAACCAAGGTTCCGGCCAGCACTAAGAAGTATTCCGCTAGGTTGACGATGGCTCCTAAACCCAGGCCAGTAAACAGCTTGGCCATCAGGAAGAACACACCGAACGGCGCCAAGTGCATTAGGATCGCAACCAACTTCATGATCACTTCGTTCAGATCAGAGAAGAAGGCAGCAATACGCTCACCTGGTTTACCAGCGGCACTGATTGCAATACCAAACAGCAAAGCAAACACGATCACTTGCAGTGTCTTGCCTTCCGCCATAGCGCTGATTGGGTTGGTCGGGAACATATCAATGATCACCTGACCCAGCGATGGCGCCTCAGCGGACTGAAATGAACTGGCTGCGGTTAAATCGGCACCTGCACCTGGTTGGAAAACGTGACCCATGGTTAGGGCAAGCGTAATCGCGACCGCAGTCGTGATGATGTAGAAAGCAAGGGTTTTTCCCCCCATACGACCAAGCGTCGAAAGATCTTTCAGTGAACTGGTTCCACAAACTAGCGAAACGAACACCAGTGGAACAACAAGCATTTTCAAACTTGCGACGAAGACTTTTCCGCCGACTTCGAATAATCCATTAACAATGTATGCATCGACAAATCCGTTGTCTGCAAATAGGCTGCGAATAACAAAGCCTGTCAAGATACCAGCGACCATACCTAAAATAACACGGCTAGTCAGCGACATCGGTTTCTTGGTATTCATAGTGAACACTCCTTATAGTTATGCACCCTGAGTTCAATTCAAGGCGAGCAGGAGGTTAGCAGGCACGAGGAAAAATCAGAAAACAAAAACAGCAGATGGATGCTTGAATGTGATCAATGTCACCTGATTTCTTGGTCTTTTAACTAGGTGTTAACCTATTTTTCTGGGTTTATTATCTTTTATTTATCTATTTTAACGTCAGAAATTCCAAGTATTAAAGCTTGCTCCATTCTCATTACTTGAGAAATTGAATGCATAAACGTGCAATGACAAATGGCGATTCACTATCACAGAACTGCACCTGTGTTATAGCATTTGCTCAATCGGTAGTATTCCCGACAGCCACGCGCCAATTCTGCGCCAAACACTCGCTTGTGGCTCAGTGTCAACAATCTCACCAGAGGTGTTATCGCGCCACATCAGTTGGCCGTCTTGTACCATGAGTTGATAAGCATTGGCATTAAGCTCGCTCGGTAGTTTAGATAGTGTATGCTTGACGTATTGAGGCTGCTCAAAAACCGCGGCCATTTCAGTATTAAGATCGCTCGAGCGTGGATCCCAATTCATTGAGCCGACGATGAGGATACGTTGGTCGACCAAGATGACTTTTGCATGCAGGCTGGCGCGACTGCTGCCAGTGACACTCCACTTACTTTTACTATCGGCGCTGACTTTCATTTCCCAAAGCTTTATACCGCTTTGAACCAGTTGTTTACGATACTTGGCATACCAGCCGTGCACCGCGAACACATCATTGGAGGCGAGGCTGTTGGTAATAATGGTGACATCTACACCTTGCTGCACCGCCGCGATCAAGGCCTCTGTTCCTGCTTGAGCAGGAACAAAGTATGGAGAAATAATCACTACCGATTGCTCGACAGTCGCCAACAGCTGCTCAAGGTTGTCGACCAGTTGGCTTTGTTGATGGTCGATTTTGTCGGGATGGTCGTACCAAACTTGGCCTTTACCCCAGAATAGCTCTATGGTGCCGTCATTAAGGTGTTGATAGAGCGGAAGCTTACGAAAGTCATACTGTCCTGATGAAAATTTTTCTTTAAGTTGTAAACGACCGACTTGCTCTTGGATACTGCTTGCTTGTAAGGTCTCGCTGTGCTCGACAATCCACTCCATTGGAATCGCGTAACGGCTGTTCCAATAAAGATCGAATTGATCGGCGGTCTGCTCAACCACCTCGCCATAAAGTAATAAATCAAAATCGCCGAACTCAACATTGGAGGCAAAAGAGAAATATTCGTTGCCGATATTGCGTCCTCCCACTATGCTGGCGACACCGTCTGCGGTAAGTGATTTGTTGTGCATCCGACGATTGAGGCGTTCAAAGTCACTCGCCATGGCCAGTAGGCGTGCCTGTCGATACTGGTGAGGATTAAACAGGCGAATTTCGATGTTAGGATGACTATTTAGTTCGGCAATATGCTCATCATTGCGCTTTTGCATATCATCGAGCAGTAGCCTCACTCTTACACCGCGCTCGGCGGCTTCATACAGTCGCCATGTCAACAGATGGCTGGTTTCGTCGCTACGGTAGATGTAGTACTGCAAATCCAAACTTGCTTGTGCCGTTTCAATCAAGGCCAAGCGCGCCAACAGAGCGTCTTCGCCTTGGTCAAGTGCTAAAAATCCACTTAGATCGGGGTCTGAGTGCTGCAACTTTTCAAAGTAGTTAGCGAGTGGGGAGTGTGATTGATAACCAAGGTGGTAAGAAGCAGGCTTTTCCGCTAGATCAGCAACATTCAGTGAACTGCACCCAACCAGCAGACTGAAAATCAATAGGGTAAACAAGCGTTGAAACAGCAAAGAGCATCCTTCCTTATGAACAGTATCGACAGTGGATTATAGGCTGATTTAACCTAGTTACCATAATCGATGCTCAGCGTGGATTGGATTTGTGAGTTGATTCGATTATGTTATCAATAAAACCAACCTTACGAGCCACTATGAATACCACCCTACTAGGCATGTTTATACCCACTTTCTTTTTTGTCTCCATTACTCCAGGTATGTGCATGACATTGGCGCTCACGCTCGGCATGAGTATTGGTTATCGCCGCGCATTGTGGATGATGGCGGGAGAGTTGGTCGGTGTTGGGCTGGTGGCCGTCGCTGCGGTATTGGGAATTGCCGCTGTTATGCTGAACTACCCATGGCTGTTTATCGCCTTGAAATTCATTGGCGGTGGCTATCTATTTTACCTAGGTGTGCAGATGTGGCGTTCGCGCGGGAAACTAGCGATCAATCTTGATCAACGAGCAGAAGTCGTTCACTCCGACTGGGATTTGGTTGTACAAGGTTTCGTAACTGCAATTGCCAATCCCAAGGGCTGGGCATTTATGATTTCCTTGCTGCCACCGTTTATCGATCAAAGCAGTGCTTTAGCTCCGCAGCTGGTGGTATTGGTTGCGATTATTTTGCTGTTTGAGTTCATTTGCATGACACTCTATGCCACCGGTGGTAAAGGGCTCAAACGCTTGCTTGGTCAGGCGCACAATGTCCGTTTGTTAAATCGTATCGCGGGCACTCTGATGATGGGCGTCGGTGTGTGGTTGTTGTCCAGTTAATTGGTGTTTCACTATGTTGAAGAAGCTAAAAGCCAGTCTATTAGATGTACTCGATTTTCAGTCCAGAGTCTGGGTGGTGAATGTGTTTGCTGGCGAGCATAGAGGTGAGCCTTATGTGGTTAATGAAGATAGCTTTGCCGAGCCAATGCAGTGGATGAAACGCAAAGGCTACAGCCAAACCATGATTGAAAAGATTGAAAAAATGCAGCGCTCGCAAGTGATGGAGTTTGAACTGGGCACAGTCAAACATCGATTGCTACGCGTCAAATAGTCATTCGCCCCTAATCCGCATACTGCTTAGGGGCGAATTTGTTTATGCGGGTTTGTTTCTCGCGCTATGGTCAAAAAGAGTTGCAGTTGAGCAGCCTAGTTTCGATACTGAATCATAATCTGTGGTTTGCCGCAGTGTTTGAAAAGATGAAGTTAGGCTCTCACTCTAGTCATTTAATACGTAAGGAGAACACCATGTTAAAAACTACCACTGCCGTTGTCGAAGGGCGCCCAGTGCAAGATTACTTGGGCGTGGTTGTCGGCGAGGCCATCTTGGGCGCCAATATTTTTAAAGATATGTTTGGTGCGATTCGTGATGTGGTTGGCGGCCGTTCAGGGGCTTACGAGCGAGAAATGGGTCGGGCGCGAGAAATTGCCTTTGAAGAGATGGAAGCTAAAGCGCGTGAACTGGGTGCCGATGGTATTGTTGGCATCGATATTGATTACGAAGTGATCGGCAGTGGCGGCAGCATGATGATGGTCAGCGTGAGTGGGACCGCGGTGAAGTTCAAATAGCACTATCGAGATTGGCAAAAGTGCGGTCTAATGGCCGCCTTAGCGCTTTGTGTGCGCGAACAGCAGTAAGGAAATCAGAGTGAACAAAATATGGGTCGATGCAGACGCCTGTCCGGTTGTAGTAAGAGACATTCTTTATCGAGCAGCAGAGCGCACTGGGGTGGAAGTGACCTTAGTCGCCAATCAGTTTATTCGTACACCTGCATCGAACAAAATCACCATGCTTCAAGTACAAGCAGGGTTTGATGTGGCCGATAACGAAATCGTTAAGCGCTGTCAAAGCGGCGATCTTGTCATTACCAGTGATATTCCTCTCGCCGATGAAGTGATTAC